>JAHEZH010000266.1 GCA_023251155.1 Flammeovirgaceae bacterium | reverse complement strand
AATGCCTACTGCAACCTGTCCTGTCATATACAGGCTCGTTGGAGTTCCTGTTGAACGGCTGACCTGCGTACCCTCCTGTGCAGGAAAAGTAAGTGTTGCCAGGCTTTTGGGAGTTTGATAGCCAGGGGTATCCCAAGAGAGTCCCTGGTTCTTGTTCGGCGCCAATTCTTTGTAGCTCGACTTTTCGATGGAAGCCGCCCACGCCCCGAGTGCCAGTTGGGATTTTTTGTTAAGTTTTGCAGGAATTGTAGAAGTGGACGATTGTAACGCTGACACATTGAATTCGTCCGGCAACTGAGCAACGATCAACTCATCGGTGAACTCTTGGGAAATCTGACCTTTCACTTGCCGTATTTCATTACGCGCACGTACTTTGTCTTTGGTGTAGAGTAGGTGTGTTTTCATGTTGATATTATTTAAGGACTGCCGATAAGTACGCGAGCGCAACTCCAATAAACATCTTGGAGGATTCGGTGATTAGGGGGACAACCAGCAGCGTATCGGACTTAAATTCTTTGGTAATCCAGGTGATCATGCAGGCGATAAGGCTCAGCAAGTAGATGATCAATGCGAATAACTGCACCTGGCTTTTTATGTCGAGTGGTGCTGGAGGTGCCATTTCCACACCTGGAATATTTTTACTTAAGCCAAGCGCAGCGGCCACCTTGGAGGTTGGGTTAGTGACAGAAATGCCCAGCAAAAATCCAAGATTTGTAAGCAGTAATGCTTGAACGGATGCAATTGTTGTAGACAAAAAAGACGGGTAATCGATGGCCTCGATTGGTGCCCGTAGTGTCTGATGGATGGCGAGGTATACGCCATAGATATAAAATGAAATGACCGATAGCAAAAGGGTCCATCCGATGTATGACACGGTTTTTTTTATATTGTCTTCCATAATGTTGGATTGTTTATTTTGTAGATTGGCTTTAGTTGGTGATTCAAAGTTTGCTCATCGGTGAAACTTTGGCAAAATGAAAAACATGGAAGTTGATATAGGATTTTTCCTGTTAATGCTTAGAAAATAATGGTTTTTCTAGGATGGTGTAGGATAGTCAGGGCGGGTCACTGTAGCTTGGGGTATTAATTAAAACCTTTAAATAAAAAGTCTATGGGAAAGCAAAAAAACAAAATGGAGCCTGCACCAACGCCCTTGCAGGATATCTATGAAAAAGTGAAGGCCTATTATACGAAGATGAATGCCATCGCTAAATTTCTTGAGGATAACCATGCGCCTAAAGAAATTCGGATTAGTAAGCCCGAGGAGTTCGTCAAGTTTTATATCCCTAAAGATGCGCTGGACCGTTTGGTGACTATGACTAAACTGACAGATTGTGATTCGCTGGCTGTCTACCTTGGATTAGCAAATTTAAATACAATGAGTAGCGTCACCGGTTGTATACTGGCCATTGACAAAGAACGGGAAATAGTGGCTTCTCATTTTGAGAAAACAAAATCAGATCCTCCTGCTGATGGTGAAGATACATGGTTGCCACCCGGACATACACGAACAGCTGGTGACTATCAGGTAGGGCCAAAAGATTATACGTTAGCTACTCCTTTTGAAGTATTGAAGACACACTTTCATCAATAGCCCATGCATATTTTTCTGAAATATGTTTATTATGGATTGCTACTGTCGGGCTTTGTCATTCTCTTGACCAGAAGAAACAAACTCGGCAGTATCTTCTTTGTTTTTCTTCCATTGTATTTTTTCAACCTGGTCACCCAGATTGTAAATGATGTCTTAGTTCCATTGAAGATAAATACATTTCCTTACTATCACATTAATCAGTTTATTAGTTCTTTTCTCCTGCACTCTTACTATTATACGATACTTGAGAAGAGGATGTCGAGGTACTTTGTGCTAGTTGGTTTTACCTGTTTCTCACTTTATTTTGGTTATCATTACCTGTATCATTTTGATCATATAAAAACCATTGACTTTAGTGACTTTACTGTTGAAGGGTTGTTCATCTGTTGCTATGTGGTGGTTTATTTTCTTGAATTGTACCGAAGTGATATGGCAATTATTTTAAAGGACCATTCTCATTTCTGGATTTCCATTGGAAATCTGATTTTTTTTTCCGGCTGTATGTTTATTATGGGTTTTTCAAGTTATCTGCGTCAGAATAACATCGAGCTCTATTCCAAGCTGGTTTATATTAATTATTTTTTAAACCTGCTTTTGTATTCTTTATACATTAAAGCATTTCTATGCGACTTGAGAACGAGGAGATAATTGTCACTATCATCGTAGGAACAATCCTGACATTATTTTTTGCACTTATTATTGTGTTTCTATTTGTGCTATTTAATAGTAAGAATAGATTAAGTATTAAGGAACGAGCAATTGCCAGAAAGAATTTTGAAGAAAGCCTGCTGCAATCTCAGCTAGAAATAAAAGAGCAGACCTTGAGGCACATTGCCTATGAGCTACATGATAACCTGGGGCAGGTCGCCAGTCTGATCAAGATCAATCTGAATACATTGCAACTGGGGGATGAAGTAAAAGCCTCGCAGAAGATAGAGGATACGAAAGAGTTGGTGCGACAACTCATCCATGATGTAAAATCACTTTCCATCAGCCTGAACAGTGATCGGGTCAGCCAGATGGGAATTGTGCGGGGAGTGGAAAGTGAAGCGGAGAGGCTGAACAAGCTAGGGCATTTTGCTGTATCGACTACCACTACGGGAGGAACTCCAGTAATTGATTCCAGTAAAACGATTATCTTCTACCGGATGGTACAGGAGATTCTTAACAATATTGTAAAGCATAGCGAGGCTTCTACAGTAACTATTTCCATGCACAGTTCGGAAAAAATGTTTACTTTAGTATGCGTTGACAACGGTGTGGGCTTTAATGTTGATGAGAAAATCGGAAGTGGCGGTTCGGGTCTTACGAACTTGCAGAACCGGGCGAAGATGATCAACGCGCAGGTTTCCATTCAGAGTAGGATCGGAGAGGGAACTACGATGTCTATAGAATTGCCTTTATAAATAAATGTTACCGATTGGCGTAATCAAACTCGTACTTGTGGACGATCATAAGCTTTTTCGAAAGGGGCTGATCAGTCTTATTGAAATGGTCTGTAAAGAATGTGTCATTCTTTTTGAAGCAGATAATGGTCTTGATCTTCAAAAGAAACTGGTTTCCGAAGATCAACCTGATATCATCCTGATGGATGTCAACATGCCCGGTATGGACGGACTTAATACAGTACAATGGCTACGTGAAAGTTATCCGGATATAAAAATTCTGGTCATTAGCATGGTTGAAAAGGAGGAGATCATTGTTAAGATGCTCAAACTTGGTGTCAAAGGATATCTATGTAAGGATGTTGAACCAAATGAACTGGCTGAAGCTTTGAGGGCTATTTTCAATAAAGGCATTTATTACACCGATTTTATAACGGGCAAGTTGGTTCATTCTCTTCAACAAACGGTCTTAACCGATAAGCAACCTGTTGGCATAGATCAGATGAACGAGCGGGAAAGGGAATTTTTACAACATGCCTGTAGCGAAATGACCTATCATGAAATTGCTGGTAAGATGTTCCTTAGTCCCAAGACAATTGATGGGTATCGAAATTCACTTTTCGAAAAACTGAATGTCAAGAGCAGGGTGGGGCTTGTGATGTTCGCTATAAAATATCGAATAGTAAAATTGGATTGGGAGTATTGATTCCGAGGACACCGAATTGATCTATTATCTTTGCTGAACCAGGTATTACTTGTTTAATGATAGTTTGGTAGACACCTTCGCTCATCTCGTCTGAGCTCATCATCCGTAATAAATTATAAGTTAGAGTCACATCCACTTTTCACCACCCTTCCTGACCTTGCGATTGAATCAGCCGGAGAAGCCTGATTCAAAGACCGGAGACATCTTAATTAGGTTAACAACTTAGCAAGGCCTTTCATACGGCCCGAAGGGTTTAGGTGAGGTGTCCCGGTCTTTTTTCTGATACTATTGAACTATGCCACCAATAGCCCATGTGCGCAAGCTTATTGTGAAGCTTCGTAAACTGATTACACGCCTTATGCGATGCCGCAACTGAACATTCATCGAGACATTGACCAATTCTATTATATGCAGAAAGTGGAAGAGCTTGAGTTTCTTTGCACGCAGCTGATTGAAGCAGAACTACCAGACAGCGTGCCGAAGAGATGCTGCGTGCCGCCTATGGCACAGTGGTTTTAAAATGGAAGCATGATCTGCGTGTGTTGAGCACCCGCTGCAGCAAGGCATCGGAAAGACGACCCGTACTTTAGGTAGAACAGAAGGCCGCGCTATGAAAAGAAATAGATGAGCGCCCAGATGGCCATTACCACAACGAGCCACACTATTCGTTTGTCTTGAAATCTTCTGATTCGCTTCTTTCTGAATGGAAGGATTTTTTGGGTGCGATCATATCGGATACTCGAATGAAGTGTTTGTTTACCTTAGTTGCGGGCAAGATTTATTTTCAATACTATCAAATCCTTCGTCTGCCGTCTTTTATTTACTGTTTATTTGTCGCTGGCTGCCCATTCCTTTAATTTTCTTATGGCCATTACCTGGTTACTGTCTACCGTATTAGGGGAGATGTTCAGCTTCGCGGCTATTTCGGTAAGTGACATGCCCTCGTCAATTTTCATGTTGAGGCACTGCCTTTGCCGGGGTGGTAGTCTATCGATGGCTTTCCGGAATTCGCTGTACAGCTCGCGTTCTATGATGGTGTCTACGGTGTTCTCTTCGGAGGCAAATTCCTGGAAGAGCGCCAACGCGTCAATGTCTTTGTGTTTTTTACCGCACATAGTCAATCGCCTTGTTTCTTACAATACGGGCAAGGTAGTGTTCCACTGGCTTTTTATGATCGTTGGCCAATTTTTCTTTTTTATACTACAAGGCGATGAGTGTTTCCTGAGCGATGTCGGGCGCAGCGTCTTTGTCTTTGGATATTCGTCTTGCTATGGGCGTGAATAGTGGGCAGGTAATAATTATAAAGACTCACAATGCTTTCCAGGGATGAAGTCGGATTAGTCTTCTGAAATGTTTGTTGTCAAAGGCATTGGCCATCTATGTTTATTCTTGTTATCGTGGCAAAATTGACGCGACATAGCAACTGCCTATTGAGGAATGGTGGGTCAACAGGTGTGGGTAGCAATGCGATCGTTGCTGAATTTAAATGGAGAAGTGCTAAAATGGAATCCACTAACAGGATTTTATATAAATTCTAATGAAATTCTTAACAAATGTTACGGTCTTTACTTACCGAAATCAATTACGAAACATCGTCGTGCATTTTTGTTGCGCAGTTTTAGCGCTGTATCTCACTGTCTTGAGTTGGTGAACAGGTAAGAGGTGACCTGCCTGTTTTGAACCTGAACTCGATTGGCCTGCTGAATCTTGAAGCGAAGTGATTTGAGGTGGAAACTATTAAGAAAAGAATATTGTCAATTGCGTATGTGATTAGCCATCGTATTGGCCATTTTTATAATGTAAGATGTAAGGCCAGTGCCGCTTATCTTTGAATGACGAGCATGTATTATACAGATGCTCGACAACAATTACTCCTTCTTTTCTTCTTTCTCATAATGGCTAACCGAGTTGATTAACTGGTCTGCATATTTGTAAATATCATCGATGGTTTGCACTTCAAGCTTGGTCTCGTTTTTTTCGATATCAAATACGCCCAAGTATTTTTTTCC
>JAHEZH010000145.1 GCA_023251155.1 Flammeovirgaceae bacterium | reverse complement strand
CGGCAGACGGAACGTGGGGAAAACCAGTGGCACTAAAAGCATTAAATACAACTAAGGAAACCACACCCTTCCTGCTGGCCGATAACAAAACCATCTACTTCACCAGCGATCGCAGGAATAAACAATCTGATATTTATAAAGCCGAACGGTTGAGTGAGGACTGGAATACATGGTCAACACCGGTTGCATTGAATGACACGATCAACTCTGCTCAACCGGAAAATTACCTGCACACGACACCCAACGGAAGCTGGGGATACTATTCATCGGCCAACAATTCGCTGGGCAAGGCGGATATCTTTCGTGTCAAATTGTATGAGGACAATCCATTTGTAGAAGTATCGGGCACGGTCGTCAATGCGGTCACCAAACGCCCATTACGCCACCTCCCCATACAAATTCGGGCAGAGGGTAGTGCCGTTGACTCGGTGAAAATCAATCCGGACTCCGCTACATTCAAAGTCAAGCTTCCGCTGGGAAAAAGTTATCATCTATCGGCACAGGTAGCCCATTATAAAGAACTACCGATTACCATCGATGCCACGAACATTAAAGAATACACTCCGCTGAAGGCGAACCTGGAAGAAGGACCGGTACCCTATGTCGTGCTGCATGGAAAGTTACTGATCAAGAACACAGGACTCCCTATTCCTGGAAAAGCAGTACCTACTATTGTGGTGGATGGAGAGGTGATCGATTCAGCTAAAGTAGATTTGGATAACTCCACCTATTCGTTAAAGCTCAATCATGGCGCTGTGTATTACGTTCAGGTAAGTGCCAAACGTTTTGAGTCTTTCCCTGCCCTGCTGGATTTCACTTCCTATGACGGTTATGAACTGATTAACCTTGATCTGCAGGCAGATGCCGAAAAGATGGCGATCATCACTGGAAAAATTCTGGATAAACGCACCAACAAATCAGTTGTTTATCCGGTACAACCAGCGATTGAAGTAGAGGGCGTATCGTCGGTCTCTGCCATTATTGATTCCCTGACGGGCAGCTATGAATTACGGCTTCCTTTAAAAATGGCCTACACACTCAGCGCCAGAATTACCGGTTATTACCCCATTTCTGAAAGCGTAGATGTGAGCAAGGAAAGCAGCGAAGTAACCCGGGAAGTAAACCTGACCGCCGTGCCGGTTGAAAAAGGCAAAACCGTACTCCTGAAGACAGTAACCTTTGAACCCGGAAAAGCAACACTCAGTTCATCTAATGTGCCCGCACTGGATAAGCTGGCTGCTTATCTGCTGGAAAATCCGAAAGTAAAAATTGAAGTAGCCGCATACACCTCGAAAACCAACAGAGTATCTACACTGAATATGGCGAAGACGGTCATCAAATACCTGGCTTCGAAAGGTGTTCCTGCAGGTCAGGCTTTTGCCAAAGGATATGGAATTGCGAAAGAAGGACGGGTTGAGTTTACGTTCTTAACCGTTAACTAAGCGGGTGAGAACGTAACAATTGCCCTCTCATTAAGCGTGCTGATCAATAATACGTTTTAAGTATTCCGTTGGCACAACACCTGACTGGCGCCATACCACCTTGCCGCTTTTGAATAACATCAGCGTAGGAACACTATGAACCTGGTAGGCAGATGCGGCCTGCGGGTTTTTATCGATATCAATCTTGATGATTTTGGCCTTATCGCCAATATCCGTTTTCAATTCCTGAAGTATCGGAGCCATCATTTTACAGGGGCCACACCACTCTGCTGAAAAGTCAACAAAGGTGGGTGTGTCACTTTGAATCATTTCTGAAAAGGTTGCTTTGGCCATGGTCGTTGTTCATTTACATAATAACACGGTTTGTGCCTGCGAAAGTTCTTCAATCCGATTCTATTCTGCCCGCCAGGTACCCGCACCGACCATAAACTGGGTTCCCTTTCCAGTCATTAAGTGAATACCCGCTGAATGCTTTTGTATTTCTGAAAACAAAAAGAGGAATGAAGTGGCACTGCACCATTGGCAGTTCAGCTGACCGCTAAAAAAAGAAGGACTCCATCGGATATCCTTCTTTCTTCATCAACATGGTCATTAGTTTCCCATCGGGGGCCATCCGGTCAATCAAGGACTACCTTTAGTCACCCGCCCGGGAAGATTTTTAATTAGATACAATTGATGCTTTGTCTGCCTCAAGGTGTGAACCTCTAAAGAACTTGATTCTATTTTTTCAGCTCTTTCACTGCATTGTGCGCATTTTCAGCCATCATCAGGTGATGCTCAAGTGTGGAAACTTTTCCGGCAGCCCATGATTTTATTTCCGAATCGTTTCCTTTTTCGGCTTCTTTCTTGAACTCATCGATATCTTCCTTATGGTCTTTCACCATAAAGCTGCTGTACTCTTTATCGAATTCCAGACCTGATTTCTTGGCCAGATCTTCGTAAGTCTTCTGATTTTTTTCGCTCAACACACCGGGCAGCGAAATATTCTTAGTCGCGGCCAATGCTTTTAATTCTTCGTTGGCTTTACTGTGTTCATCCACCATGGTTTGTCCTAACTTCTTTACTTCAGGTGAAGAAGCATTAGCTACTGCCAACTGTCCTAATTGCACTTCCAGCAAGCCACCATCTGCAGCAGCCACGGCAAATTCAGTATCTCTTTCTATTTGGGTCGAATCAAACTTTTGTTCGTTCTGATCTTCGGCCAATTCCTTACTATCTGATTCTGCTTTCTTCCCACATGAAGTAAAAGCAAGCAATGCTCCTGCAAACAACAGTGCTAATTGTAAATTCCTTTTCATTTTTGATTGATTAGTTAATAGTTAATGATAGTGATCAGCGTTATGACTGAGTTTATTTAAAACACTCTTGATTTTACTAAAATCAATGCCACACCGCATTTTCTCATCATCCCGATCTACTTGTAGAATTAAGTAAGCAATACGCCACTCAAGGGGTGAAGAACGTTACTCAACAGCAGTTAAGTTATATCGTACCCACCCGATCACATGGTGTAAGGCATCATTATTTGTACTGCATACGAAGGAACCAATACTACTAATTTTATGACATCGCTATTTAAATACAGTACGCGTATTCCGCAGATCTACGGTACATTCATCGCAATCGGACTTATATTCTATTTTCTGATTTCCTACCTTACCGGTTTTGTTGAGATTGTTGAACTCCGGCTGTTCAACCTGGCCATACTCGTATCGGGAATTTATTTCGCACTCAGGCAATTCAAAGAAACCCATCAGGATCAACTCAACTATTTTCAGGCATTAGTAACCGGCATTGCTTCGGCAACCATAGGCATATCCACTTTCGTGGTGTTCTTATTCATTATGTTTCAGATCGACCATGGTATGTTTGAAAAGGTGGTAAAGAATGCGCCTATGGGGCAATACCTCAATGCGTACATCGCTACCTTCGCCGTATGGATTGAAGGAATTTTCTCCGGATTTCTGGCCACTTTTTTATTGATCAATTTTATTAATACCGATCGTTAAATAAAAGTCACAGCAGATCAGACAACGGATTGATGACAGACTAACGAGACGTAAGTGCATTCCCTTCAGCAAAAAAATCAACTACTATGAATACAATAGAAATAGACAGCATCATCGCCGAAAACGATTTTGAAGAAGGCAAATCCATTCAGATAAGAGCAGAAGCAAATTCCGAAGAGAAGGTATATGAGAAAAATTCTTTTGTTACCATATCCCATCGGGGTATGGAAACCAGAGCACGGATTGTATCAGAGCCGCTCCTGATCTCATCTGAAAAAGATACCAATCTGAGTATATACTCTTTGATCGTTCAAAAGGCATAAAGCATGTTTTCTCCTGAACCCGAAGTAAATAGATCGTGCAGAATCTGATCGCGATCCAAAAGGGTAAGTCATGGGTAGATGATTCACATCGCCCAGCGCCTACCTGAACATCAGAAAGAAATGAATGAGTAGCTGAACAGTTGTCGTCTAAATTAATTAATCATGAGAAAAATACTTTTAATCATCGCCGGCTTTGCTTTCTGTACTTCGTTGTCGCTGGCACAACAAAGCATACCTTCACCTACAGGTGAAACGGACTCGTTGCGCAATAATGGCGCGGCAAAGGTGGACACGACCGCTTGGGTAAGAGTGAACCCTGCTGCCATTCCTGCCGGTTTAAAATCCACATTGCGCGACTCCAAATATTCGGGATGGAAAAAAGGTGTGCTGTATCACGATCCTAAAACCGGAGGATATGTGCTACAGCTTTCTGGCGAAACGGCTGGTACCGCCAAACATCCTAACTGGTATCAATTTGATCGCAGAGGAAAGCTGATCCCCTGATGATAACCCGGCTGTAGGTCTGATGTGATGCCGGTAACAGCTGGGTTAATTATTTCGCACGTGAAATGCTCTTCATGCTTCGCTTCCGGATTCGAAGAACCTGAGTAAGGTGAGGTTGACGCTCAATCTTGGTCGCAATCAATCCCTTTGCTTCGAGATCATATTTTACCCGCAGGAAATGCCACGGCAAATCGCCAGGAGAAAAATCATAAAATTGTCTGGCTGCTTCCTCCAGTAATTGAGGAAGCGCTACATCTTCTTTTTCTTCCAGTGTGGATAAGATAAATCCACTCAACAGGTCATAATGGCTCTTTGAAATATAAACTCCCCCTCTATCTGTCTTGGAGGCAAAAGTCAATACACGCTCCGTATTCATATGGATTTAAACACCATCTGGAAACAGATTGTTGTATGACCTTACTTTACTTTCACTAAACTTTATACCAACCAGGCTTTTTTCACGACAAACAAGACCGGAGCGGTCACTACGGGTTGTGAAATGATGTCAATCCGCGGAACGGGAAACAACCTGAAAAGAAAGAGCCGGTAACTTAAGCAGTTATCGGCTCTGTTAGTAATTTAGTGAAACGGGTTGATGTGCGGATTATACGTTCAATACACTTTTGAGTATACGCACCAGCTCTGAAAACTGGCTTGGCTTTATAATGTAATCCACGGCCCCTCTCATTTTCATTTCCTCTATAGTAAATGAATCCGATGACGTGGACATGATATAGATGGGAATGGACTTAAGCGGCTCCTCTTTTTTGATCAGTTCCAGAAATTGTTTTCCCCCCATAACCGGCATATTCAAATCAAGAAATATAACATCTGGTGTTACTTCCCGGCTACGCAGTTTTTCGAGCGCTTCCCTTCCATCAAAGGCAACGGAACTTAATATCGAAGGATCAATGTCATCCAGGGCGGCACGAAAAATTTCATGGTCGTCCATGTCATCGTCCACAAGGAACAGTTTCCTCATCTCACCCATACCCAACAAGAAAGAAGGTTAGTTGCAAAAAAGCGGCAATATACTGCAATGCAATTAGAATGCAACAACCCCGTTTAGGCTGTTTCAGTAAGGTAAACAGGCAAATGGTCAGCCCCAAAACAAAAAAGCAACCGCTTATCAAGAAGTTGCCCTTTGCCTGCTTTGATGGCCTATTTCTTTTTCAAAAACACCATTTGCCCCAGGTGGTACGAAACGTGATTCGTGCGGTTGAGTAGTACACTCAATTTATTTCGTTCGGGATCTTTGCCAAAATCTTCGTCCGTCATTTTAGTGTGTCTTTTCAACCACTCTTCGGCAGGAAGGGATTTCATTCTGTTCCAAAGGTCTTCGTTCACCTCTGCCCAAATCTTTCTTAGCTCCTGAACAGTGGGCGTTTCCAAACCTGACTTATCTCCGTGCTTTACAAATGCATGGTACAGGGAGGGATACTTACTTTCACCCAGGCCAAGAATATCGTTCATCGCATCATGCACCGCCGCCAGATGGCCAAGCAGATACGTGCCCGAATTCCGGCCCGGTGCTACCTCCTGAGCCAATTGTTCATCTGTAAGCTCAGCCACTAGTTGATCCGTTCTCTTAATCTGAATCTCCCAGGAATTCAAAGCGATTTTTACAAGAAGTTCTTTAGACATAAATACGTTTGGGTTAAAAGGTGGATAGGTTTATACTCATAAAGTATGCGCACAGAACCGGTATTGATCTCAAATAGTTTATCTCGAGAGAAAAACTTATTCACATTCTCAATCGGGATTGAAGATCAGTCTGTTTACCGTTTCAATTTCATCTTGATTGATGGTGTGGCCCATGTTTGGATATATCTTTTCGGTAACTATCGCGTTCATCGATTTTAAAATCGCTGTTGACGCTTTCACTCGCGGCACGGGTATATGCGGATCTGGATTACTGGAGCTTATAAATACTGGTGTGGACGCAAAATCCCCATGATAATTTTCACTGTAAATACGATCTCCGATCAATCCACCGGTAAAGGCAGCTACCCCACCCCAGCGCACAGCATGACGGGTAACAAACTCCAGCGTAAGGCAAGCGCCCTGCGAAAAACCAACAAAGTAAATTTGCGCTGACGGAATTCCTGCTTTGTTAATATCGCCAACCATTTCTTTCACCAATCCCAAGGCCGAGGATAACCATGGCTCGTTCTGTTGGGGATCGCTAATAAACGGAAAAGGATACCACGTATGATTAGTGGCCTGAGGTGCCAGCAGTGCATAGTCAGTCACCTCCAGATGCGATGCAAGGGAGAGAATATCTTCTGCGGATGCTCCTCTTCCATGCAGAAAAATGACCGCCTTCTTTGCTTCCGTTAACTTCTTTCCCGCACTGATTATTTTCTTTTGATGCATATCATTTCCATTAGAATGAACAATTTAGTCAAATACGGGTAACACCTTTTCAATCTCTGCCCGGCTGGCTTCGTATTGAGCGGGTAACTTTAATCCTTTACCCAATTCACTTACCGGCTCGTCCACACTAAAGCCCGGGTCGTCCGTGGCCAGCTCAAACAATACACCTCCCGGCTCCCTGAAGTAAAGAGAGAAGAAATAATTGCGATCAATCTTTTCAGTGATGCGCAATCCTTTAATTAAAATCTTTTCACGGTACTGCATAAGTGTCGCTTCGTCTTTTACACGGAAAGCAATGTGATGAATTGTACCTCCGGCATTAACTGCACCGGATTGCTCTGGTGCTTCTTCCAGATCGATGATGGCTGCCTGTTCAATCGCATCGGTCACAAAGCGGGAACGATTACCTTCCTTCGCGGTAAATTGATAGTCAAAGATATCTGTCAGAATAGCTGCCGTGGCTTTTATACTCTTCAGCGTAAGTGTGATCGAATGAAATCCCCGGGTAGCTACCGCTTCTTTTACTTCGTTGGTTTCCCACGGTTTACGCAAATCGTTGCTTTTCGAAACCACCAGGTTCAGTTTCAATCCATCCGGATCTTCGATAGACAGGTAGCGTTCTCCAAATCGCTCACCGGTTCCCACTACATTCACATGGTGTTGTTTAAATCGTTCTGTCCAGAATTCAAAACTTCCTTCAGGAACGGAATAACCGATTTCGGTTGCCATTCCGGTTCCCACTTTACCAGCTGAAATTCCTTCCCAGGGAAAGAACGTCAGTATGGTACCCGGTGTACCTACTTCATCTCCAAAATAAAAATGGTACGTACCCGGATCATCAAAGTTCACTGTCTTCTTTACCATCCTTAATCCTAATACTTTGGTGTAGAAATCATGATTACGCCGGGCATTGCCTGCTATAGCGGTAATATGATGTATTCCTAAAACGCGGTTGCTCATATCTCTTTTCGTTTATTGATTACAGTGTGATCATTTTCAATACCACGACAAATAAAAGGAGATTTTCGTTTCCCGTTGAGCGATAAAAAAATATTTAATTTCTTAATCTAGTTCAACGTTTATCAGTAAGACTTCACGCTAAGTTTGCTTGGTCAAGCAGAGAAAATCGTCTTCCATTTAACACCGCTTCATCATGAAACATATACTATTTAAAGCCGATAGCCGGGGGCTTAAAGACATTGGCTGGCTTCAAAGCAATTTTACGTTCAGTTTTTCCAACTACACCAACCCGCTACGTAATGGATTCGGATTGCTTCGTGTTTTCAATGAAGACTATGTAAAGCCGGCAAATGGTTTTGGTATTCACCCGCACACCAACATGGAGATCATCTCCGTAATGCTGGCAGGCACAATGAATCACATCGACTCGATGGGATACAAAGAGGTAGTGACCAAAGACTGTGTGCAAATCATGAGTGCAGGCAGCGGGCTAAGACATGAGGAGCATAACGTAGGTAGTGATGAAGTCCACTTTCTTCAGATCTGGATTGAACCCAAACTACAAAACATCACTCCCCGCTATCAACGCAGGTATTTCCCGGAAGAAAAAAGGGTAAATCAACTGACGACCATTGTAAGTAATGAAGAAGGACAAAGTCATTGCTGGATCAATCAAAATGCAAAACTATCCCTCGGCTATTTTGAAAAAGGGAAAGAACTGAACTACACATTCAATCCGCTGAACAAAAGTGCATTCATTTTTGTAATCAGTGGAAACATTACCGCCAATGAGCATCCGCTGGATGCGTGTGATGCGATCGGCTTCTGGGAAACCAGTACGATTGTTATTCGCTTTAATGCAGAGAGTCGCATTATCATCATTGAAACCCCGATCAACCACTAAAAAATCATTTTATACCTGATATGACTAAGTTAAAAATCATTACCTCCACTACGCGCCCTGGCAGAAAGGGTGCTTCGATTGCTGCATGGGTCAGTGAAGTTCTTAAATCGCATCCTGAATTTGAAGTAGAAGTACTCGACCTGGGCCTAATCAACCTGCCACTCATGGACGAGGCGGCACACCCACGACTAAAAACCTATGAGCATGCGCATACCAAAAAGTGGAGTGCCAAAATCGAAGAGGCCGATGCATTCATTGTGGTGTTAGCCGAATACAATTTCGGGTTTCCTGCTCCGATCAAAAATGCGATCGACTACCTGCATCAGGAATGGGCGTATAAACCAATGGGTTTTGTCAGTTATGGAGGACTTTCCGGTGGAACCCGCTCCGTGCAAATGCTGAAAGAAGTAGTGACTACGTTAAAGACCGTACCACTTCCGGAAGCCGTGAACATTCCTTTCTACTCCAAATACATTGATGACCAGGATACCTTTAAAGGCGATGCGTCTTTAGAAAAATCGGTCGGCCTAATGCTCCAGGAACTGAAGCGGTGGGCCGCTGCATTGAAGCCATTGCGTAGCTGAATCGTTCTTGCCTAAAGAAAAAAGCCTTGCTGCCCGGCCCAGCAAGGCTTTTTTATTTCTTGAACGTAAATTTAAAATAGAGCAACATCAGCGATAGCACAAAAACAATGCTGTTCGCCAGCAGTACCGGGCCACTTTGAATAAGGTAGGCATACGTAAGCCATACCAGCGTGCTGCAAATCACAATCAGCATCATCCATACACTCAGGTCTCCCACGCTTTTTGATTGCCACGATTTGTATACCTGGGGCACAAACGTAACCGCCGTAAGAAATGAACCAAAATACCCGATCGATTCCACCAATGTCATAATCCTGCCATTTTACTATGCCCCAAAGATAGCTGAAAATCGATGATCGGCTAACCTCACCTGCCAGGGCTCCGAACCGGTAGAAATTTAAAGTGTCAATTATACATTTATTTATTACTTTGCTACCGTTATTCAGCCAAACCAATAAGTAACCGTAATTATGCGCCTTGTTTCAGTATGCCTCTTCCTGCTGACAATCACCGCTTTCAGCTTGAATGCCCAAAGCCCTTCCCGGAAATTTGAACCTGTTAATTTTTCGCAGGTAACGATAACCGATGCCTTCTGGAAGCCTACCATGGACAAAGTAGCCACCACCACGATTAATGCCTGTGTCTATCAAACCGAAGTGGCTACTCCGCGCATTAAAAATTTTGAAAAGGTAGCGCGCAACAAAGATGAAAAGCACGAGGGCTTATTCTACGATGACTCTGATGTGTATAAGGCATTGGAGGCAATTGCCTATTCGTTAAAAAATCATCCTAACCCGGAACTGGAGAAAAAAGCAGATGAATGGATTGATAAGGTAGCAGCCGCCCAACTGGCCGACGGATACATCGGCACGTGGTATTCGCTCAGCGGAAGATTAAACGAACGCTGGACGGACATGAGCATGCACGAAGACTACAATGGCGGGCACCTGATCGAAGCTGCCGTTGCCTATTACAATGCTACCGGAAAAAGAAAGCTCCTCGAAGTCGCCATCCGGTTTGCCGATCATTTTGACAATCTCTTCGGGCCAAATAAAAAACACTGGGTTACCGGCCATCAGGAACTGGAGCTGGCATTGGTCAAACTGTATAAAACCATTAACAATAAGAAATACCTGTTGCTTTCGCACTGGCTGCTGGAAGAACGAGGACATAAATTTGCCCGGGGCTACACCTGGACCGACTGGAAAGACACGGCCTATGCACAGGACGTTGTGCCGGTACGTGAGCAAAAAGAAATCACCGGACATGCGGTACGCGCTATGTACATGTACTCCGGGGCTGCGGATGTAGCTGCACTTACCGGAGATGAAGGATACATGACGGCAATGAATACCGTTTGGGAAGATGTAGTACACCGGAACATGTACATTACCGGGGGTATCGGTTCATCAGGCAACAATGAAGGGTTCAGTATCGATTATGATCTGCCCAACGAGCAGGCTTATTGCGAAACGTGTGCCTCCGTAGGAATGGTCTTCTGGAATCAACGAATGAATTTCCTCTCGGGCGACAGTAAGTTTATTGATGTATTGGAAAAGAGTTTGTACAACGGTGCCCGCGATGGGTTGTCACTAAGTGGCGACCGGTTCTTTTATGGCAATCCGCTGGCATCGAAAGGCCAGCACTACCGAAGAGAATGGTTTGGTACCGCCTGCTGTCCGGCAAACATTGCCCGGTTAGTAGCCTCTCTGGGAGACTATGTGTATGGAGCTTCTGCTGACGGACTTTGGGTAAACTTGTTTGTCGGAAGTACTACCTCAGTTAAAATCGGAAAAATAAATGTTCCTGTTTCGCTGGAAACCAACTATCCATGGGAAGGAAAAGTGAAGATCACTCTGCAGCCTTCATCCAAAGTAAGGATGAAGTTGCATGTGCGCATACCCGGATGGTCGCAAGGTGAAGCGGTACCGGGTGGACTTTATGAATTTGAAAATAAAAAGAGTGACGGTTTCACCCTTACGGTGAACGGCAAAGCAGCTGTTTATACCACAGCACAGGGATACGCCATCATTGATCGCGAATGGAAGAAGGGAGATCAGGTAGAATTGAATCTGCCTATGGAAGTAAAGAAAGTCATTGCACGCAGTGAATTAAAACAAGATGACGATCGCATCGCATTACAGCGCGGACCGCTTATCTATTGCGTGGAAGGGGCTGACAATAACGGCCAAGCCTGGAATCTGTTTGTACCTGACCATGCCCGGTTTACAACCTCCTTTCAGAAAGACTTGCTGGAAGGAGTAACTACGATTCAGTTTCAATCGCCCACGGTGCAGGTAGCGAAAGACGGACAATCGGTAACCACGGAAGAAAAGACAATCACTGCTATCCCCTACTATGCATGGTGCAATCGTGGGAAAAACGCGATGCAGATCTGGTTGCCCCGAAAGATCAAGGAAGTTAAACTCAATTATAATTAATGTGCCCGTTATCCTGTCATCCAAACACATTACATCACTCACGGATCATTAAATCGTTTCGATCATGTCTCTTAAGTTAGTCATACGATCACTAAGCATTTGCACATTGATCATCGGCAAGTCGATCATCCATTCGTTGGCGCAGTCGTATCTGCCTGAGAAAAAAAACCCGAAGATAAAAGTAAAGCCTGTTATTGATGTACAGGCTTATGCATTCAATCTCAATGAGGTGCGCCTGCTGGAGGGAAGTCCGTTTAAAAATGCGATGGATAAAGATGCCGCTTACCTGCTCACGATCGACAATGACCGGCTGCTTCATCGCTTTCATCTCAATGCCGGATTGCCCACAAAAGGCGAAGTATATGGTGGCTGGGAAAGCGAAGGATTATCCGGGCACACATTGGGGCATTATCTTTCCGCATGTGCAATGATGTATGCTTCTACCGGAGATGATCGCTATAAGCAAAAAGTGAATTACCTGGTGGATGAATTAGCACTTTGCCAGGCCGCACGAAAGAGTGGCTATGTAGGAGCTATTCCCAGGGAAGATTCGATCTTCTGGAAACTGCAGCATGGCATTATTAAAACCTCGGGCTTTGATATGAACGGGGGCTGGTCTCCCTGGTACACCGTACACAAAGTAATGGCAGGGCTGACCGATGCCTATTTGTATTGCGATAATGCAAAGGCACTGAAAGTAGTAACGGGCATGGCCGACTGGACAGAAAACATCCTCCGGGATTTGAACGATGACCAATTGGAACAAATGCGAAAGTGTGAGTACGGTGGCATGAATGATGTACTTGTTCATCTGTATGAACTTACCGCCAACAAAAAGTACCTCGACCTCTCCTACAAATTCCATGATCATTTTGTATTGGATGAACTGGCCAGGAAGAAAGACCCCATGCCGGGAAAACACTCCAACACCAACGTACCCAAAGCGATTGGATGTGCGCGCCGATACGAATTCACCGCAGCCGAAAGTGACAAAACCATTGCTTCGTTTTTCTGGGAGACCATTGTTGACCATCATACTTACGTGATCGGAGGTAACAGCAACTACGAATACCTGGGTGAGCGTGACCACCTGACCGACCGGCTCAGCGACAATACCTGCGAAACCTGCAATACCTACAACATGCTCAAACTGACCCGCTATCTGTTCTCATGGAAACCGGACAGCAAGCTGGGTGATTATTACGAGCGTGCCTTGTACAATCACATTCTTGCTTCCCAAAATCCGCAGAGCGGCATGATGTGTTATTTCGTTCCGCTTCGTATGGGTACGAAGAAAGAATTCAGTGACCCCTTCAATACATTCACCTGCTGCGTTGGAAGCGGGATGGAAAATCACACCAAATACACCGAAGGAATTTATTACGAAGGCCGCGAAGGAAGCCTGTGGGTAAATCTCTTTATCCCATCACAACTGAACTGGAAAGCAAAGGGCGTCAGCATAAAGCAGGAATCTGCATTTCCGGAAGAAGGCAAAATCACGTTCACCATTCAGGCTGCTTCAGCACCCTCATTTGCAATGAAGATAAGACAACCCAAATGGGCGATCGGTGACGCTAGTTTTACTCTTAACGGAAAGACCATCACCGCGCAAAAGGAAACCTCTGGCTATTGGTCGATCAATCGCCGGTGGGGAAAGAAGGACAAACTCGAAGTGAATTTCACCATGAACATTCACACCGAAAGTCTTCCGGATAACAGCGATCGCATTGCGTTATTATATGGACCGGTGGTATTGGCCGGACAGCTCGGCACAACCATGCCCGATCCCGTTTACGGCACCACTGTTTTACTTACCGATGACCATGATGTTACCCATTGGTTGAAATCCTCTGCCGAACCGTTGGTTTTTCAAACGAATAATGTAGCGAAGCCTGCCGATGTTACACTTATTCCCTTTTACAAAACCGTTGATCAGTATTATAATGTGTATTGGGATTACTTCACTCCTGCTGCATGGACAGAACGGCAAGCAGAGTACGAAGCCGAGAAGAAAAGAGTAAAGGAAATCGAAGACCGTACCATTGACCTCATCCGCATTGGTGAAATGCAACCGGAACGTGATCACAATTTAAAAGCCACCGAAAAATCGTATGTCAGTGATGCACTGGGGCGCATGGGACGCGAAGTGCGGTCCGGAGGGTACTTTGAATTTGAAATGAAAACGGACCCAACGGTAGCCAACCACCTGCTTTGCTCTTATATCGGTGACGACAAGAACAGTGTCTTTGATTTAATGGTAGATGGAACAACGATTGGCACACAGGAACTGAAAGGCGCAACGATTGGAAGATTCTTTGATGTGGAATATCCGATAGCTCCGGAGCTGATCAAAGGCAAATCGAAGATCGTTGTTCGTGTACAAGCCCACCCTAACCGGACAGCCGGAAGAGTTTTCGGATGTCGCATTGTAAAAAATAAATAGGTATGGATCGCTACTTAAATCAGACCCGTTTTCTTACCGCCGTTGACTGTATCATTTTTGGCTTCGATGGTGAAGAACTGAAGCTGTTACTCATTCATCGTGGCTTTGAGCCGGAAAAGGATAAGTGGAGCCTGATGGGAGGGTTTGTTCAAAGTAACGAAAGCCTGGATGAAGCAGCCAATCGTGTATTGAAACAACTCACCGGACTAAAGGGGGTTTACATGGAGCAACTGAATGCCTTCGGCCATCCGGAACGTGACGCGGTAGAACGAACAATATCCGTGGCCTATTTTGCATTGATTGATATTCACCAGTACGAAAAACAACTCAGTGACCATTATCATCCGGAATGGATCTCGCTTAAAAAAATTCCGAAGCTGATTTTCGACC
This sequence comes from Flammeovirgaceae bacterium, assembly GCA_023251155.1. Lineage (GTDB taxonomy): Bacteria > Bacteroidota > Bacteroidia > Cytophagales > Cyclobacteriaceae > ELB16-189. Next base: position 466 of record JAHEZH010000145.1, on the reverse strand, counting down.
ATAAGGAAATGGTCACCATGGCCAAAGCACGTTTACGCTACAAGGCCGCACTTCATCCTATCTTGTTTGAGTTGCTTCCTGAAAAATTTACACTTCCTCAATTGCTCAGCTTGTATGAAAGTGTTTACGAAAAACAATTCGACAAACGTAATTTCAGCAGGAAAGTACTATCAGCAGGGCTATTGGTCAAGCAAAAAGACAAAGAGAAATTAAGTTCTAAAAAAGGCGCATTCTATTTTAAACTCGACAAGCGCAAATACAAAACCAACTTCCATCAGATTCTCAATTTTATCCCCATCACTTAATCCGGTATAATGAATATTGCTTATGTTATTGGTGTAGACTATGGTACGGACTCGGTACGTTCCATTATTGTTGATTCCCGCACCGGGGAAGAAGTAGCTTCCTCCGTATTCAACTATCCTCGTTGGCGCGATGGTCTCTACTGCAACGCCTCACTCAACCA
>JAHEZH010000265.1 GCA_023251155.1 Flammeovirgaceae bacterium | reverse complement strand
ATAGCCAACTTCGTCTGGATTTAGAATTTTATTTTTTGTTCTACCACTTTTTTAATCAGTTCGGTGGTGTTCTTCAGTCCGAATTTACTCAGCACATTGGCACGGTGTGTTTCTACTGTTCTTGGACTCACATCAAGGATCGAGGCTATCTCCTTGCTGGAATGACCTTCCAGTAAGTATTGAATCACTTGCTTCTCTTTGCCCGTTAAAAAAGGCAACCCTTTTCCATGTCGGCTATAGATGTTATTGATCAGTAAACTGGAGATCTCAACAGAATAAAACTTATCTCCATTAAAAACTTTATGAATGCCGGTAATCAGTTCTTCCGGCTCCGCATCCTTATGAATGTATCCGTCTACTCCGGCTTCCAGTGCGTTGATCACATAAAATTCTTCACTATGAGAACTCAGAATCACTACTTTGATGGCCGGGTTTACATTTTTAATGTACTTCGCTACATCAAGGCCGCTTTCCTTCCCCAGTGAGATATCGACCAAAATCAGGTGCACGTCCATACCGGGGATCAAATGCTTTATCGGTGCAAAACTTCGGTATTCCCCCACAATAGAAAACCCTTCTTCCTTTTTCAGAATCCCCACCAATCCGGCCCTGAAAAGGGCGTGATCATCGATCACCACAATTTTCTTCATTAAGAGCAAAAATAAATAAATGTGTTATTCCGTGTATAGGCCTGATTACGTAGTCATATCTAAGTAAAATTACTTATACGAAAGTGGGTTTTCGCTATCAAAAACGAGCGTTGCAGGCCACCACGAAAAAGAGACCTGAAATTTGTGCACCCAAAAAACGGCGGTTACTTTTATCGACCAAAATACGGTTTTAGTCAAAAAATAGGATAAATGGAGAAGGGAGACATTGCCGAGCTGGACATTATTAACAGTGCTAAAAAACTCATGCAGCAGTATGGTTTAAAAAAGACCACCATGGACGATATTGCCAAAGCCGCAGGTAAAAGTAAAAGCACCCTGTACTATTACTTCAAAGACAAAGAGGACATCTTTGACAGGGTAATCAATCTGGAAATGGACGAGTTTTTTCAAACGGTAAAAACTGCCGTGAATAAACAACCCAATGCCAACGGCATGCTGAAAACGTATATCGTAACGAAAATCAAAACCTTAAAAGAAAAAACCAACTTGTATAGTTTTGCGATTGAAAATGAATTGCAGGGAAGAATAAACAAGGAGTTCACCAATCTTCGCAACCGATACGACAATGAAGAAAAGAAACTGATCAGTTCTATTTTGACAAAGGGTGTGGAAAGCAAATCGTTTACGAATAAGATTACACACGAAATAGAGATGTTAAGCGAACTTTTAGTAAGCTGCGTAAGAGGTGTTGAAATGGATATCATTGCCAACAATAAGAATAAGGCATTGGCAGACAAAGCCGATTTGTTGGCTGAAATCCTGATTAAGGGTATGGGTTAAAAAAAGGGATATGCTTTTCGAAGCATTTTTTTTGAATCTATTACTGACCAAAAAAAGATTTTAGTCAAATAGTAACAATAAAATAAAACCGAACAATGGTAAAAATTAATCACCGTTGGCAGTAGCGGGAATACCGGTATTGGCAAGTTGCTCGCACAACAGCAATGAGCTAACTGCCGAAAAAAAAGGCCATCCATGTACAAACAAAACACTCCCTCCCCTGCACAGGACTTATTCACTCGGGCTAGGTGGTAGCCAGGCAAGCAACCGCTTTGAGTTTTTGCCACCATGGGAACACTTACTGAAGTGGTTAGTAGACGAAGGACAGGCCGCAAGCAAAGTACAGTGGTTAGCCAAACTGAATGTGACCAAGTCATTTCCTTTCTGCTACCTCCCTGTAGAAAAAGAAAAAGTCAGCACTTTTCATTCAGGCAGTTCATTCCTCCTTGGTCCATAGGTCAGTGAAGAAAGTATGGGTAGTTTACAGATACTGCCTGATTTGTCTTATTTTGGCGACATGGCAAATCCGTATGTGTCGTTGATGAAGACCGCCTGGCATTACGCCAAAGCGGAAAAGAAGCAGTACATCTTCGTTTACTCTTTATTTCTTGGTACCAGTATCATCTACTCACTCTATCCGCTGCTCTACGGCTGGTTCATCAATCATATCCAGCAGAATGGATTCAATCATTTGAACTACGCGTGGTTATATGCCGGGGCGTATATTGGATTGAAACTTCTGGAGTGGGGGTTTCATGGTCCGGCACGTGTTCTTGAGCGAAAGCTCGCTTTCAATTTAAGTCATAATTTTTTACAGGAGCTATACCATCAGACGCTGCACTTACCTGTCAAATGGCACCAGGATCATCACAGCGGGGCCACGATCAACCGGATCCGCAAAGCCTATGAGGCCTTGAAAGATTTTTTTCAAAATGGCTTCATTTACATGTATGCGCTCTCAAAATTTATTTTCTCGTTTGTCGCGATGATTTTCTTTTCACCCGTGTTTGGTACCATTGGTCTGGCTCTCGGTGCATTGGCAGTGTGGGTGATCATCAAATTTGACAAACCACTTATTAAAGGAATAGATGAAACGAACGAAAAGGAACACATGGTATCCAGTACACTGTTTGACAGCCTCTCCAATATCCTTACGGTGATCACACTCCGGCTGGAACAGCCCATGAAGAACAGTCTTTTCAAAAAGGTGATGGATGTGCTTCCTCCTTTTATGAAGACCGTTCGAATGAATGAGTGGAAATGGTTTGTGGCTGATCTGCTGGTTGGACTCATTTATGTCACCACCGTGGTAGGTTATGTTTACCAGCACTGGGTGCCCGGCGAAGTATTTATGATTGGCACACTGGTCACTCTGCTGGGTTTTGTCACACAGTTTACCAGCGTGTTTCATGATGTAGCCTGGCAATACACACAAATTGTGCAGTACGATACGGAGGTAAAAACTGCGCGCTTTATCGGTGAGGCCTATACGAAGCAACATTTGCCTGATGAATCCGCTCCGCTGTCACGCGGCTGGAAAAGCATCTCGATCCGTCATTTGAATTTTTCGCATAAGGAAACCTATCAGCAAACGGAACGGGCCCAGAGTCTTCATGCGATCTCTCTCACCCTTGAAAAAGGAAAGCGAATCGCTTTGATTGGAGAGAGTGGCAGCGGCAAAAGTACATTGATGGCTTTGCTTCGTGGTCTGTATAATCCCGAACCGGGCGCAATCATTCAAGTGGACGGCACCAAGAATGTAGCTCTCGCGAGTATCTCCAATAGCATCACACTTTTCCCACAGGAACCGGAGATATTTGAAAACACGATTGAACACAACATCACACTTGGACTTCCATTCGAAGGCAAAGAGGTGATGGACGTATGTGAAACCGCGCACTTCACTGACATTGTCAACCAACTTCCCCATGGACTTCAGTCCTCCATCCAGGAAAAGGGCGTGAACCTATCGGGAGGACAAAAGCAAAGGCTGGCCTTAGCACGTGGAATTCTTGCGGCGAAAGCAAGTGACATTGTATTGCTGGATGAACCTACCAGCAGTGTGGATCCCAAAACCGAAGTGCAGATCTATGAAAAACTCTTTGAGGAATGCAAGGACAAAGTGGTGGTCTCCAGTCTGCACCGGCTTTACTTACTTCGTTATTTTGATTACGTGTATGTGCTGCATAATGGATACATTGTTGATGAGGGCACCTTCGAAAATCTGAAAAGCAGAAGTGAGGTCTTTCAGGCGCTGTGGAACCACCAGGATAAACTAACGGAGTGATATTGAAGCGGGAAAACTCACTTAACTGGAGATTTATGATTAAATGAAATCGCGTCCGTTAAAGTGCTTTCAACAACTCTTTATACCTAAGATGAAATTCATCAACGCGGGCTGATGCCTGACCAATGATCTCATTGAACCCGGGATTTGTTATGCCTCTGGTTAACAGCGGAAAGGCATTCAATACCATTGTAGCTTTGTAATGCGTTAAATTCACTACTGGCATATTTATCTGCCATGAGAAAGGTGAATTCCAGAGCACTTTTGAACGCAGGCAAAGCATCCCCTTACTGCGAAAAAAAACAATTAAAACGCCTCTTACCACAAAATTTTCAATGCAATCAATTATCACTGAAAGAAATACCGATTTGAGGATATAAAAACAATATCACAATACAGACATAGTCTTATTTTGATTCAATTAATGACCAGCTAGAAGTACTGAAGAGTGGTGTTTTTACTGGAAGTAGGGTTCGATGATATCGGCCTCAAATGAGGAAATCACGATCAGTTCGTGGATTTGCGACAGGGCAATCACTACCAAAGGTTGTATTCCAGCTTACCCCAACTCTGTTCTGAAAAAAATCTCTATGTGTCTATTTATGAAAACCGAAATCAGTCGGACTATCGAAATTGTTTCTTATCTGGTAAGCCAACCCATTGATTAAACTGGCGGTGGTTCATCCAGTGTCTCTGAAAGTGTACACGCTCGTTCATTGGGTAAAACGACCTTCACTTCTGTGCCTTCATCTTCGATGCTTGTGATATGTATCGTTCCTTTTAATCGTGTAACGATCTCTCGAGTAATGTATAAGCCGAGCCCTGCACCCTGGCTCCGATCAGCCCCACGGTAAAACATGTTGAATATCTTAGGCAACAGGTGTTTGGTAATACCAATACCATTATCCCGAACAATGATGATTGCATCCTTGTTGGAAGTATGAATACTTACTTTCACTTCCGGTTTGCGGGTATGTGCACGAAACAAAATCGCATTCGACAACAAATTAATCAGGATTGTTTTCAGCCTTTCTCCATCGGAATAGAAGGGCCGCTGGGCATTCAATTCGATGTCTTTGGTTACCATGCCTACTTTGTCAAGACATTCAACTTTTGCTATGCAGGCCTCCAGTAACCCCGCCCAGTCGATTTCGTCCGGATGAATTTCATTGCGAGCATTGCGGGCAAAGTCCAGTATCTCCTTCAGCGTTTCATCGAGCCTGGCAATACTTGTCTCCATCATCAGATGCAATGCATCGATCGTGCTGATGTCCCTCTCCCGCTTCGCCAGGTGAAGCAGGCCCATAACTGAAGTCAGAGGGCCGCGCAGGTTATGAGAAACACTGTACACAAAGTTGTCCAATTCTTTATTAACCTTTATCAATTCCAAATTCTGTTTGCGTAATGCATGGCGGGCTTCCCGTTTTAGTTTCTCTAGCTTACGTTTCTTGAGCGCCCCCTGCACAGCCATAGGTAACCGTTGCAGATTAGACTTCAGAATGTAGTCATCCGCCCCTTGTCGGATACACATTATGGCAAAGTCATCCGACACCCTTCCCGTAACTAGAATAAAAGGTGTTTTCGGTCTTTCGCGCAAGCAGATTTTCAAGGCTTCATGGGAATTGAAGCCTGGCAGACTGTGATCCGACAACACGACATCAGGCTGAAAGCGTCCGATCGCCTCGGTAAATTCATCGCGTGTGTCCACACGCTCCGTAACAAATTCAAGATTTTCCTTGCGCAGTATTCGTTCTATGAGTGTTGTATCATCTTCGCTGACTTCCAGCATTAGGATTTTAAGCTTATTTGCTCTGTTCATAAACTGCGCCGTTTTACAGTCGGATAAGTTCTCTAGTCCTCAGAACGGAAATGCCGATTTACCAAATTAATACACAAATTCTTGAGTCTACAGCCCAGGTAGTGAATTTACTCTAAAAAATCGGCAAAATGCCTGATTTAGAGG
>JAHEZH010000264.1 GCA_023251155.1 Flammeovirgaceae bacterium | reverse complement strand
AAACATAGAGAGGATAATGATTTTTGCCTGATGATCTTCATCCAGAATTTGCTTGGCAGCATCCATTCCATTTAAATCCGGCATGGAGATGTCCATGATTAACAGATCGGGATGGATCGACTTGTACATCGCTACCGCCTCCGTGCCCGACGAAGCTTCTCCCTGCACAACCAGATCCTTATTCTTGGAGAGCAACGCCTTGATGCCTGCACGAATCATGGCATGATCATCTGCAATCAATATCTTCGCTTCAGGCATTTTGTATCAATTTATCTGTTGGTACCTCTACAATTACCATCGTACCTCGATGGGGGTCGCTTTCAATGGTAAATTTTCCTCCCATAATATTGGCACGATCCCTCATATTTACTAATCCGTTCCGCGATCTGGAACTGGTGGACGAAGAAGGAAGAATTCCGGAGCCATCGTCTTCCACGCTGAGTCGTATAAAATCCTGTTCTTCATTGAGCTGCACACTTATACTCTTTGCATCGGAGTGCTTGATGGCATTGTTTACAGCCTCTTGCGCGATGCGATAAAAGTTTACTTTCTGTGATTGATTCATTTTAAAATCCGTACCATGATTTTCAAAAAAGATCTGCGAATGAGTAGCCTTTCGGATATCCGCACAAAAAGAACGAAGGCTGGTAGCCAGATCAAAGTCCCTCAGTTTTGCAGGAAGCAAATTTTCTGAAATACGAATTGATTCCTGAATGGCTTCATCCAGCTGGCGCGATAATCCTACCGTATCGGTCAACTCAGGGTTCATCATGCCCACTGTCATCTTTATCGCATTCAGCATCTGTCCCAAGCCATCGTGGAGATCTTTGGCAATGCGTGCGCGCTCTCTTTCTTGTCCTTCAATTAATGCAGCCATCTGGTGGCGCTCCATCTCCTGCACCAATTTATTGTGAGCAATCCGCTCTGTCAAATTTTTAAAGACAATTATCAGCCCTATAAAATTTCCTTTATTGTCAAGCAATGGACTTAAACTGCTTTCGCCAATTGGTATCTCCAGGCCCTTTTGTCCAATCACCACTAAATCGTCAGGCATGCGGTTGAGATTGCCCTGCCCCAAGGAGCATTGTATAGGGTTCACGTGCTTCTCCTGTGTGAAATCATTCCTCAGGTTCAGTACTTCCATGACCGATTTGCCTATCGCATCGCGCAAGATCCATTGAGTAACCGCCTCGGCACTCGGGTTCATATACGAAATACAATACGCTCTGTCTACCGTAATTACTGAATCGCTGATGGAGTTGACCGTAGAAAAATACCGGTTTTCACTTTGCTTAAGCTGCGATTCAATATCGTGCTTATACAAAGCCATTTCAATCACGGTAAATATTTCGCGATCCTCGAAAGGCTTGGTTAAAAATCCATAGGGCTCAGTAATCTTAGCGCGGCCAATGGTATCCTTATCCGTGAGTGCGGTAATATACACTACAGGTATATCGTAATTTGATTTTAAGATGGAAGCCGCCTCAATACCATCCATCTCTCCACTGAGCATAATATCCATCAGCACCAGGTCGGGGCGGGTGTGCGCTACAAATTCCAATGCCGACTCTGCCGAATCGCATTTATTTAAAACGGCATAGCCTTCACTCTCCAATGTTGCTTGAAGATGGTATGCCACAATAAAGGAATCCTCAACAATCAGGATACCTGCCTTAGACATTTCTCACGGGGGTTTGATGGAGGTAATAGAAATGTAACATTACTTCTCTTTTTGTCAAAGCTCATGTACTATTATTATCGCAGATTGATTTGATTCCAATTAAGCACTCTATTAGGGTTATTAAAAATGAACATTAATGGATGTGCCATTTTCACGGGTTATTTCCACTTTTCCTTTTAGCTGCTTTGTAAATATCTCCAGCATCTGCATACCAAAGGAACCGGTGTGTCCAACTCCAATCTCTTTTGGCATGGAAATCCCATCATCACTCACCACCAGGTGATGAATATCCCCCATTTTACGTAATACAATGCGAATGTTTCCCACATTGCGCTCCACAAATGCATGCTTGATTGAATTAGTGACCAGTTCATTGATGATTAACCCACAATAAATGGCGGTATCCAGATTCATGTATTCCGGTTCGATGTCTTGTTCAATGTTGATTCGAAGCTCATGCCGTGTGTTGGACATTTCAAGATCAGAAATAAGCTTACCTAAGTAATCCGAAATATCCACCTGGTTGACAGAATTAGCCTGTAGCAATCGCTCGTGGATCAATGCAATGGATCGGATCTTGAGTCGGGTATCTTCCAGGAAATCCTTCATCTCTGACTGCAACATACCGTTCATCTTTATATAGAGAATACTGGAGATCAGTTGCAGGTTGTTTTTCACCCGATGATGAATCTCTTTGATGAGCATATCCTTTTCCTGATTACTGTCGATCAGGGCAAGCTCTGATTTTTTGCGTTCGGTAATATCACGAACAAATGCGCAATTAAATTCTGCCCCCCGGAATACAATGAAGTTAGAACTGATTTCCACGTCGATTATCGCTCCATCTTTCCTGCGTTGTTTACTGATGGAGGTGGCCGTCTTTTTATCTTTCAGGTATTTCCAAAACCTGGCCCAGCTTTCGTAGGTAAAGCTCAGATCAATATCAGCCATTGACATCTTCAGCATTTCTTCTGCCGAATAGCCAAGCGAAGTATGGGCGGCCGGGTTCATGTCAGCCACCGATGCATCGGGACGAATCCAGAAGACCGCATCCGAAGTATGATCGATGGTAAAGCGGGTGAAGTGAAGGCTGCTCTCTGCTGCCTTCAGGTCAGTAATGTTATTAAACGTACAGATCACATTTTTAATATCCCCCTTTTCATCCAACCGGGGTACAGCATCTACCAGTAACCAGACGCGATCATTCAACCTGGGTCGGTACACTCCCATTACCACACCGCGTACAGACTGCTTTGTGGCAATAGAACGTGGTACCGGTAAATCCTCACTTTTAAATTCAGAGCCATCTTCATGAATGATATTCCATACAGGATTGTAGGAAGTGCGGCCGAGTAACTGATCTTCAGTAAGGCCCAGCAAGTCCAATGCCGCCTGGTTAGTTAAGTGTACTTCAGAGCGAGGCCCCTGCAATACAACACCGATACTGATATCGCTGATCAACGTGCGGAAACGTTCTTCCTTCTCCCGCATATCACTGATCGCAATGATGCGGTCCGTTACATCATGAAAAATAGCTAATGCGGTCGTCTTATTGAAAAGGATTTCCGCCTCTACATGTATCCGTCTGTTACTATAGGTCAACATCTCCATCGCCACCACTTTTCTATCCTCAGTAAGGCCCTTACCTTCCTTGATTTTAGAATTAATCAATGGGATAAAATCGGGTTGTACGTAGGTCTTCAAAAACGATTTCAAGGACAATCTTTTTGCTTCCGGAAATGGGACTTTCAGCAATTGAAATAATTCTTTATTTACCGTGAGCTGAAGTGTTTTCAGATCCAGCACTGCGCTTCCCATCTTGCCAAAGAGGAGTGTCGCACTTAAACTGGAATGGTATTGTGCGAGCGCCTCTTCTGATTCTTTTCGCTGCGTGATGTCATTCTGCAGAGAAAGAAACTCACGTACTTTGCCCTGCTCATCCATAAAGGGGATGATCAATGTATCCACCCAATAATAGCTTCCGTCTTTTGCCTTGTTCTTCACCTCCTCCCTCCATGTTTTACCCGAGGTAATGGTATTCCACATGGTAATCCAGAAGGAACTGGGATGATGATGCGAGCTGAGCAGACGATGATTTTTCCTCAGCAGGTCACGCTGCGTATAGCCACTGATTTTTATAAAATTAGCATTGATGTAGGTGATGTTCCCTTTGGGATCAGTACGCGATACCATGGAAGCACGGGTAACCGCCCCATAAAAATGACGTTGAGAAAGTTGAGACTGCACAAGGGCGGTCTGATCTACCAGCCACTCCAGGTAATACTCTTTTCCATCGATGGTAATCAGCTTGTTGATTACCTCAATCAGTTTTTCTTCTCCGGTACCGGTAGTATGAGGTACAATACCCATACTCACTCCTTCTTTCGATCCCGACACATTGCGCCTGGCACGCATGCCCTTTGGTCGAATGACTTTCAGATACAGGCGCTCGCCTGGCTTATAACCCAGTAGCTTGCTTGCAGCACTATTCCACTCCACAATGACGGGGTTCTTTCTGGTATAAAGTATAGCCGGTGTTGGTAAATCGTGAATCGAAAAACGATTTTCATTTTCGCCCTTCGTAGTGACACGCTTTTTGGCTATACGGGTTACCCTTTTCATGATGCAATCACAAGGATTATTCTGAATACTACTATCAACCTATTTTGAATAACGAAACAGGAATAATCCAATCCTGCTGTCTACTTCAGATGAATTGATCACTATTCGCATTAGCAAAATAAAAAAAAGAAAGCAAAGGGGGTCATTAGAACGGATTTGTTATTTGCAGATCACCAGCGCATCCACCCGACTCCAGCAGCAAAGCTTTGCCTTATCTGAGAGCCGGTAGCTTAGCATGTTCTATTATCTGGTTGCGCAGCAATGCAGCATTTTTACTGCCAATACGAACAATGCTGGTACGATCTGCAAACTGAAGTTCAACACCCTCCGACCCGCTGATTGAATAGAGCCAGCCGTTGGGGATCATGCGTATGCCCCATCCATAGAGTAACGGATTCTGAACAAGATTGATATTCTTCACCTTACTTACATCAATTGTTTTTCGGATAAGACCAATACCGAAAGTGATAATGACCTTATCTCCTTCTACTCTGGTCGTCATGCCATAGAACATAGCAATAATGGTGAGGAGAGTGATATTGAATACCAGATGAGGAATGATTCCAACGTCTTTAAACGAATCATGGAATACGCCTATGTTCATCCCGATCATAATAGGAAGGAGTAAAATTAAAATCCACCAGCCAAACTGAAATTCTTTAAACGTTTTCATCTCTATTCTCAATCACTTCTTGTACCAAGATAGCAACTTGCCGTCATTATTCCATTGGAACGTGAACGCAACCAGGAACCTGCGATTAAGCATTACCCTAAACACACTGAATACATGTACGGCTATGCTTTACGATCACCGCCCTGACGCTCGATCATCCAGCCGGGATATTCGGGCAGGAGTTTGCTTGCGTCATCCAGCTTTTGGAGTTCTTCGGTAGTGAACGTTACCTCCACTGCTTTCAGGTTATCGTTTAGCTGATCAGGATTTTTTGCTCCGATGATTACGGCAGTCACTACTTTCTGATGGAGCAGCCATGCCAGTGCCAGTTGTGCTACTGAGGCGTTCTTTTCTTTGGCCATGGGATGAAGTATATCGATGATATCGAATGCCTTCTCTTTATTCACCGGAGGAAAATCAAAAGCCGCTCTGCGTGCACCGGCCTGAGCTTCCCCACTGCGCGTAAATTTTCCACTGAGGAAACCTCCCGCCAGAGGGCTCCATACCATCAACCCTACTTTCTGATCGAGAAGCAATGGAACAAGCTCACGCTCCAGGTCGCGACCGGCAATGGTATAGTATGCCTGTAAGGAAACAAATTTCGAGCGTTGATGATAGTGGGAGTAGCTGAGGCCTTTCATGAGGTGCCACGCACTTAGATTACTGCTGCCAATGTAGCGCACCTTGCCACTCTTCACCAGTTCATCAAGCACGTCAATGGTTTCTTCCATGGGT
>JAHEZH010000263.1 GCA_023251155.1 Flammeovirgaceae bacterium | reverse complement strand
TTCGATGATCAACCGTTTGAATGCGGAGAATAAACCTGGCTATACACGTTTGGGCGGATCCGTTTTCTCTACGTGGTACAACGGTGGACTTCGTACGACCACTCACTTTCATAACATGATTGGGCTGTTAACCGAGATTGTAGGTGGACCAACACCGAGTGAGATCCCTGTTGTACCAAGTCGTCTTGTGCCAAACAATAATACCCCGTATCCGGTTACTCCGCAGAAGTGGTATTTTAAACAATCAATTGATTACTCGGTGTCATTGAACTATGCCGTGCTCGATTATGCATCGCGCCACAGCGATCAGTTGTTGTACAATATCTACAAGATGGGCAGGAACTCTATTGAAAGAGGTAGCGCCGATTACTGGACTCCTTATCCTGCCAAAGTAGAAGCCATCACTACGGCATTTAAAAACAGACCCAGGAAAACAGAGTCTGCCGGTCCGGATGTTTTTGGATTGACGGGCCCGGGTATTCCGGTCAAGTATTATGACAGTATTTTCAAAGTGCCCGCAAAGCGTGATCCACGTGGGTTTGTTATTCCTTCCGATCAGGCGGACTTCCCCACTGCGGTGAAGTTTGTCAACGCATTGATCAAAACAGGTATTCGTGTTGAGAAAGCAAAGACGGAGTTTACAGTAAATAAGAAAAAGTATGCAGCCGGATCGTACATCGTGAAAACCAATCAGGCATTTCGTCCACATGTGATTGATATGTTTGAACCGCAGGATCACCCGAATGACTTTCAGTATCCGGGTGGCCCGCCAGTGCGCCCTTATGATGCCGCAGGTTGGACTCTGGCATTCCAGATGGGGGTGAAGTTCGATCGTTTCCTTGAAAATTTTGATGGTCCGTTTGAGCAGGTTCCTTACGGTGAATTACAAAGTCCAAAAGGAAGTATGGATGCCTCTGCTTCAACGGCAGGTTACCTGATCAATGCGAAAACAAACAATGCATTTCTTGCCGTCAATGATTTATTGAAAGAAGGGGCTGAAGTATATCGTTTGCCGGAGGGTGTAGCGGGTAAAAACAATTTGCCTGCCGGAAGCTTTTATGTAGCCGGTGGTGCGAAAGCAAAAGCTGTTTTGGATAAGAGCGCAAGTGATTATGGTGTAACGGTGGTGAGCGCAAGTAAAGCTCCAACGGAGCCCATAGCGAAAGTAACGAAGCCACGCATTGCATTGTGGGATGCTTACGGTGGTTCGATGCCTTCAGGCTGGGTACGTTGGCTGATGGAACAATACCATTTTGATGCGGACATCATCTATTCCAAAGGCATTGATGCGGGAGACCTGCGCAAGAAATACGATGTGATCATTTTTGTGACACGCGCTATACCGGGTGTGGCCAAAGAAACCAATGACGAATATGGCTTTGCACGCAGAGATCCGAAAGAAGAAGAAATTCCGGCCGAGTTCAGAAGCACGATGGGAAGAATTACCGCAGAGAAATCAATTCCTCAGCTGAAGAAGTTCATGGAAGAAGGAGGAAGAATTGTAACGATTGGAACAAGTACCAACCTTGCTTATCACCTGGGCTTACCTGTGAAAAATGCATTGACGGAGATCGGGCCTAATAGTGCGGAACGGAATTTATCCAACGAAAAATATTACGTGCCGGGAAGTATTCTTCAAATGAAACTGGATTCAACGCAAAGTGCTACCTGGGGACTGAGCAATGTTACCGATGTGTATTTTGAAAACAGTCCGGTATTCAAGCTGGCACCGGAAGCGGTGATACAAGGCAAAGTGAAGCCGTTGGCGTGGTTTGGTGAAGAGAATCCATTGCGTAGCGGATGGGCCTGGGGAGCAACCTACCTGAAGGGCGGAGTCGTGGCATTTGAAGCACCTGTCGGAAAAGGAAAGCTGTATGCATTCAGCCCTGAGATTACGTTCCGTGCACAGGCACAAGGTACTTTCAAACTGTTGTTCAATGAATTGATCAATGTGGAAGAAGTACCGAAGAAAGTAAAGCTTGATCCGAAGAAGTAATTAGTTTTAAATGAGAGGAATAAGAAAATCCCGGGTGATGAGTCCGGGATTTTTTTAGTTTATAAGAGTAGTTTTTTGTGAATACAATTTTTTAATGAAACTAGAATCGAACAGGCAGAGTGCCTTCAGAAACAGTATTCAGGGATTTACGGATTTCTGATTTTAGTTCACTGTGGTTATAGTTTATACTTATTGTAATGTGAGGTAGCACTTTTTATAGCGCCCTCGTTTCTCAGATCAACTTTGCCAATGCATTGATGTATCGTTCCGGTATTTCTCCTTTCGTAGCCGTCTGGTAATCGTTGTAACTGCAAGGCACAATGCTGTTGCGCGAGTAGCGGTTGTTGTGCTGTGGCGTTACTTCCATCCACCACTTCTCGGTGAACTTGCTTTTATAGAACGTCATCACCTCTGGCTCTACCGGCATGGACACCGAATACTTCATGAAGTCATTGCTCTTGAAGTCGCGTTCGTTTTTACGATGATAGAACCCTTCGATGAAATACCAGAGCATCGTGGCAATTACCGCAGCCGTTTTATTGTGCACATCATCAAACTCAGGATTGTATTCATAGAAACCAATGGAGCTTAGCTTTTCACTCTGGCCCGCATACCAGCACAATTGGCAGGCTTCTTCACCGGTGAGACCGAATGGTTGTGCATTGGCGTTGCCCGGGGCATCGGATGAACGAATGGATGTAACGTCAAACGAAATCATGTCGGCATTGCGCACTACCGGCTCCATATCAGCAATGTTGGTGCGGATACTTCCTAACCGATAAGCTTCAAAGTATAACTTCTCCAGTATGGTTACTGCTTGCGGATCGATCAGGTACATCTGGTGAGCCAGATGGGTATAGCTGAAGAGATAATTGGGTTCGTGCAGAAGTATTTTATGAATGTGCTGTTTGCTGAAGGGTGATTCCTTGCTGTCATCCAGGTCGAGAAACGCATCTACATTAAGGAAACTCACCAGCTTGTTCATGTCTTCATAGCTGCGGTACTGACCATAGTCAAGATCATGTGTGCCTCCGAGAATAACCGGGAGTACGTTATGCTCTAATAGTATGCGGCACACTTCGCTGATGCGTATGAAAGTTTCATCCAGGTCAATGCCGGGATTCAGATTGCCTAAATCGACAATGTTATAAGCGCCTGTTCCTTTCTTTAGCTGATATAACTTCTTCCTGATTTCATCCGGACCATGGGCTGCACCGGTATTACTGTGGGTACCACGTACTTCTTTGATACCGAACAGTGCAATGTGTGCTCCTTTATAATCGGGCATCTTCTCACCGTATGCTTTTATACTTTTGTAGAAAGAGGTATTCGATGAGATCTTTTCATAGATCGATTCCTCGATGGGCGAGAAGAAGATGGTTAAATCCATGGAACGTGGTTTTTTACAAAGCTATTATAATCCCGCCAAGGTGTAAAATAAAAAATCGACACACCCGGCCGTATCTTTTACCTCGGTCTTTGTCGACACGGAGCGAAACGCCGAATTGTTAGGGTGGTGTTCTGTGAAGACACAGACCACGGTGGGTTGGTGATGATTATAATATAGGTGGAAGCAAAAATCCCGCATGGTAGTTGCGGAATTTTAATGGAAAGTGCTAAACAGTTAAAGCAAAGCTCAATCCTTTCTTTACCTCGGTCTTGTCATAGGTGGTGTTCTGTGAGGACACAGACCACGGTGGGGTTATTGTAATTGATGTGGGGTTATTGTAGTTGATTTATAGCATGGGTGGAAACAAAAAATCCCACAGCGTGGCTGCAGGATTTTTTATAGGGATATGCCGAAATAGTTAAGCGAAGCTCAGCGCTTTCTTGTCTACAGGTTGCAATGGGGTGATTTTACTTGTGGTGGTCAGGATCACACTTACTTCCGGATTTGCTGACCACTCGCGAAGTTTCTCCAGCTTCACGGTTCCTCTGAGGAACTGGTAGCCGTTGCCTCGGTAGCCGCCTTCAAATTTTTCAAACTCTTTTGAGGTAACGATGTCTTCACCTTTGAAACTAACCACTGCTTCCACCAAGGCATCGTTGGAGAAAAATACCTGGCGCTCCTGCGATATTTTTTTGTATTCGTAGCTGTAATCGTAAGTGAGAGCAGAGATATCGGAAAGTACCGCTGAGCCTGTTGGATAGCTCCCCGCTCCTTTGCCTACGAACAACTGCTTCTCTGCGAAAGCACCTTCCAACTGCACGGCATTGTACTCATTACGAACCGAAGCTAATGGATTAGTTGCTTCAATGTATTGAGGTGCCACGAAGCCATATACTTTATCACCAATTTTACGAGCCTGCGCAATCAGCTTTATCGTATAGCCATTCTCACGTGCATACTTCAGGTCTACTTCGGCAATCTTATCAATACCAATGTTGATCACGTCTTCCGGTTTGACGAATACCCCGAACGTATGAAGGATAGCGATCGTTAATTTATATTTTGGATCGAATGCTTTTACATCCAGGCTTGGATCACTTTCCGCAAAGCCCAATTCCTGTGCCTGCTTCAGGGCCTCATCGTAGTTTTTACGCTCTTCAAAAACTTTGGTAAGGATATAGTTGGTAGAGCCGTTGAAGATTCCTTCAATGCTCTGCAGTAAATCATTGTCATAATATTCTTCCAGGTTACGTAGTACAGGGATACTTCCGCATACCGAGCCTTCATATAATACCGGGCGGTTATGCTTCTTCTGTAGCTCGTAGATTTCTTCGAGATGCTCGGCCAGCATTTTCTTATTTGCGGTCACTACTGCTTTGCCATGCTCCAGTGAGGTCTTCACGATTTCAAATGCCGCGTTGGCATCGTCAATCAATTCAACGACTACATCAATATCGGCATCATTAAGTATATCTTCTTTTTTGTACGTGAAGAAGCTATCGGCAATAGGTCGTGATTTGCTTTGGTTCTTCACGCATATTTTTTTGATCTCGGCCTTCACTCCGTGTGTTTCATGCAGCACGTGGTAGAGTCCTTGCCCCACACATCCAAAACCGAATAATCCTAATTTCAATTTCTTTTTCATCTGGTGTATTATTAATGTCGAGTAATGAGGATAGCTGGAACTACCTGTAGTTTATTTCTTTAATTCTAATTCTTCTTCCTGTCGGTAAAAATCGCGTACTGTTTTTTTAAGTATTGCGGATTCTACTAAAAATCCATCGTGCCCGTAAATCGAACTGATTTCTTTCAGCTTGCTTCCGGGTATGTTTTCGGCAATGAAGCGCTGATCGGCGAGCGGAAATAATACATCGCTGTCGATACCGATCACCAGCGCTTTTGCCTGAATCTGTTGCAACGCTTCTTGGGCACTTCCTCTTCCCCGGCCCACATGATGGTTATCCATCATCTTACTCAGTGTCCAGTACGAATAGGCATTGAAACGGTTGGCCAGTTTCTCACCCTGATAACGCTGATAGGAAGAGGCGCGATAGTCATCGAGTTTCTCTCCGTTCTTTTCTGCCTGTGTATGACTGTACGTTTCATAGGTGCGAAATGAAATCATCGCGATCGCACGGGCTACTTTCATTCCTTCCCTTCCTGCACGCTCATCATTCTCTTTCCATGTCGGGTCGGCCGCGATGGCCATGCGTTGAGTTTCATTGAACGCAATCACCCAGGGCGATAATGTTGCTGTGCAGGCAATGGGAACAATGTTTTCAAAAACTTCGGGCTGGGCAATAGCCCACTCTAATACCTGCTGTCCGCCCAGTGATCCGCC
>JAHEZH010000033.1 GCA_023251155.1 Flammeovirgaceae bacterium | reverse complement strand
CATCTGTTGTTCATCAGCCGTCAGCACAGGAAAGTACTGCATCTTAAACCGGTTCAATGAATCGCTCAAGGCCTGTGGTTGAAACTGTGAATTCACTTTCATGTTCTGCAAACTGAATTCAGCATTGCGCTTCCAGAACCTGGCCAATTCTATCTTCGGCTTATTAAGTATCTCTGCTTCCAGAAATTGGTTCAGATAATCCAACGCATTTTGATAACTGCCCACCTTGAGATAACTATCTCCTAACTCAAAATTGAATATCTTCTTTCGCTTGGGGTCTTTGGTCAGATCGAGTCCTTTCAGAAATATATCAATTGACTTGCCGTATTCATGCATTGACTTGAAGGTAATCCCTAATCGATAATACGCTTCTTCAAAGCCGCGATCTTTTTCAATTGCCTCCAGCAGCATGTTCACTGCCTGATCATACTGACCACGTACCCGGAAGTTATCTGCCAGGGTATATAGCTCGATGGCTTTCTTATTTTTTGTACTTAACTGATTTTGTGCAAAGAGGACCGGGCAACTAAAGAGCAATAGTAGAAAAGCAAGTATTCTCATTATTCAAAGCTAAACAATATTGGAAACATCTCTCTCTTCACTATCCCAGCGAAGCATGGAATTAATCAGTTTAAATTTCTTAAAAGAGGATAGATCAGCCGATAGGATCTGTTGTTCCTTGATTTGTCCGCTATCGAGCAAATACTGTCGCATGGTGCCCTTCAATAAGTAAGAAGAAGGGGTTACCCATTGGCCCTCCTCATTCTTAAATGCGATATTGGCGTACGATGTATCCGTCACCAACCCGTTCTTTATTATCAAAATATCATCACACTGCCCCCGTTGAGCAAAAACCGTTTTTAACTCATTACGATCAGCAAATTTATAGCGATACGAAAGCTCGTTCATCACTATCCGTTTTAACGAAATAACCGGGCGAATGGTATAGGGTTCGTACTGAATTAAATGGCCATTTGCATCATACGTAATCCTGCATTTATAGAGACCTTGCTTTGGAAAGGTGTCTGCGAACAGAATGAATTGAAGATCCATCTTATCCCTTCCAGGAAACAGTGCATTCACCGTTACCTCAATGCGCTGCTGATGATAACTGAGGTTACCAAATTGTCCATCTTCCAATCGTATCGTCTCAATGAACTGTGACATAGATTTTATCGATCATTTCCTGGTATTCGGATTGCAACGTACTCTGTGTAGTGATGCCTCCGCCACTACGATAGAAAAACCGGTCTTCCTCCTGTTCAATAAAACGAATCATCACTCCACTATCCAGGCTACATCCGTCAAAATAACCAAACACACCGGTGTAGTACCCTCGCTTTTCTTTTTCCGCCTCCCTGATGATATCCATTGTTCTCGGCTTTGGTGCTCCGCTTATCGAACCGGCTGGTAATAGCGAGATCAGTAGATCCCCAATTCGGCAACCATAATCGGCCGGGAGATCACCCACTATTTCCGAACTCACCTGCAAGAGATTTTTATTATCCGTCTTAATTTCTTCGATGTATCGAAAACGTTTTACGGTAACATTCGATGAAACGATACTTAAATCATTGCGGATAAGATCAACGATCGTAACATGTTCCGATAATTCTTTCTGATCATGAATGATGATTTCCGCAGCATTTTTAATGGTGGCATCAATAGTGCCTTTCATCGGAAAAGAAAATATTCTTCCGTCTTTAATACGGATAAACGATTCGGGGGAGAAAACCAGGAACTGATCTTTCATATAAAGCTTGTAAGGAGCTTTATACAAATCAAACAATTGTTCTGGTGACGAATTGATTTCAATCTTTGTTTTTACGGTAAGATTGGTCAGGAATGAATCACCATAATCCAGGTGCGACATTACTTTATCAAATTGCTCTTTGTAAACCTCGATAGCGACAGGGAATTTATTAAGCTGAATACGTTCAGTTGTTTTTTTCGGAACGGTATTGCTTACTCCGCGCACATCGTATTTAATTAAACCGGGGTCAATCTCGTCTAACCTCCATGCGAGTGGCTTTTCCATTTCAAAGTCCACGGCAAACAAAAAAGGGACTTGCTGTTGTCCCCATTGATTAAGTGTAGATCTGAATTCAGTGATTGTCATTCCCTATAACGAATACTGCCTTATTACTAAGGGATGTTCATGTATTTGTGAATCTGCAAAGACACCTTCCACTTCGGGTTGGCTTTTACATAGTCGATAATCAAAGGCAACATTTCCTTTTCTTTCGACCATTCAGGTTGTAAAAACAGCTCACAGGCCTCATTCACTCTTGCGGCATGTTCTTCGGCCCAGGCAAAATCACTTTTATTATAAACGATGATTTTTAATTCATTAGCCTGATCGTAAATGGAATCATGAGGTAGTTTGAATTTCTTGGGGGAGAAACAAATCCAATCCCACAAGCCTGTCAACTCATACACACCTGATGTTTCAATATTGGTTTTGATACCTTCCTCCTGCAATGATTTAGTAAGTGGAAAGAGGTCATGCATAGCCGGCTCGCCTCCGGTAATCACTGCCAAGGGAGAGCCACTTGCTTTTACTTTCGACACCATCGTGTCAATGGAAACCAATGGATGGGCTGCTACATCCCACGATTCTTTCACATCACACCATACACAGCCCACATCGCATCCGCCAAGACGAATAAAATAGGCTGCAAATCCCTGATAGAACCCTTCACCCTGAATGGTATAAAAGTCTTCCATCAAAGGAAGTGCCGTGTTTACTATTTGAGTTGCAGGATTCATATTCTTTCACCACCGAGTGACAAAAACACCAGGGGTTTTTGAAGGTGATGCTAGGGATTTCTTTTCTCCGTAGCGTGTAGCGTATTCAACAACAAGGAAGCAATGGTCATCGGACCAACACCTCCCGGCACCGGGGTGATGTAAGAAGCCTTGGCGGCTACCGGTTTAAAATCCACATCCCCTTTAATGGCATACCCGTTTTTAAATTGAGGACCTTCCACACGGGTGGTACCCACATCAATCACCACAGCACCTTCTTTCACCATATCCGCAGTGATCAATCCGGGCTTACCCACTGCCGTAATCAGTATATCTGCTTTGCTGGTGTACTCCGCCAGATTTTGAGTGTATTTATGACAAAGGGTTACTGTGGCATGACCTTGTTCTGCCAGCATCATACTTAGCGGAGCTCCTACTATGCGACTTGCGCCCACCACTACACAATGTTTGCCTTCCGTTGGAATATTGTATCGTCTAAGCAATTCAATTACTCCGTAGGGGGTAGCAGGAAGAAGCAATGGATTTTTTGAAGTGATACTTCCAAAGTTATGATTGGTGAACCCATCCACATCTTTATCGGAGCGTATCTTCTCTGTGATTCGTTCAACCGATATATGTGCAGGTAATGGGAGCTGAACGATGAATCCATCTACATCTTCGTCATCGTTCACGTGATCGATGTGCTTAATCAGTTTCTCTTCACTGATCGTATCTGCAAAGCGCATCATGGTATAGTGGAAGCCCACTTCCTTGCACGACTTCACTTTATGGTCTACGTACGTCTGGCTTGCACCATCATCACCTACCAGTATGATGGCGAGGTGAGGCACCTTCTTACCGCTTAGTTTGCGCTCGTGTACTTTGGCACTGATCTCGGATTTAATTTCTCCGGAGACTTTACGCCCGTCAATCAAAGCATAGGTAGTGGGTGTATCCGTCATAGACTTATATGTACTTTTTTTATTACTGGTTGATCTTCAATACGGCCATGAAGGCTTCCTGTGGTATTTCCACGCTTCCCACTTGCCTCATGCGTTTCTTACCTTTTTTCTGCTTCTCCAACAGCTTACGCTTACGCGAAATATCGCCACCATAACATTTTGCCAACACGTTCTTACTGATGGCACTCAGCGTTTCTCGGGCTACAATTTTTTGTCCGATAGCAGCTTGTATTGCCACCTCAAACATGTGACGTGGTATCAGTTCTTTCAATTTCTCACACAATTTCCTTCCCCAGTCATGCGCTTTGTTTCGGTGAACGATCGCTGAAAGTGCATCAATCTTCTCTCCGTTCAGCTGCACATCCAGTTTCACCATGTCACTTTCACGCATGTCTATCAAATGATAATCCAGTGAAGCGTACCCTCGGGAGATGGTCTTCAGTTTATCAAAGAAGTCAAAAACGATTTCCGCCAATGGCATTTCAAATGTTAACTCAACACGATCTGCCGTAAGGTAGTTTTGATTCTTGATCACACCGCGTTTATCCATACACAGTCCGATGATCGGGCCGATGAAGTCTGACTTGGAAATAATCTGTGCACGAATAAATGGCTCTTCGATGAAATCAATCTTGGTGGGGTCGGGCATCTCCGAAGGGGCATTGATAAACAAGTTACTGCCATTGGTGAGCGTAGCCTTGAACTGAACAGAAGGCACCGTGGTAATCACGGTCATGTTAAACTCCCGCTCCAGGCGCTCCTGGATAATCTCCATATGAAGCATTCCTAAAAAGCCGCATCGGAAACCGAAACCAAGCGCTGCTGATGTTTCAGGCTCCCAAACCAGCGAAGCATCATTAAGCTGAAGTTTTTCCATTGAAGCACGAAGTTCTTCAAACTCCGAAGTCTCAACCGGATAGATACCAGCAAAAACCATTGGCTTCACATTCTCAAAACCTTTGATGGCTTCTCCAGGATTATCAGCCAGTGTAATGGTATCTCCTACCTTTACTTCTTTTGCTACTTTGATACCGGAAATCAAATACCCCACATCGCCGGTGCCTACTTCACTTTTGGCCACCTGGTTTAATTTCAGTACTCCAATCTCATCGGCATTGTACGTCATGCCGGTGTTCAGGAATTTTATTTTATCGTTTTTCTTAATTGTGCCATTGAATACACGGAAATACACTTCAATACCACGGAAAGAATTGAATACAGAGTCAAAAATCATGGCCTGCAGCGGAGCTTTGGGGTCTCCCTTGGGAGCAGGCACACGAAGTACTGCGGCTTTCAGAATTTCTTCAATACCAATGCCTTCTTTCGCGCTCGCCCGAATCACATCAGCAGGGTCACAGCCAATCAAATCCACGATCTGATCGGTTACCTCTTCAGGCATAGCCGCAGGCAAATCAATCTTATTTAAAACCGGAATGATGGTAAGGTTATGCTCCAGCGCCAGGTAAAGATTGGAGATGGTCTGAGCCTGAATGCCCTGGGCAGCGTCAACAATAAGAAGTGCCCCCTCACAGGCGGCTATCGAACGGGAAACTTCGTACGAAAAATCCACGTGGCCGGGTGTATCAATCAGGTTCAGCACATATTCCTGACCGTCCAGTTTATAGTTCATCTGGATGGCGTGCGACTTGATGGTAATACCCTTTTCGCGCTCCAGATCCATATTATCAAGCACCTGTGCCTGCATCTGCCGGTTGGTTACCGTACCGGTAAACTCCAGAAGCCGGTCTGCCAAGGTGCTTTTACCGTGGTCGATATGCGCTATAATGCAAAAATTGCGGATGTGCTCCATTCCCATCGTCTTTCCTGAGGATTTTAAGCGGCAAAGGTAAAAAAAGCAGATGGATTAAGGACGAAGCCCTGCCAAATTATGACAAATGATCCATTAGCGGATGTGCCAACAGGGACTTTAGAACCACCACCTCATTGGCACATCGCCAGACCGGCAACACTGCCGCACTAAAATTATTCCTTCAATACTAAATCGATACACATCACCGCAGCTATGATCAGCTGGCGTAATGGGTGATTTTCAGGCACTTCACTATTAATTTGTAACACATAATTATCCGCAGAGGTAAAGAGCTCTTTACCAAGGCCGGCCCATTTTTTAGTTACTACGGCAAACTCTTTACCATCATTCGACACAAATTTGAAATCCCAGCTCGCCCAGTGGCCCTTGAGCATACACAGCGGGCGATCACTCTGATCAAGCACTTCAAATTTGCCTCCTATGGAGAAAAATTTCTGTTTGAATTTTCCGATCACATTATCCCGTTCGTCCAGCACTTCTACGGTTGACAAAAAGAAGGAAACGCCTCGGCGTACAGAAAGCACTTTTGCTCCATCGGGGGTTTTGATGGAAATATCAAACGGAGTCATGCGCTTGTAGTCAGTGAAACGAAACATCTTGGTGAAAAATCCAAGACTTTCTTCCCGCGCATTCATGATAATCTGCTTGGAATCCGGATCTAAAATATCGAAGCTATTGGCAGCCTTAAAAATGGCAGTATGTTCTTTTACAAAGAACAGGTTCTTGTTTAAAACGGGGTTCATTTTTTGAAAGTGTAGGGTTATACAGGTTTTGCTTCCGGGCCACAAAAATAGAATAAAGAACGAAATCAGGTAATTCAAAAACGCACGGACATATAAGGGCATAAAAAAAAGATTGCCATTGACTGACAATCTTTTTCATTCCTTGTTACCGGAAGCCTGCCTTAGTTGGCTCCGCTGGGAACGTCATTCAGCCCTGTACCCATGGACATTCCGCTGTTGTAGGCTGCTACTATTTCCTGAAGTTTGTAATACCCTAAATCGTTGTTCTTGATCTTAGCCATCAACTCTTTGTTATCACCTACCAGCTCCTTCATTTTGTCTTTAAAGTTATTGAAGGATACACGTGTCTTCACTAGACCTTTCTGTATGTAATAGTGATTTTCACGATTAAGACTATGTTTCTGATTGGCCACTACATAATCGTACTTGTAAAGATTGATTTTTCCTTTTTCAATTCTTGGGAGCAATACCTCTGCGCCACGTGTCGCATTTGCATTAGCAACTCTGAATTTTTCGCGGTCCCCATCGGCCGACTCGAAGCGATCAAACTCTGAAGCA
Organism: Flammeovirgaceae bacterium; assembly: GCA_023251155.1. GTDB lineage: Bacteria > Bacteroidota > Bacteroidia > Cytophagales > Cyclobacteriaceae > ELB16-189. Next base: position 38,209 of record JAHEZH010000033.1, on the reverse strand, counting down.
CTTAGTTCTTTCTTGTCCGACTCTAACGTCTCTTTATAATAGATACGCTGTGCACCATCTACCAGCGCGTTATCAAACCAAAAGTATCCCTTCAGATTCTGATTGGTTCCCTGCAGATTTCCCTCCACATAGCGCTTCTTTGACTGTGCATTCACTGCTACTACAGCCACCAACATCAACACGAAAAAAATTGCATTTTTCATAACTGTATTATTTTATGTGAAATTATTTTTTTGATAAGCAGAACAGGATACAAACCCTGCTTCTGTTGTAATGCAAATATACGAAGGACTATAGTTCAGGTTTTTGCCCAGGTATCACTTCAACAAGGTTCTGAATAGATCACTACACTTGATGTAAAGCCGTTTTAAAAGAAAAGCAGCTTCAAAATGGAAGCATGTTTAATCAGAAGAGCACGTTTTATATACACGAAAGCAAAAAACGGAGGCTGTATTTCTCAAAAAACATACATTGCTTTTTAACACCTTTTTACATTAAAATTTGATAAGAAAACGGTTAAACTTATCCTAATCAAGCTTAATATAAATGCTGGCCACAAAAATGAAGTGATGTTGGCGAAGCACAAACTGAAAGTGATGCATCTCTATGATCCGATCGCAAATCCAAAGGCCCATGCCTAAGCCTGAGCTAAGCTGTTCTGACTTACTAAATTCTTCCTTTAGTCGTTCAGGATTTTTCATCTCCTGGCTCACCGAGTTGATTACGCTCAAAATAATGTGTCCCTCGCTCTTTTGCACGCTCACATCAATCACCGTTTCGCGTACCGAATACTTGATCGCATTTTCCAGCAAATTAGTAAGCACCGTTTCCATTTTATCATAATCGGCAATGATATGCAAAGGGGTCTCGCTGATGTTCACCTTAATCGATGACTGATATTCTCTTACCAGGTATTTTACTTTCCTCAATGCGGAGTAGATCACTTCATCGAGTTCTATCGTTTGCTTGCGTAGCGAGAGTGATTCGCTGCGCAGCTGGCTGATCAACAAAAAATCCTGAATGACATGATCGAGTCGCTGCGCTTCAACCAAATTACTTTGAAGAATTTTAATTACCTCCGGATTCGTTTCCGTTTGTAAAGCAATAGACAGTTCGGTTTGCATCACCGTCAGTGGCGTCTTCAACTCATGCGCTGCCGAGGCGAAGAAATTGGTTTGGGTTTGAATGGTTTGTTCTATTCGCGCCAGCATAGCATTGATGGTCTCCGCCAGCAAACGATTTTCATCTTTCGACGGAGGGATAGGCACCCGTTCGATGCTTTTCGATGCGTTGATACGGTTAGCTACCCGAATAATTTTCCTGATGGGACGAAGCGTGATACCCGTAACGATAAACACCACCAATCCAGCCAGAAAAATAGAAGCAGCATTAGCCGTGAAAAGATAAAATTGCAAATCCGTCAGCTGGCTTTCCAAACGCTGATCGCTTCGCGCGAGCGAAAGCAAAAGCTGACCACCAGACGCTCCTGGTTTACTAAGAGTAACAACCTTAAATGTATCGGCTTCACTCTCTTCCATGAAATATTGAAAGTCCTCCAGCTGAGGAAAGTCGGGTGAGGTAAATAACTCATCGAAGGTGAATTCATTACTCCATTGCACTTTCAATGAATATCCTTGTGATGGTAAAGGTATGAACGGAGGATCGAGACGTACGGTGCTCAGCAAGCGCTCTGCCTCAAACTTCAGTTCGCCCGAATCGGCAACAGCGAGTATACCCTTGACTTTATTATAGATCAGAAAATTGACCGGAACAATGATAATGACAAATACAATGAAGAAGATGAAAAACGTTTTGGCTTGTATGCCGCGCAGGTAAAACCGTTGAGTCAATTCAGCTTTTGATTAATTCACCTTCAATATAATATCCCGTTCCCACTTTTGTTCGTATCAGATCAGCATTACCTAATTTTTTCCGCAATTGAGAAAGATGAACTTCAATCACATTGCTTCCCATATCAAAGTTTACCTCCCATACTTTCTCGGCTATCTCTGTCTTGGTTACTATTCGATTCGTGCGTAACAATAACAGCTCCATCAGGCCAAACTCCCTTTTGGTCAGCTGAATTTCCTGGTCGCCCATCCATGCCTTGCGGCTGAGCAAATCAAGATGAAAATTGCCGATGGAATATTTAGTAAAATTCTTTGCATCACCTCTGCGCACCGCAGCACGAATACGCGCCATTAGTTCGCCAAAATCAAAAGGCTTTTTGATGTAGTCAATCGCTCCTTTGTCAAGGCCTTCTATTACACGATCGGCATTGCTCAGGGCGCTGATGATGATCACCGGAGCCTTAATCTCGAACTGGCGAAAATTCTCCAGTACTTCAAAACCGTTTTGTCCGGGAAGCATGATGTCCAACAGCACCAGATCATAACTCCCGACAGAAGCCAGTTCAAGCCCGGCACTTCCATTCATAGCGGAATCAACAACATATCCTTGCTGTTCCAATCCCTTTTTTAAGAATTCGTTGAGCCTGGGTTCGTCTTCAATGATGAGGATTTTCATGAGAGGTTAGTAGGGTATCATGTTTATAAAAAATACTTTGCCATCGGCCGTCACCTGGCTGGGTGTGATGATGCGATACTCTTTTGCATAAATCTCGCCTTCTTTTTTAATGCGCTCCTGTCCGCTTACTTTGATCATTCTTCCGTGCTTCAAATAGTTGGTCAATTGCTTCTCCATGTTATTGTCTACTTCGATATAGCAATCGTTACCCACAATGACGGACATGATTTTTCCTTTAGCTGACCGATTGATGCTGGTTATTTTTCCTTCTATTTCGGCTGGAGTATGTTCATGTTTTACATCAGCGCCACCGTAAAAACCAAATTGATTTATAAATAAGGAGTCACGTTCACTTATCAGGGCATGTAATTCAGGAGGGTTCAGCTGATCATCAATTTTATAGTCATGGTAATAAGCTGTAAATACAGAATGCCTGCTTACAAAATCCATAATTTCCTTTCCCAAATCACTAGGAAAGGACATTCGAATATCATCGTCCTTAGTATTCAATACCAAACCGATACATACGTAATTTTGTTTGTATAGATAGGCTTTAACTTCACCTTGTTTTTTATAAAGAGGCAGGTAGGTATAAACCTCTTTCAAATCCCAAACCGGATAAACATAACCCTTCTTTCTTTCACTTAAATAACCGATAAATGAAACAGTATGCCCAGCACGAATATCCTTCATTGGATAATAGTTTTTACTATTATACACATTATACGAAGCTAATCCATCATCATAGAGCAAAGCAGAGCGTGCTCCATTAACAAAAAAGTCATCCTTCACTTTTTTCTCCAGAAATACCTTATAGATGGGCTTGGGCCATTCTGTATCTACAGCATCCATATCTATCCAATTACCTTCCACATGAATCGCCAGAAGTTCATCAAGAAAATAATAGAATTTCATTGGTCTCTTCATCGCTTTTCGCAAAGGAATAACCTTCGCCCTGATTTCAAGCCATTCACCCTTCCTGGCATAGTTGGTTATCAGCTCTCCATTCTGAGGAGGGAATCTTAAATAAAGAGTATCATCACCAACCTTAAATATCAGATTACTTAGAGCAAAAGTAAACCCTGGAGCAATTTCAATTACTTCTCCTTTTCGCTCTATGATCTCCGATTTTGGCTTTTGGCAAAACACCACCACTGAAATCATAGAAGCCAGAGCAAGAGGACAGAAAGTCTTCATTTCGTTTTTTATTCAATACTAAAACGCTCAAATGAGGCTCTGATTAATTCCAACTTAATTTTTCTTAACTCAACATGGCTATAAAAAAATTGCCATCGCTGTTCCGCCATGGCAATCGTTATGCAGCTATAAAAAAAGATTTTTTACTCGTTTTTGTACACCACACCTTCTTTCATCACAAATGTTACCTTCTCCATGGTTTTGATATTGGTTGTTGGGTTTTCATTTACTGCTACAATATCAGCCAGTTTTCCTTTTTCGATTGATCCTATTTTATCACCTACCCCCAGCAAGTTAGCATTCACCTGCATCGCACTGAGCAATGCCTCAATGGCGGGCATACCACCTTCTACCATATATCCAAACTCGCGTGCATTCTCTCCGTGAGGGAACACGCCTGCATCGGTACCGAATGCGATCTTCACACCGCGTTTATAAGCTCTACCAAAGTTCTCCTGAATTTTCGATCCGATCTCCAATGCTTTGGGAACGACCAACGGATGATAATAGCCTGGTATCCTGGCATAATCGGCTGCCGACCTTCCGGCTATTATCGTAGGGACAAGATAGGTTCCCTTTTCTTTCATCAGGTCCATTACTTCCTCGCTCATCAGCGTACCATGTTCTATAGTAGTTATCCCAGCAAGCACGGCACGCTTCATGCCCTCTGCCCCATGTGCATGTGCGGCCGTATGAAAGCCATAGTCTTTCGCAGCAAGCACAATGGCATTTACCTCTTCCTGGGTAAACTGAGGGCCACTTCCATCCTTTGCTACACTGAGTACACCACCGGTAGCGGTGATCTTAATAAAGTCAGCTCCATCTTTATAGCGTTGACGTACGGCTTTATACGCTTCTTCCGGGCCATTGATCACCCCTTCTTTCGGACCGGGATCACCCTGTAAGTCCTTACGTGAACCATTGGTTGGATCTCCATGACCTCCCGTGGTCGCCACACCTTTGCCTGCTGTAAAAATGCGTGGGCCCACCACAATACCTTGGTTGATGGCATTGCGTATGGAAATATTGACACCCGATCCTCCACAATCGCGCACCGTGGTAAAACCAGCCATCAGGTTTTTCTTTGCATATACGGTAGCCTGAAATGCCACATCGGCTTCATTCTGAGTAAAGCGTTTTACGAGGTTATCTTTGCTGGTTTCATTCTCTACATGCACGTGCATATCAATCAGGCCGGGCATGACTGTTTTCTTACTCAGGTCGATAAGCTTATCATCTTTGCCGGGTTTGGCAAAGCCTTTGTCGAGCGAAACAATTTTTCCTGCTTCTACAACGATTGTTACTTGTGATTGAATGTCTTTGCTTTTTCCATCGATGAGACTACCACAATGGATGAGGGTGCGCTGGGCGAATCCGGCAATGGCTAGCAGCCACAACACGGACAGGGTAAGTATTTTTTTCATTACGGTTTAGGTTAGCATTTAAGCTAATGTTAACCCTAATTTTTATTCCAGTCAACCAGGATGAAGATATTTGGCCGTTAACTGCTTTAAAGATTCCAGTTCATTGGCCTCCATTACGCTCCGCACATGCAGCATCAATTCAAACATCACCGACTGATCATATCCTAATTTAGCAGCTACCTGTGAGCAATACTGAATCTCATCTTTATAAAGGCGTTCGTCAATTTTCATGAGTTGCACCAGGCTGAAAATATAATTGAAACGTTCATCGCTGGTCAGGTCAGCGGGTACAATGATCTCATGATCAAGTTCAAAAAGAGGAACCACCTCCTTCATAGGGACACCATTGGCTATACCTATGGTTGTAATGTATTTTTTTTCACGATCGGCCACCTCACCATCAATACGAGCCAGGTTAATCAGAAGTTTTAATTTTGCTATAGCCATATTTATAAAGAAGTAAAATGGTTTTGATCAAAAGTCACAAAAATTACGGCTTCATAAAAACCGATTAAATGAATTACCTTACATCAGCGTAAAACAATCGGTTTGAATTTTCTGGCTCATCTTTATTTATCGGGTGCCGATCCGAAAGTTAAAATAGGCAATTTCATCGGAGATTTTGTAAAAGGCAGAAATCTGTCTGAGCAGTTTGAAGCGGGCATCGTCAAAGGAATAGCGCTTCATCGTGAGATCGATGCATTCACCGATAGGCATCCCGTTGTGCGTGAAAGTAAAATACGATTGCGCCCCAAATACAGGCACTACTCCCCCGTGATCATTGATGTTTTCTATGATCACTTCCTGGCTGCCAACTGGGCAAATTACTCTGATCAATTACTGGCGGATTTTGCCAGGGATTCCTACAACACGCTGGAAAAGTACCAGGCCTTACTACCCGACCAGGTGAACCAGATGCTGCCCTACATGATAAAAGGAAACTGGCTTGTGGGCTACTCCCAGGTAGAGGGCATACATCGCGCACTGTCGGGCATGGCACGAAGAACTCCCTATGAATCAAAAATGGAAGAGGCCACCGCTGATCTTCAGCTGTATTATTCCGAATTTCAGGACGAATTTGATCGCTTTTTCCCGGAGCTAAAAGAATTTGCTACCCAATGGATAGCTACCAACAGGTAAGATCCGATCTCTCCTTTTATTTTTTGGCGATATTCCTGGAAGGAATAAAAGATAACGCGCGCAAGCTTTTATATTAGGTCTTTTTTGAAGCTTATTGCAGTAATGACAGCGAATGATTATTTTGATTTTTATAACAACCAAGTTCTATTTCTGCTATGCCTGAATCATGGTAATCAAATCAATCAGCCCTTATCATTAAGAAAGAAGGAAAAAGAATAGCACATGTAAAATTTCTAAGGAAGAATACCCGTCTAATGCACAACGATCCCGAACTCAGCGGCAAATACCTCGGCACTATCTCGACTGACTTTGTAAAAGTGGCCGATCATCTTAAAGAGTCTTCCTACCAGATCAGGAAGGCTGACTTTGAGTATCCCATATTTCCCATAGCAAAAGAAGAAATCCCCATTGGGCAATTGCTTATCGACAAAGATAAACTGGGCCTTACATGGGATTATTATGCCTCCTTTCTGGACGAGTTTGTACAGCGCAATTTTGTGAGCCCGGAAAAGGTAGAGCAGTTCAAGGAAAACTATAAAGATCCGGATGAGTTCTGTTGCCTCTTTGTAGTGGACAAGGAGTTCACCAATTTTGTTTTCATCCCCTACCCGGAAGATTAACAGATGGTTAAATCTTTCGTCACTTTTATTTTCTTTCTTCTCACGACCATAGCCGGAGCGCAGAAGCTGCCGGATAAGATTGAATTTGATCATATTTCCATACCCGGTACGTTGACCTCTACTCCGGTAGATGACATCATCCAGGATTCAGTGGGCATGATCTGGATTGCCAAGAATACGCTACATCGCTATGATGGAAAGAACTTTAAAAGTTACAGTATTATCTATCCCGACTCCGTTCCTCTTTTCGGTAGGGAGATTACCAAACTGTTCTGGGATTCGCACAAGAACCGTTTGCTGATCGGCACGAAGAATCACGGCTTGCTGCAGTTTCGCTACGAAGACAATCAGTTACAAAAAATTCCGGCTTCTTCAGCCCCCCCTGCCATTTCAAACATTGCCCAAACACCGGATGGAATCGTGTGGGTTTCTTCCTTCAACAGCGGGTTGTTCTCGCTCGAAAGAGACACCCTCGTACGAAGATTTACACCCCACATGATTACTAACCCCTCCGCGCTTGCCGTAAACGGTGATGATCTTTGGGTGGGCGCTTCCCATACTATTTATGTGATCCGAAAAGGAGGCATTCGTAAAATAATTTCGCTCGAAGATCTCTGGCCGGAATGGCGCGGAGCCGTGCGGGCATCCTCACTGTGTATCACCAGCGAAGGAGTATGGGTGGGGACAGAACGGCATGGGGTAGTCCGTTTCGACCCGCTGTCACTAAAAGCGGGTCATCATCTTTCACCACTGGTCACTCCATTCTTCAGTACCATCACCCGTATTCAAAAAGATCATAAAGGGCTGATATGGATACTCACCAAAAACAACGGACTTGCGGTGTACGACACGCACATCAACAAATACCTGCACCTGGCCAACGATCCTTCCAACCACCTGTCACTCAGTGGCGATATCTGCACCTCGATACTGGTGGATAAATCAGGTATTGTCTGGGTGGGATCTTCAGGTGCAATGAATAAATACGATCGCAATCAGATCAAGTTTGAGCTCTTCAAACATGAGCCCAGCAATCCCAATTCACTAAGCGATGACAATATTCGCGGGTTACACGAAGACAAAGACGGAATGATCTGGGTCGCCACTGCCGATGGTTATATTAATATCTTGAATAGAAAAACAGATGTGGCCGAGCACATCAAGGTAGAAATTGCATCCTATCCTTACTTCATCACGCCCCTTTATTTTTGTGAGTATGACAACCGGATGCTCATTGGTTCTTCGCATGGCATTCTTCAATTCGATCTCAAAACAAAACGATTTGCCTTTTACAAGCCATTGGAAAAGATGACCCGCGGAAGAAATTCCCGGCAACTGATAAAAGACGGGAATACATTGTACTATATCTGCCAGCGCAAACTATTTGCCTACCATGCAGAAACCGATTCTCTTCGCAAAATTTCATCCACCACGGTAATGCCCGGTGTATCTTGTATTACGGTTGATCAGGATCACTACCTGTGGACAGGAAACCTGGGAGGAGTCACCCGCTATCATCCGGCCACCAACACATTGCAAAAAATCAGAATTGATCCGGAGAAGTTCAGGCCGGATAGCTCCTTCTTTCTTGTGCTCTCGGTAGAACCCAAGAAGGATGAAGTGTGGGTAAATACTTTTAACACCGGCATTTTCATTTTAGGCTTAGACAGCACGGGTAATTATGTAATCAAAAAAAGAATTACCACTAAAGATGGATTGCCTGATAATACCGCCTATGCTTCCATGGCCGATCAGCAAAACAATGAATGGATCAGCACCAACAATGGTTTAGCCTTTTACGACAGCAGGAAAAAAAACATCATCACTTTTAATGTAGAAGAAGGCATTCAGGATCCCGAATTCAACCGGCTTGCGTATTTACGCAGTCGGAATGGAGAATTATTATTTGGAGGCATAAACGGGCTCAATATATTTCATCCGGACAGCCTGAAGCAAAACATGTATGAACCGAAGCCCCAGATTATTGGGGTAGGTACAACTGCAAATCTCTCCTCCGAAGAATCGTTTGAAAAATACTTTACTTTCCTTAACACCTCCGCTCCACTGCAGTTAAATCACGCGGAGCGAAATCTTAAGTTTGATTTCTTTATTGCGGATTACAGCGAGCCCTCCCGCGCCAGCATCTACTATCGCCTGGATCCGCTGGACCCGGGATGGAGCAAATCAGAGAACCAGAATGCGGCCCTGTATGCTAACCTTAAACCGGGACATTATACCTTTTCAGTAAAGGCAACGACATCGGACAATACTGAATTAACCAGCAGTGTATCGTTTGTTATCAATTCACCGTTCTGGAGTACATGGTGGTTTTTATCGGTGAGCAGCATTGCATTCGGTCTCTTGCTTTTCGTATTGATCAAAGGACGTATCGCAGCCATCGCATCGGAGCAACGAAGACTTGAAAAGTTATTGTCGGAGCGCACCAGCGAAATTGAAAAATCGAAGGAAGAGCTGGAGAATCTGAATCGAAAAAAAGATCTGATCTTCTCTATTCTTTCACATGACCTTCGCTCACCACTGACTACACTGAAAGGTTTTCTTGGCATGATCATCGATAATACCGATAGCATATCGAAGCAGGATCTGCATAAGTATGCCATCAGCATTCGTAACTCGGTCACCAATTCGCTTGATCTGATTGATAACACCCTGTACTGGTCACTTTCGCAAACAGGCACTATTCAATATGAGCCTATTCAGTTTGAACTCGGCCCGCTATTCGAAAAAATAAAGGGTCTCTATCAATTGACTGCCGACAAGAAACACATCAAACTAAATGTGAATCAGAGCAATGGAATGACCGTGTTTGCTGATGAAAACATGATTTATGTCTTATTGCGCAACCTGGTTTCCAATGCCATCAAGTTTACTCCCGATGGTAAGGCGGTCTATATCGAGACCGTAAAGAGCAGTCATTGGATTGAAATAAAAATAAAAGACGAAGGGATCGGAATGAGTGAACAGGAGATCAGCAAGATTTTCACGTTAGATAATCCCCAGGTGAAGAGAGGAACCTCCAGCGAGCGGGGTACCGGATTAGGGTTACTGCTTTGTAAAAAATTCATTGAAGCAAATGGCGGCAAGCTGCGCATTTACAGTAAAGAAGGGCATGGCTCAGAGTTTATTGTGAGCCTGCCCACCCCGAACAACTAATCGTGTTTTATCAAGCAAAATGATTCCAGCCTTGCGCCTTTAGCGGAACAATGGTTTCTTGCTTGGTAACCATCACATTTTGTGCAGGCTGATCATGAATGTGCCCGATGAAATGAATGTCAGGATGATTTTTCAGTTTCTCAAAATCGGCCTGCCTGATGGTGAATAGCAATTCATAATCTTCCCCACCATTGAGCGCAGCGGTAACCGGGTCAATCTTGAACTCAATGGCCGTTTCAAATGCCTGTGAGTCGATGGGGATTTTGTCTTCAAATATTTTTATTCCTTTTCCGGAACTCTTCGCAAGATGTAGCAGCTCAGAAGCCAGGCCATCGGAGATGTCAATCATGGAAGTGGGTGTAATTCCTAACTCCTTCAATTCATGCACTACATCCATACGCGCCTCCGGTTTTAACTGGCGCCCTACCATGTACTCGTATTTCTCAATATCGGGTTGCATGTCGGGGTTAGTAAGAAATACTTCTTTTTCGCGCTCCAGTACCTGAAGGCCGAGGTAAGCAGAACCTAAATCTCCCGTGACACAAATAATATCATGGGATTGAGCTCCGCTGCGATACACTACTTTATCCTTTTCTACTCTACCCAGTACACTGATGGAGATGACCAGGCCGGAAGCCGATGACGTGGTGTCACCACCGACCAGGTCTACGTTATAACTTTCACAGGCAGCACGTATTCCTTCGTACAACTCATCTACTGCTTCCAGTGAAAAACGGTTGCTCAATGCAAGACCAACCGTGATCTGTTCCGGCCGGCCGTTCATCGCAGCAATATCTGACACATTCACGGCTACCGACTTATAACCAAGGTGCTTCAGTGGCACATACGATAAATCAAAGTGCACACCCTCCAGCAACATGTCGGTGGAGAGGAGTACAAAGTCGTTTCCGGCATCGATCACCGCAGCATCGTCACCTATTCCTTTTTTGGAAGAAACATTACGTGCATCAAATTTGGAGGCAATGCGATCAATAAGTCCGAATTCGCCTAATTGATTAATTTCTGAGCGTTTTTCTGTCATAAAGGTCACCGGCCGTTGGCCGATCATTTAAGTTATTCAACCCGTAAAAGTAAGACTTATCCGGCAATGAGTGGCCAGCTACCGTACAGGCCTGTATATAGGATGTACATCATCAGACTATGAAAAACGTAATTGTATTTTTTGTCGGGGCTTTTATAATTGGTTCGCTTTTTAGCTGCACTACCCCCAAATCTTACTACAAAACACGCGAAGGCAAGAAGAAGCAGGAATACTACAACAGGATTCAGTACGGCCAGAAAATGTGATTTTGGAGGTACGCTTTAGATTTGCGAATTGGAATTTAACCGGTTAAAGGCATCTTTATCGTCACTATACCTTCTCTAATTCGGTTTCTTCTCTTCCAGTCCGATTTTGGCAATCACCAGATAGTCTTTCTTTGAAATGTTCTGACGGGCCATTAGTTCGGCAATAAATCCGGTAAGGAATAACTGAACTCCAATCACCACAGCAATCAATGCAAGAAAGAAAGCCGGCTGTTGGGTGATGTCTCTTTTCAGTGTGGTGTGGGTGATAAACAAAGCACTGATTTTCTCCCAGATAATTTTCACGGTAAAGAAAAAGCCAGCTAAAAATGAAATGGTGCCCAACGAACCAAAGAAGTGCATGGGCCGGTTGGCAAACTTTCCTACAAACGTAATTGTCAGTAAATCCAGAAAGCCCCTGATCATCCTTTCCCAGCCAAATTTACTGTGACCGTATTTTCGCTCGCGATGCTCTACTACTTTCTCACCGATTTTTGTAAAGCCCGCCCATTTCGCAATAACCGGTATGTAACGATGCATTTCTCCATAGACCGATACATTTTTTACAACGATGTTGGTATAGGCTTTCAGGCCGCAATTGAAGTCGTGCAGGTAAATACCTGAAATTTTGCGGGTAGTGTAATTGAAAAATTTAGAAGGCAGTGTTTTCGAAACGGGATCATGACGTTTCTTCTTCCAGCCCGAGACCAGATCAAAGTGCTCTTCTTTAATCATGCGATACAACTCTGGTATCTCATCAGGGCTATCCTGCAAGTCCGCATCCATGGTAATGACGACCTCCCCTTGCGCAGCTTTAAAACCGGTGTGCAGGGCCGCCGCCTTACCAAAATTGCGATTGAATTTAAACGCTTTGAAGCAGGGATTGACTTCATTCATCTTCACCATCTCTTCCCAGGTGGCATCCGTGCTTCCGTCATCAATAAAAATGACTTCATAAGAAAAGCCGTGTGATTCCATCACACGGCTGATCCACTGACTCAATTCAGGTATAGATTCTTGTTCGTCTTTGGCGGGAATAATAACGGAGATATCCAACTTCACAATGCGTTATTAAATTTCAGCTTCCGGGTTGGCGTTCTTAGTGAATATAGAAACGATAAGACCAACGATGACCGATCCGATTATGCCCATGACAATACCCATGATCAAAAAAACCTCAGGAGTCATGAAGGAACTCGTAATTTTCATTGCTTGCTCGATTTGCTCCGGAGACATGTTTTTATTCTCCATCTCTTCAAGCTGCTTATCCTTAATGGCATCAATAAAGCCAGAGTCAATAAATTTAGCGTAAACAAAAGTGAAAATACTGGAGATAACACTTGAGATCAGGCCTGTCCAAAAAGCAATACCAACTCCCTGGCCAATGGACATATATCCATTTCCATTGTCTTTGAAATATTTATGGCCTAAAAATATGGCCCCTGCAACAAACAGGTAACTAACGTAACCGGCAGGCCCTTGCATGCCAACACCTGACAAAGTTAGGATAAGAAAGTACGTTATAGAGATTACTCCAAGTATCAATCCGTAACGAATACCTGCAGCTCGGGTTGTGGGGATTTCTGAATTTTGTTGTTCCATAAAAATTGTGGGTTATTCTTAATTAGTACCTGATAAGGTCGGATTATTACATTAAAAGAAAACTATATTTCAGCTTCAGGATTGTTTTTCTTTGTGAAGATGGAAACGATCAACCCAACAACAACTGATCCTACCACACCAAAGAAGAAATAAATCGGCCAGAACAATTTACGTGTCCATTCCTGAGCCATTTCTATTGCCTGCTCTGGCGAACCGGCTTTCTCCATTTCTTCCAGATTTTGCTCCAGCATCAGATCAAATGGAGCTGTATCCACAAAATTGATATAAACAAAAGTAAATATTCCTCCGATGATCGTAGAGACCAAACCCATCCAAAAAACGATTCCCACTCCTTGCCCAAAACTCATATACCCATCACCATCGTCTTTAAATTTTTTGTGAGCAAAAATGATAAGCCCAATACTCACACCAGTTCCTACCCAATTCCAAACTCCCTTAAAAGGGTTTTGTCCAATCAAAGCAGGTATAAGAAATAATACAATGGTGATCGCAGCAGAGATAAGCCCGAATCGGATTCCGACTTCTCTTGTGGTTGGTTTTTTAACTTCTTCCATATTATTTTAAAGGGGTTTGGGTTGACGTCTTAAAACTACGGATATTATTATGCTTATAAAAAAGCTGATCGCGTGGGTTCCGAAGAAGTAGCTGATACCCAACCGGAGCGGGGTAGCCGAAAGAGGCAGATCCCTCAGGCTTTGCTCATACACTTCCTTACCAATCTGCTCGATCTCCTTCTCGGTATAATTGGCCTGGGCACGCTCAATAAAAAGTGCTACATACTGTGGTATAAAATCCGTTTCGAGCGAAGAGAAAAGGAGGAGGAACAGTGAGGCGATGGTGGCAAAAGTAAAAGTCAATACAAAACACGCGATCATACCTTGCCAGAAAAACAGGATCCCACCGAAATAGTACTCACGCAATTCCTTCAACACAAAGAAGGTGAAGATGATAAACAAAACGAGACGCGGATCGAAAAAAGGAAAGATCAGCAAAGGATGATTGCCGATATAAAAAAGAATCGTCAGAAAAATGCACCCGATCACACCTGCTATTAATCCATAACGCAGTGGCACTCCTGCCAGCGGAGGCAGCTTATTAAACATCAAGAAACTGTTTAGCGTTATTGAATACCCCTACTGCTTTTCCCTTCAGCACTTTACCCAGCCAGGGTGAATTTTTCGATTTTGACTTGTTTTCAGCTGGGGTAAACTCCCATTCCTTCTCGGGATCAAACAAGGTAAGGTTCGCTTTCACATCCACGTCAATTACCGGTACTTCTATACCCAGTAGTTTACGCGGGTTTTCAGCCACCTTTACGATCAGGTCTTCAAGGTCTACCGATTTTGAAAGTGAGGCCAGCTGCGAAGCAAAAGTCTGTAGGTTGGTCAATCCGAAATCGGATAAATCAAATTCCAGAAACTTGCTCTCATCGTCCTGCGGCAAATGACCACTCACCAATATATCGATTGTTCCGTCTTTCAATCCTTTTATCAATGCATCGTTGTCGGCCTTCTCGCGCAATGGAGGATTGACTTTATAATTGGTATCAAAGTCGGATAGCAGACTGTCATCAAGCAATGCCTGGTAGCCGGTGATGTCGCAGGTTACACGTAAGCCTTTCTTTTTTGCCTGGCGCACCAGCTCTACGGTTCTGGCAGTGGAGATCTTGGCTAAATGTAGCCGGCCGCTGGCATAAGCCAGCAAATCAAGATTCCGGCTTGCGGCAATTTCCTCCGCTATGCGGGGCATCCCTTTCAATCCCAGCATGGTGCTGTTCACTCCTTCGTGCATCTGCCCGAATAGGTTCAGCCACGTGTCTTCCGGATGATCGATCAGTACACCATCAAATTTTTGCAGGTATTGCAATGCTTTCAGAAAAATATCGGTATGCCACACCGGCTTCAGTCCATCGGTAAAGGCAAGTGCACCTGCTTCGTGCAGGTCAATCATTTCGGTGAGTTCTTCTCCTTTATTATTTTTAGTTACCGAAGCCAGCGCATGAATTTCCACCAGCCGGGTGTCATTTCCACGCGTGATATAGCTCACTTCATTTTTGCTTTGTACCGAAGGATGGGTGTTCGGAAGCACAGCTATCTCGGTAAAACCTCCGGCTGCGGCAGCCTTGCCCAGCGAAATCAAATCTTCTTCCTGCTCATGACCGGGGTCGCCCACATAAGCACCAATATCAAACCAGCCCGCCGAAAGAATCATACCTTCTGCATCGATGACTTTATCAGCCGAAAAATTCTTATCTCCGATCTCGGTAATGCGACCGTTCGAGATCAGTATATTTTTCTTTTTTTTATGAAACGGAGAAAGGGTGTTGTAGATCGTAGCAGATTGGATGAGTATTTTCATTCGAAGTCAGATGCTGGATGTTAGATACTAGAAGTTAGATGCATAAAACCTGTTCTTATTTCAAAAACCGGATCAGTAAAACTTCCGCCAGCAGGAAAGCCAACGCCAGCAGCACGGCATATTTCCACAAAGGCGTGCCCAAATATCTCTCTTTTATTTCGTTGCCAAAAGCTTCCGGTGTAGATGCTTCAAAAATGGAAAGAAAATCTCCGCCGCCGGCCAGCTCCTTTACCTCACTGGCCTTATACTGAGGCAATAACGACTCGCGCTTGTCCAGGTCAAACGCCAGCAAACCCAACGTATCGCGCCTGAACATCACGTTGTAAAATCCGGCAGTGATCGAAAACTTGGGAATCTCAATTAAAACCTGGTCGCCCGTCTTGCGCTGGGGCGGAATTAATTCCTGGCTCCCCACCAGCCGCACCGGCTCTTCGCCAAAAAGGCTATCCGCCTTTACGCGTACAAGGCTTTCCGAAAGCGTGTAATACAGTTTCTGCTGATCCTTCTTTACCGATGCGGCCATACGATACATGACCGGAACGAATAAGGCATGATTATAAAAATCAGTAAAATCTTTATTCAGCGCGCTGGTCAATACAAACACACTACCCGATTGTGTCAGGAATGGTTGCCCATCTTTGAACTTAAGTATGGCGGTTCTGTCTTCTCCCCACTGAAGTAATTTCTTCGCCTTGGGCATGGCCAGTGAAGTGGCTTTCTCTTCAAATACGTTTTCAAAGAACGGGTTCTCAAAATCAGGGCGTTCGAGTTCCTGCAGTTCCTGGTTTTTTACTACACTTAGCCCAGCAAAAGGAAGTGCTTGTTGATACGAATTCAAATCCGGCTCGGCGGATGGAATAATCAATACCGTACCCGCGCGTTCTTTTATTGTATTGATCACCGAGAGCAAACCGCCATCGATTTTATTCAGCCCATTGAAGATGACCAGGTCGGCATCCGTGAGAAAACTATAATCCACATTGCTCACCAGCTGGCTTTTGAAGGTAAACAGCGATTGATTGCCAAACACTTTTTCAATGTAGGTGGGCTTCGCCTCGGTTTTCACTTCGGCTATTTTCAATTTACCTGCCGCATTCAGCGTGAAATACAAATCATTATCAAAGCTCACCGGAAAGTCGCTGATGCTTACCTGGGCTTCGTTCAGGCCCTGAAGATTAGTCACCAGGTCAAAGCTTGCTTCAGCAGTTCCATTCGCCACCAAACTCACACTTGATGTGGCTGCCTGTACTTTGTTCATCGTGAGCTTCACCATCAGGCCATCTACTGAGCGTGAGCCGGAGTTGCGCAGTTTTACTTTTACCGAATTGCGTTCACCACCGATCATCAATGGATTTTCGAGATAGACCGAATCAATAAAAATATTGGCCGAGTTGGCTACGGGCAATGAAACCAAATGCCACTGGTAGGCCGTATCGATTTTAATTCCATTCAATTCGCCCAATGTAGATTTCTGAAAATCGGAAATCCAGAACACCTCAGCAGGTTTTGAATCATCCTGGATGCGATTCTTCACTTCTTCAAACGTACGGCTGATGGCGGAAGGGCGCATCTGCGAAAGCAAATCCAGCAACTCTGATTTGGTTTTGAAGGTATTGGAGAACGGAGCGAAATCATTCGTCACCAACCGATAGCGTGTATCGGGCGGAAAAGTTTGTGTGATCTGATCGACAAAACCAGTGGCCGCATCAAAGGCACGCACCTTATCTTTGACAGGCGCTGTCATGCTAAATGAATTATCCAGATAGATGGTAATGTTCTTACCGGATGTGATCTGCTCTTGTGCCGGCAAAAAAGGCTGCGCAAAAGCCAAGACTAAAAACAAAAGAAACAAAAGGCGCGATGCCAGCACCAGGTATTGCTTCAACTTACGTTTCTGTGTAGTCTCTTGTTTTACCTGCTTCAGAAAACGGATGTTCGAAAAATAAACACGCGTAGTCTTACGGAAATTAAACAGGTGGATGATGACAGGGATAGAAAGGGCAGTAAGCGCCCAGAGGAAAGAAGGATAAACAAAACTCATCAACCGAAATTTACGATTTGCAAATTACGATTTAATGGAAGTGTTTCCGCATTCTTTTTGCGTGACTTTATCGCCCTAAAAACAAAAAGCCCGACATCTTCTGCCGGGCTTTTCTTCTACACCGATTAGCGGTACTTCAATTGATCGGGTTATTGCTTTGCACCAAGCAGCACCATATCATTCACATTCACTTCGGTCATGTAGCGCTTCTCACCTTTATCGGTTTCGTAGTTACGATGAACGAGTTTTCCTTCCACGCATACCTCTGTACCTTTCTTCAGGTACTTTCCCGCCACTTCCGCCAGGTTGCCCCAGATCACAATGTTGTGCCACTGTGTATCTTCAATCTTTTCACCTTTCTGATTTTTGTACGAATCAGTGGTGGCAATGGAGAAGGATGCCTTCACACTTTTTCCGAATGTCTTCACTTCAGGGTCTTTTCCTAAACGACCGATTAACTGCACGCTGTTTCTTAAACTTTTCATAATTGTAGTATTTAATTGTTAAACATTGATTTTCGATTTCTGCTGCTGGATTAGTGCCGATCAGCGATGCAAAGGTGAGAGCAGAAAAAAGCGGGAGTCGTATGTTAATCGCTTACTTTCGATTATATTCGTTTGTAAACGTTTATAAACGGATAATACCTGAAACTGAACTCATTTCAAGGATCGGTAAAGGGCACTTGGATATGATTTAATCACAATAAATACATTTCAATGGTTGATCTAAACTCCTTCCGGACTTTTGCTCTCTCGTTCGCTGAAGCCGAAGAGCTACCTCACTTCGAGAAGACTTCTTTTCGTATAAAAAAGAAAATCTTTGCCACGTTCGATGAAAAGAAAAATCATGCGGTTGTAAAACTTTCACTGATCGATCAATCCGTTTTTGCCGATTCCAACAAAGAAGTGATTTATCCATTAGCCAACAAATGGGGCAAGCAAGGCTGGACGGTAATTGAATTGAAAAAAGTAAAGAAGACGGTATTCAAAGATGCGCTCACCACAGCCTATTGCGAAGTAGCTCCTGAAAAACTGGCGGCCAAATACCGGCCTCAATCAAATCCAGATTAAACTCCTTGAACCGACATAAATTCCACCACTATGCCTGCAGCCGAACCCAAAATATGCCTGGAATGCCAATCCAAAATCACTGGCCGTGCGGACAAGAAGTTCTGCTCCGATCAGTGCCGCATCAGCTATAACAACCGCCTCAATAGTGACGAAACCAACTACGTGCGCAACGTAAACAACATCCTGCGTAAGAACAGGCGCATACTACTGGAACTGAACACCACGGGCAAATCCAGGGTCGGAATTGCCAAATTGAAGGAGAAGGGCTTTGATTTTCAATATTTTACCAACACTTATAAAACAAAAGACGGAGCAGTTTACTATTATTGTTATGAACAAGGCTATCTGCCTATCGAGAACGAGTTTTTTCTTTTAGTCGTCAAGCATGAATTTAAATGACCCGATCTATGAAAAAAATTGCAGGAGAACGCTGGGAACCATTAAAGGGAGCCCGCGGTGCACAAGGACAACGCTATGCCGTATCTACCCAGGGCCGCATAGCGAGTTACATGACTACCCCCGAAGAAGGGTACGCGCTTAAACACAGTATTACAGGTGGCTATCCCACACTCTCCTTCCGCCTTAAAGGCAAGCAAAAAACACACCTGGTACACCGGCTGGTAGCCGAAGCATTTTGTAAACGCCCCAGCGCTGCCCACCGGGTGGTGATCCATCTCGATTTCAAAAAGGCAAATAACAATTACAAAAACCTGAAGTGGGTGACGCGCCTGGAGCAAGCCACACATGATGCACTTAACCCTTCCGTGATTCGCGCCAAGCGTTTGCATTCCAAGCTTACCGAAGCACAGGTGAGAAAGATAAAACAGGAGCTGGCCAATCCTAAAAAGAAAGCTTCGCTGAAATCACTCGCTGACAAATTTGGCGTGACGGATATGCAGATCCATCGTATAAAAATAGGGGAGAACTGGGCCAGCGTAAAAATTTAGATCCCGTACGTTCAGGTCACACCGGTATTTGTAGTATCATTATCGCATGATCTGGAATCTAAAAGACAAGAAAGCCCTCATTACCGGAGGAACTAAAGGTATTGGCTTAGCAATTACTCAAGAATTTCTTCAACTCGGTGCTGAAGTACTCGTGATCGCACGAGATACAAGCAGCTTATTACCACATGATCGTCTTCATTCGCTGCAGGGCGATTGGAGCGATACCCGCTTACGTACAAGTGCCATTGAGTTCGCTGCAAAGAAATGGGCCAAACTGGATGTATTGGTGAACAATATCGGGACTAACATCCGCAAAAAATTTATTGACTACTCCGAAGAAGAGTACAGAATGCTATTTGAAGTAAATCTGTTTAGCCTTACTGACGTTACTCAGAAAGCCTATCCGCTTCTAAAGAAATCGGGCAATGCCTCTGTCATCAATATCGCCTCTGTAGCGGGGACCTTCGATGTGCAAAGTGGCCCGCCTTACGGGATGACCAAGGCCGCCATCATCCAACTCACCCGGCATCTTGCTGCGGAGTGGGCGCCGGATCACATTCGCGTCAATGCCGTTTCGCCCTGGTATATTCGTACCCCTTTGACGGCAACGGTTCTTTCTCAGCCTGACCGGTTAGAAAAAATTCTTGCACGCACACCCATGAACCGCGTTGGCCAACCGGAAGAGGTAGCAGGTATTGTCTCCTTCCTGGCAATGGATAATTCAAGCTATATCACCGGGCAAAACATTATGGTAGATGGCGGGATGAGCGTGAAGGGTCTTTGAGGGCTGATTTTATAGTACAGGTGTATCCCCAAGTTTTTATTTGCTGTCAATGAATTGATCATGACAGCGATAACACCACCTAAAACAAAAACGCCTGACTCAAATAAGCCAGGCGTTTTCTACTCATGTTACCCGTAAAGATTAATTCTCTATCTCCACATCGCGATGATAGCCACTGGCCATTTCATTGAAAGGCAACTGCACTACTAACCGATCTTCTGCATAGTGTGCGTTGATTTTTGCTGCATCAACAAAAAACGGAATCTGTTTATTGTAAACAATGCGTGGAAGTGGAATAGCGACTCCGCGTGATTCAATCTGATGTTCATAAAACACCGTGAGTAAATCATTATCAATTTTCACATGCAAACCTTCCTCTGCAATTCCGGGGGCTTTCAATTCAATCTGATGATAGCTCGGAAATTTCGAAAACTTAACGGACGGCTCTATTGAACCACCATTCAACGTATTCAATACATCAATTCCGGTAATCAGGTTATCGTTAATCAAGCGTTTCTTCATAATCTTAAAACTTATCCATTACTCCTCAATCATTATTCCCATTGCCTTTTGAAGCCATATCGGCAGCTAATCCTTCACTTTAAAAGCCAAATTGACTTTGTTCATGGCGTTTTGACCGATGGGAAATTGATAAAGAATTATCGATAAGTAAAACCATAAACGCATTTACTTAGTTCAGATTACCTCACACCTTCACCTTCTTACCGGTTTCAATCGATTTATAAATGGCAGCCATCACTCTTGCGTCTTTCAATCCTTCCTCACCCGGCACAATTGATTCTTTTCCTTCCAGAATGCTTGCAGCGATACCATCCAGCTGCGCAGCCTGATGATTGATTTGTGGCAAGTTCAGTTCGCCTTTACTGGTACGTCCGGATAATGGGCCATACCCGTAGGCAGGTCGTAGCTCCAGCCAGCCGTCTTCTGCCGATAGAAACAAACGCTCGATGTTACTTGCATACGATGTTATGGAACTGGAAACAATGCCACTCGGAAATTCCATCTGCCACATCACCGTTTCATCTACTTCCTTAAATTTTACAGGATCTGTTTTTATTTCTTGTGCCGTCACGAACGATGGCTCTTCACCCGTAGAATAACGTGCAGCTTGCAGGGCATACACTCCAACATCGTACATCGCACCTCCACCAGCCAGTGCTTTCTTCAATCGCCATTGTCCCGGATCCCCTATTTTAAAGCCCATGGATGTCTCCACGATCTTTACTTGACCAAATACTTTCTGCTGGCCAACCCGTGCTGCTTCCAGATTATACGGCTCAAAGTGCAGGCGATACCCGATGGATAAACTCACTTTCGCAGCTTTACAAGCCGCAATCATCTCTTCACATTCCTTCACCGACACCGCCATTGGCTTTTCACAGATCACGTGCTTGCCTGCTTTTGCAGCGCGTAGTACAAACTCATGATGCAGGGCATTGGGCAACACTACATAAACTACATCAATGTCTTTGTTATCGATAATGCGATCAAAAGTCTGGTAGTTGTAACTATTTTTGTCCGCAATATTGAATTGTTTCTTCCACTTCTCTGCTTTTGCAGGAGTACCCGTGACGATTCCCACCAGCTTGCAGTTCTTTGTCTCCTGCAATGCGGTAGCCAGTTTAAACTCGGCATAGTATCCAAGCCCCACTAAAGCTACTCCCAGTTTTTTGGTCGACTGAAACGGATCCGCCAATGCGTGGGGAGAAACGAGCGAAGCAAAAGCAGCACCTGCTCCTGCCTTCGCCAAAAACTGTCTGCGTGAAAAGTGATTCATCGGATTATCGTTTTGGTTATGAGAAAGGTACTAACCAAAAGCGAAAATCAGAAACTGCGTTTTATATTAAAAAACAGTAATCAGTATGACACATTCAATGGTTTATCACCACTGATTTCGTGTTGAGTATTTTTTTTATATACAGCAAATGCTCTCCGTGCGCTGTTCATTTCGCTCTTCATAGCAAATGCGCCGTCAGGCAAATAAACAAGTAGTCAAAATCTGCACTTCACTCAGCTTCTATAACGGGATATGCTTCCAGCGCGCTGGTTATGTAACTTTTCATAGCAGTTGTGTAGTCGCGCTTATGTGGCTTTGTTTATGAGGAACACCAGCCTTCCTCATAAACAAAGCACAAAAAACTGAAAGCCCATTGGTTCGTCAGCGAATCAATGGGCCTGCAGCTTTCATTGACCTTCTGGGTTTTCTTCCCGCGGCTCAGCACAAAACTGAATCCAGGGCAGTAGCACTACCATCTTATTGATGACACACTTAATTTAAATCAAATCTTATATATCCGATTTCTTCAGCTTCAGGTAAGCAAAGTAGTTGAAGAGAAATGTCCATACGGCAGCAATAGCAATTGACAGAATGGTAACCTGATCTCTGATCTCCTGAAACACGTAGCGTGCAAATGGCATCGGCACCAGGTTCATGATCGACTCCAGAGGGAAAAACTGAATCGCACCAGGGAAGTAATTATCCACATTACTCTTCACGATCAACTCGATCAGATACGAGAATAACAGCAAAATAATAGTCAGGCCAGAACGCTGCACAAATATCCCCAGCATCAAAGCAAAAGATAAGAAGGCAAATATTTCAAGGAAGTAAGCCGGATAAAAGCTGATCCCGGTAAAGGCGTAAGGGAAATCCAGTTCAGGCGAATAGATCAAACCCGTCACCACTGCAATCAGAAATACAGATACCATACTGGCCAGGCTCAGCAGCAGATTGGTATATACCTTCGAAAGCAAGAATTCTTCGCGACTCATTCCATCAATGATATTCTGGCGAATAGTGCGATACGTGTATTCATTAGTGATCGACACCACGACCATAATAGCCACCCCCATCTTCAACAGGCCACTTGTCCAGGCCAGGTTCTGCCAGATGTCCGGGAAGTGATAGAGCGGAATACGATCAATATTGATTTCCTGCCCGAAGCCCTCAATCAATCGTGATAACATGCGCAGCAACTCCATACCGCTGGCAGCACCAATAATCAACGTAAAAAAGTAAATACCACAGATCACCCAGAACGTGCGGTAGCTGGTCATCTTTTTAAGATCGATACGTAATAGATGGAGCATCTGGTTATTTTTTAATGCTGTTCATAACTTGTCCTTCTGCCAGAATTTCGAGAAACTGTTTCTCCAGTGTTTTCTTCTTGGTGATCAGGTGCGATGCTACTATTCCTTTATCAAAAAGAAAACGATTCAGGTCCTGACTGTGGTATCCTTCTTTCATCATCACCAAAAATTCATTATTCTCTTTCTTTACGGTAGCCGAGCCTATGAATTCCTGAAGCAACACTCCAAGGTCATCATGGTAAGCCGCCACCTCTACCATCTCTTCACCTTTACCCACATCATCTACAGGGCCGTAATGCATCAGGTTGCCCCGCTTCAATACCGCAAAGTGGGTACATACTTTCTGCACTTCATCCAGCAAGTGACTGGCAAGTATAATGGTCTTACCATCAGCGGCAATCTTTTTGATGATCTCACGTATCTCCGCAATACCCATCGGATCAAGTCCGTTCGTCGGTTCATCCAATATCAATACAATAGGGTCATTCAATAAAGCAGAGGCAATGGCAAGCCGCTGTTTCATACCTAATGAATAGGTCTTGTACTTATCGTGCTCACGGCCTTTTAATTCCACCAGTTCCAATACTTTAGGAATATTCGCTACCGGAGCTTCCTTGATCATTGCCATCAGCTCCAGGTTTTTTTGTCCGCTCAGGTACGGATAAAAAATCGGATGCTCCAGTACAGCACCAATCTTCTTGCGTACGTGCGAAGTAGGCGGCTGACCAAACCAGGAGAAACTTCCCGAGGTAGAATTCACCACCCCCATCAGCATACCCAGTGTGGTGGTTTTGCCACTGCCATTAGGGCCAAGCATACCAAACACCTGACCACGCTTCACTTCAAGATGAAGATTGTTTACGGCAGTGAGTCTTCCAAAGGTCTTGGTCAGACCATTAATCGATAAAACGGTTTCCAAAGGGAGATGGATTAGTGTTTATTTTCAAGCTCTTTTTCCTTACGATTGGTAAAGTTCTTTATCTGTTTACCAATATCCGAACTGCTGTCAATGGTAGAGAACAGTGACGAAGCCTTACTTACATCAATTGTGCCGATGATATCCAACACATACAAGCTGGTGGAGTCATTCACCAATACCACCGTACCGAGGGATGATCCTTTCTTATCCTTCATGTAGATATCAAAGTTCTTGCCCTGATAGCGGCTGGTCATAATCGGCTCAAAAGCCTCGGCCTTATAGTCGTTGAGTAGTTTCTTGTATTCGCTCTTCCCAAATGCAGCACCTTTATCGATCAGCAGAAACTTCATCTTCTCAATGTCTTTGATCAGCGCATCAAAATCCGGATCGTTCTTTTGATTGAGCATGCGCAGGGTATTCTTATAAAAATAAAGCGATAACCCTTCAAATTTATCGTCAAGCGCCTGGGTAGTTTTGCTTTGCGCGAAGCTGAGTGTACCGCAGAAGAGGATCAATGCGGCTGCGGATAAGATCTTTTTCATTTTATTGTACTGATTACTTATTGAAGGTGATCTTGTTGTTTTCGTTCTTGAACAATTCGGGGTCAATATAGCCTTTCATTTCGATAGCTACCACCTCGGTAGATTCTTCTACTAATACGAAGTAACGGTTTTTCTTGTTGCTGTCTTCGCGCATAAATATACTCACGTGATCCCCTTTATCTCTCACGCTCATCATTTCTTCAAACGCATCTTTCGCCAGGTATTTTTTAAATCCACCTAGGGTCAGGTTCTGCTTGCCAAAATCCGCCTTCGGTATCACAATCAAGCGAATATGATCAATGTCGTCCATCATATCATTCAGCAGTTCATCTCCTTCATCGGCTACCATGCTCATTGCCGCACGGCACCAGAAACCTCCAATACTGAAAGCGTGTACGTCTTCATTATCAATAAAATGATTGCGCAGTGTCTGAAAACTTTTGCTCTGTGCAAAGGAAGAAGTAATACCCAAAATACATAAGGCGATAATAGCCGCAGGTTTTATCATAGCTGATTTCATACCGGTAGGGTTTTATTGTGAAAATTGACGATATAAGAATAAAAAAAGAGGTGCTGTCCATGAAACAACACCTCTTCCGAAAACCAATCGGTTATTCGTTGTCTTTCGAAGTAGGTTTCTTCTGTTCTTTAGGCGCTGGCTTAGCGTTATTCTTGTCCATGTTCTTCAGCTGATCCAGGCCGCTGATGTCCATCTTGCTACCGATCTGGCTCACCTGCTTCAGGTCAATCTCGCCAAAGATGCTCAGCACCATAAAATCTTTCATGCTTCCCATCACCATCACCAGCTCGGCAATCTTGCCGTCTTTTTCCTTGATCAGGAATTTCATGTCCCGGTCCTTATCTCTCACGCTCATCAGCTCTTCAAACTCTGTCTTGGGTATCAGTGCAAACGCCTCTTTATAGAGCGCACGTGCATCGGAGGTATTCTCTTTTCCTAATATACGCAATCCCTTCAGCTTGCTGATCGCCTTCAGCACTTCTTTGTCTTCCGGCTTTTCCACTTCCATATTCGTAAACAGGCTGAACATCTTGCTGCTGATGTTTACCTGAGAGAATGATTCATCGTCATTATACTTATTGAAAAACTTTGAGATCGCGTCACCCTGAGCATGTGCTGCTATCGCGAACACCACCATCACTGCACTCATCATTAACTTTTTCATAGCCATTCTATTTTAATGTTTTTGTAGTCTTTGTCTGTTGTTAAATGTTTGCTGATTCTTCCTTTTCAGCTCCTGTTTCTTTGCCTTGAATCTTTTTCTCCGCTTCGTTAAACATCTTGATCTTTCCTGCTTCGCTCTTTGCTTTACCAAAACCCTTGCCAATCATCATCAGCGCTTTTTTGGTTTCTTCAAAGGCCAGTTGCGGGTCGGTGTACGTATCGGTGACTACCTTCTCTTCCGGATAAGCTCTTCTTACTTCCTGCCGGATGAAGTAAGTAGCGGCTACCACCACAAGAACACCTGCAGCTATTCTTGCCATTTGTACCCAGCTTACCATGTTGATGATCTTACCACCTTGACGTTTCTTCAACTCTTTTGTTACAGCGGTATCAAAAGAATCGCCTAACGATTTTTTTTTCTCTGCTTCAAAGAAGCGAAACAACGAAGCGGTCTCGTTCAGTGAGTCGGGAATAGCAGTACCCTTGAAGAAGTCGCGCAGCTGCTGCTCTTCTTCCAGCGAGGTCTCGCAGTTCCAGTATTTTTCGAGCAGTTGCTCAATGTGTTTAGAGTCCATACGCGTTGATCTTTACCAGTTTTTCTCTTACCGCATTACGAGCACGAAACAAGCTCACCTTCACCTGGTTCATGTCCAGCTCCAGTATGTCGCATATTTCGTTGTAACTATACCCCTCTACATCGCGAAGGTGTATTACCTGCCGTTGCTTTTGAGGCAGTGCAGCAATCAGTTCGTGAATTCGTACCATACTTTCACCCATTTCGGTTGTTTCATGTGGCGACAATGATTCATGTTGCATGTCAAACCCATCTTCCATCGAGTCCGTAGCCCTGCGCTGCTTCATCCTCAGCCTGTCCAGCGACAGGTTTTTGGTGATGCGCATGCACCACGCCTCCATATTCTGAATGTCCGTCATTTCCTCACGGCCATTCCATACTTTAATGAATACTTCCTGCACTACATCTTTCGCCTCCTCGCTGCTGCCCAAAAGGCGGAAAGCGAAGCGAAAAAGCTTGTTTTTTACTGGAAGAACCCGGGCTTCGAACATTTCGAATTTCATCGTTTACAAATACAAGACGGGTGAGTGAATAGCTTGTTACACGCGAAGTTAAAAATTCTTTTGGGCGGCTCCTTCAGGCCAGCAAAGTAGTGCTGAAATGAATAAAGTTTTTAGCGTATGGCCTTCCGGCCGGGCTCTCGGCACTCGCCACCCACCGCACAAAATCCATTTCGGGCTCACACAAAATGCCTCCATCCCTGCCGCTGCGTCACTTATGCCGTTCATCAAAACTCAAAACAAGTATATCTTCATTTGTCCTCTTATGCCACCACCGGTATATTTAAAATTTCCAGGCAATTCCTATCATTACAAAATGAAAATAAGATTAATGGCGCTTTGTTTTCTTATCGCATTCTCTTGCGTAACAAAGGGCAACCTGAGTGACAAAGAAATAGTTGAACATCAGGTAAAAGGATTCCTCGCATGGTATTCAAACCATTGGGAAGAGGTATCCGTTGACTTGATCAATCCAATTATTGAAAATTCAATGCTTGATCAACCCGACTCCACCCGGCCTTACAAAATAAACTTTAAAGCAGCCGAGATCTACCTTGACGTATTCCGTAAGTCCGGTTTTATTTCAGAAGTCTACATCGAAACTTATCGCCAATATTTTAAAGAATGTCAGCTGGAGTTTGAAAAAGAACCACAGTATGAAGGCCCGCCTACTGGCTTTGAATATGATTTTATTTTTAGATCGCAGGATTATCAATATCAACGTGACAATCCTGATAAGGCAAAAACAACTGAAATATCA
Source organism: Flammeovirgaceae bacterium (assembly GCA_023251155.1). Taxonomy (GTDB): domain Bacteria; phylum Bacteroidota; class Bacteroidia; order Cytophagales; family Cyclobacteriaceae; genus ELB16-189. Next base: position 10,411 of record JAHEZH010000033.1, on the reverse strand, counting down.
ATCACCGCCAACAAAGCAACGGTAACTATTCAGTATGACGAGGTATACTCCTATATTTACAAGTTATCCAAAGTAAACAATGACTGGTTAATTGATAGTATAAAAGGCAGTTGGGAATCCAGAAACTATAATGACTGACAAGCAAATAAAACACTACCACCAGAAGGTCGACAACAACATAAAGAAGTTCGGTTATCCTACTACTTTTGTATTGGCTGACAAGATGTTCATAGAAGATCATGATCGTACGAAACCTACTTTACCGGAGTTTCCTACCACCCGGTAATCAGGTCGCTCCTACGGAGCGGGAGACATAACCACCTTACCATCTACAAACAGGAAGCTCCTGAAGGAGCCAACTACCCACTACATCACTCCCACCCCCTCCTCCAATGAGCAATCTGGCATAGTGCTGCCTTACGCCGGTCGCAACGGAGCACCTCTCAAGATTAAGGTTTAATCATCTACTCCGCTTGAATTGGTCCCGATAGAACTTATGGTTTCACTTAACACTCCACATTGGAAACATCCTGTTCGCCCCCTCCTGACTAATGAAATACTGAAGCATGAAAAAATCAGAATGATCAGAATTAAAGGAACCTGTAGAACACCAAGTCATTTATTGAAAAATAACTCCGATCTTTCCTATCATTTTTTTTAGCTAATACAAACCCACAAACTTACCATGGACAAAATCATCTGGGGGCCACACCCACTAACAAGGATAGAAAACAAATGCAGGTGGTCTCTCCGATAAACTGTATAATCAGCTCCACTCGCTTGCTCCCCATCACTTTACGAATGCCAATTTCTTTTAGTCTTCGTGAAGAAATCGCAATAGCCGTGTTGGTCAGATTGAAGCAGGCAATCAGCACGATCATCATACCCATGATGAATGAACCGATGATAGCCGACAACGGGGGTGCTGCCCAGGTAGCTGCTTTCACCTGGCTAGTACGATCGTGATGGGCCATGGAAGTGAACGGTTCAAGGGCATACTCTTTCACCTGGAAATCTTCGCGCACTTTATTATTGTTAGCGACATACGTTTGCAGTTGCCGGTGTACTGCCGCAACACGCGAAGCATCGTCTATCTGTACGAATAAGGTGGTCTCACTCCGCCAGTCTTGTTCAGGTGAGTCAAACTCGTCTTTATAATTCTCAAAGTTCATAAAGGCAGTACCTTCACTACGGTAAAAGCTGGAGTTGGCAACGGGATCTTTTATCACCGCAGCTATTTTTACCTCTTTCAGTTCCGTACTATATACCTGAGTAAGCTGCCGGCCCATAGCTGCCGCTGGTGTTCCAAACAAGCGCACCGCCATCTTTTCACTGATAACGACATGGCTTTTGTCTTTCAATGCAGAAGCATTCCCGACTATAAAATCAAAAGAGAACATAGAAAGAAAATCCACATCCACATACACCAGCTGAGAGGGGAACAAGTCCTCCTTACGCTTGAAGTTAGCACCCGAGTGTACGTAGCGTGAAGAAGCACTAATATCCGAAATCGTGCTGGCGGTTATCTCTCCCAGCGGAAGCGGAGCATAACCAAAATGGGTCAATGAATTTTCAAACTGGCGTACCGCGCTTACGCGGTAAATCGTTTCTCTGTTCTGATGAACAGCATCAAACGTGGCATCATACTCGTACGCCAGGAAACCAACAATACAAACAGCCAGTGCCACCCCAAGACCAAGTACATTGATGAGGATGAAGACTTTGTTCTTCATCATGTTGCGAACAGTAATGAGCAGGTAGTTTCGGATCATGCTGGGTTGATGGCCAATAAATATGCCAGTGAATAAAAAGATGAATTCACATCAATTTAGCAACAATCATATCAACCACTCGTTCGACTTCGGAATAGTACGTCCGGATGTGAACGATCTGTTAACCGCAAAGAGAACAGAGAACGCAAAGGATTAATTGAAATATTACTCTGCGCATCTCTGTGATCTCTGCAGTTCATAAAAAAAGGCGAGCCCTTACGAGCCCGCCCTTCAAACACTTAAACTTCTAAACAAACAAACACTAATAAATTACTTTCGATAAGCTTACAATTACTGAAGCAAGGCGAACCGATTCAAAAATGCGTTCTTCTTTGCTACCCAGCTCGATCAATGAATGTTCATGTGCCTTCACACACATCTCACAGCCATTGACTGCACTCACCGCCAGGCTCATCAGTTCAAAGAACTCCTTGCCATTTACCGGTCGGCCCATGATGTTCATCTTGATGCGTGCGGGTATTTCGTTGTACTTCTCTTTGTTCATGAAGTGACGGAAGCGATAAAACACATTGTTCGCGCTGAGCAACGATGCACACCCTACTGCCTCTGCAATCTCTGCTGCCGTAGCCCCTTCCTGCAATGCATTTTCGCTGAAGAACGTGCGCAGGATAGCATGGTTGGAATTCACCGCAAGTGCTACACCTAACAAGGCAATCTCTTTCTTGTTCAGGTATTCGCTCTCAAACGAATTCTTGAAGTTCAGTTTCAGGTCCGTCACGTAGCGCGACTTTCCTTCTTCCAGCAAATCAAGTGCTTCACTTTTATATTCTTTATCCAGTTTCAGAAAGTCCAGAAATTCCTGTGTGCTTTCTGAATAGGTCACGGTTGTGGTCTCCATCAACTAATTACGCTTTGATGGTTTCTTTTCCTTTTTCCCAGTTACAAGGGCAAAGCTCATCGGTCTGCAATGCATCCAGTACGCGCACTACTTCTTTCACGTTACGGCCAACGTTCAAGTCGTAGATACTTACCCAACGTACGATACCTTGTGGATCGATGATAAAAGTAGCACGGTAAGCCACCTTTTCATTGGCTTCCAAAATACCAAGATCTTCGGCCAATGATTTGGAAGTATCTGCCAACATGGGGAACTTCAGGTCTTTCAGGTCAGCGTGGTTGTTTCTCCAGGCCAGGTGAACAAACTCCGAATCAGTAGATGCACCGATCAGGTTGGCATTACGATCGCGGAATTCACCGTAGTTCTTATTGAATTCGGCAATTTCAGTAGGGCACACAAACGTGAAATCCTTTGGCCACCAGAACATGACAGTCCAGCGCTCTTCGTCATTGACTAACTCCTCTGAAGTGATATCGAAAAATTCCTTTCCTTTTTCAAGGGAAACAACTGCCGTCTTTTTGAAGGCCGGGAAGGGCTGACCAATTGATAATAATCCTTTTGACATAGTGGTTAAAAAATTTTGTTAGTGAATGCGGCAAAAATACATTTGCATGGATTATAAACCATATCAATAATTGCTATGTGCTCATTGATATGATTTATTACATCGTTTTAATCTGAATTACAATCGAATGAACTTACAACAATTGGAATATATAGTAGCGTTGGATATCCACCGCAACCATGTCAAAGCTGCCGAACATTGCCATGTGACGCAACCCACACTGAGCATGATGGTGAAGAAACTGGAAGAAGAGCTGGGTGTAAAAATCTTTGACAAGAGCCTTCCTTTAAAGCCAACCGCCTCCGGTGAGACGGTGATATCGCGGGCACGACAGATATTGCAGGAAGTAAAGAACCTGAAGGAATTCATTCGCAATGAGAAGGATACCATCGAAGGAACGTTTCGCCTGGGCGTCATTCCAACGCTTGCCCCTTACTTGCTCCCCCGGTTTCTCAACAGCTTTCTTGAAAAACATCCGGGTATTTCGTTTACCGTCACGGAGTTGCAAACCGAGGACCTTATCCGTCAATTGAAAACAGATCGGCTGGATGTGGCGATTCTGGTGACACCCGTGGAAGATAAAGAGATCCGTGAAATACCGGTGTTCTATGAGCCCATTCTATTATACACGTCTGAAAATCTGAAATACTTTGAGCAGGAAAAAGTAAGCATCAAATCGCTCACACAAGATAACATGCTTTTGCTGGAAGAAGGACATTGCTTCCGTAGCCAGGCGCTTAATCTCTGCTCAACCAAAGGAAAGAAATCAAACAATCAACTCAATTACCAAAGCGGCTCGTTTGAAACACTGAAAGCCATGGTGGACAACAATTACGGTTATACGCTTATCCCTGAGCTGGCCGCCAATACCAAAAGTAAACATGTGAAGCACTTCATTGCACCCGAGCCAGTACGCGAGGTGAGCCTGGCCGTACATCAGGGTTTTGTAAAAGAAGCATTGCTGACCAAACTTCAGCAAGCCATTTTAAAAGCAATCCCTGCTCATTTTAAGAAGAATGAAAAATACATCAGGGTAAAGTGGAATTGACCATAAAAAATTACCAGCTGCGATAAACCGTGTTCCTGCCTCCGATTATAACAGATGAAATTTGAGGCCAACTGTATAGAATGCATTCAAGGGCACATCGATTCTTCTCCTATTGAACTGGTATCGATAATAGGAATAAAGAGAAACACGTTTAAGAAAACGATAGTCGAAGGAGAGTTGAGTAAATGGTTCAGAAAGTAAGTATGGATTAAACACATCGTAAGCTCCCCAAAGTGCTTCAACGGTTCCTTTATCTTTTAATGAATAACGTATTCCCAGTTTATAGGTACTATAAAAATCTCTTTTACCTTTTCGGATTGGAGTTGACTCAAGCAAATTATTTTGTTGCCACGTAAGCACATATCCATAAGCAAATAAAGCAGTGAAGGACCGAGCAAAAGGATGTTGACCTTCAGCCACAAGCAAGTAATTACTTTTTGTAAAAACTGGTAATTTGTACCTGACAATATTATCCGATAGTCTGGCAATTATGCGAGCTGTTTTCCAAAATCGCTTTGATTGAAGTTCAAGTTTATAATGACTATACGCGTGATGCTGCGTGACCGTCTCTCCGAGGCGAAAGCCTAGCTCAACTTTTAGCCAGTTATTTAGTTTTATATTAGGTACAATACTTTGATCCATCCGATAAGCACCATTTGTACTTCGGATGGTGCGATTGTAAATTAGTAGAGTGAGCCGGTCGCCAAGTTCTTCAGAGGCTGTAGTCTGCTTTATAGAATCTATTGATTGGGCAAAGGTGGAGGAAGAGATAATCGTTACTAACATCAGCTCAACCCGGAGCATGAATCTGAAAATTGACACGTAATATTTCAAAGCAAGCACCTTTAAAACAATTAAACATAAAGTAAAAACACTTGCATTAACTTTCAATGTCCGCTTTCTTTGAATGGTTGCGATTTATTGTAACAGGTTTATGCGAAGGTTAGTTTAGTGCACCAAACGATCGAAGTTCACCCCCTTCAGGGAACATTTATCCGCCTCTCAGTTCCGATAAACACACTTCAAGGATTCAAGTTTGGCGAAAATGTTTTTAAAGCGATACTGAGAGTAATCTCCGCCCACGTTAAAAAGAATGATAAGTATATCAGGGTGAAGTGGACGTGATTGTTGTTATCTGCGATTTAAATCAGATTTGATTTTCACCAACTCACCCAGCAAATTTGTCTCTGTAATCTGATCTGCTCTTCCTGATTTTTGGGCAATCCTTACAAATTCAAAATTCAGCATATCAATTTCTGTTTCTCTTTTACTACGAATGTCTTGTAACGTAGAGATCAGTTGACCATCTGAAGAATTACTGATCAGTAAAATACTATCAACAACATCTTGCTCCTGAAGCTGAACTCCGCTTTGCTGCGCAATAGCAACACACTCCTTTACAATTCGTTTTGCTAATCGCATTGCTTCTTCATTCCTGTGAAAAATTCCATTATCCACTTCCAATAAAGTGCAGATGGAATTGAATACACTGTTAGCGATTGCCTTCTTCCAGATGAATAATTGAATATCCTGTTCGGCACGAAATTGAAATACGGGCGTAGTGATCGAATTAACAACCGCATTTAATGTACGCTCATCACCTTTTATTATTCCAACAGGGGAAACAGCAACCGGTTTAAATCTTAACTTGCCATTATCTGTAATTTGACTTGTTGCGAAAAGGACGCAACGATAAACATCCTGAAATCCATTATCAATAAAAGGTTGTTCCACACCAAGACCATTTTGCAAAATCACCAGAGGAGCATGGAGTCTTCCTTTCAATGCAGAAGCTAGTTTTTGATTTCCAAACGACTTGTTGGTCAGGATAACAACACCCTCCAGTACCGGATGATTGCGTAATGAATCCACCTCCACTTCAGCCACCAAGTTGGTATGATCACTCAGGGTAAGTTCGATCTTCTCTTGGTAATGGGTACCATCATCACTACTTCCCCGGATCAACACGACCTCTCTTTGCTGATGCGTTAGAAACACTGCGAGTGCTTTACCGATAGCACCAGAACCAATGATGTACAGTTTATGGGGCATACTTTGTCTTCAATTTGAGTGAAAGGTATCTAAAGCTACACTAAATCTGCCCTTCCCGTTTTGGGTAGTTTGGCTCTGGCTAAAATGCATTGAACTTAAAAGTCGCAGGATCAGGATCCGATTGGTGACCTGGAATTGAATGGCTTTTCAAAAAAAAACAGTCTTCATTCATTTTTTATCCTCAAGAAATGAATTTCACTGCGGTAACTAACAACGGATAGGAGATAAACAAAAGGGTGAACCCGCAACAGATCACCCTTTCAGTATCTAACCATAAGAGATCAATTACTTCCGATCAAAACAATCTTTATTACGTAAGACGGCAAACTTAATCAGCTCTCAGCTCCATTGACAATGCTTTTAATTGTTCCAGCTCGGTGAGATCTTCTTTAAAGCGTGGTGCATTTCGTTCGCGGAAAGCACCCAGTTTGTAGGCCACGAATAATAACAAAGCGGATAGGGCAATGGGTATCAAACGCTCGGCAATGGCAACACCCATTCCCATACGGCTAATGTGAGCGGGCAGAAATGACAGCGGGAAAAGTACTACTGCGGTAAACAACAACGTAATCAGTGTATACTTCATCAACTGTTGTGGCCGTTCATATTCGTGAATGATATTTCTTAACGATGCATCCAGTGTTTCCTTTTCAATGGTAATCGTCTGCAAACGGAGATAACCTTTGAGCATGCCCATCAGCAACATCAGAAGGCACAGGCTATGCAACGCTATGGGTACGAACTGCAATAGAGAATGATAATCAAATGGATTGGTGGCAATAACCACCAGCCCGGCGGATAAGCAAAGTGCCATCCAGCTCATGCCCAGCACATACTTTTTCCTGACCGTTGAAAAACGGGAGGCAGAGCGCGAGGTGATCATACTGGTGATTAATTTCTCCTGTATCTGCTGAGAAGTTTTCAGCTGATGATCGTAGGCTGTCCAGGCGGTTTTTAATTCTTCAAGATTCATTTTTCTTAGGGTTTATTTTTTGTTCCAATTTTGTTTTTATCCGATTGAGCTTTACGCCCACATGGTTAGTCGTGATTCCCATAATCTCACTGATCTCGTTATAGTTCTTTTCCTCCAGGTACAGCATGATCAATGCTTTTTCAATGGAAGTAAGCTGATCAATTGCCCGGTTGAGAAGAGCTGCCTGTCCATTATCTTCCTGCCCTGCCGAAGGGTCTGAAATGCGAAGTTCAGCTGCTGATAGGGACTGCTGCTCCGGTTTTCTCTTCTGCTTTCGAAAGTGAGTAATCGCGGTATTCAGCGCCACGCGATACATCCATGTGCTCGGTAACGCTTCATCCCGAAAGCCGGGAAATGACCTCCACAGCTGCAAAACGATTTCTTGGAAAAGATCATCGCGATACCTGTTTTCCCGATCGTACATACGACAGACCTTGAAAATTATCCCGCGGTGGGTGTTGATCATCTCTATGAATTCTCTTTCCATCCAAATGGTTTACACAGTAAGTCGCATGTGCCAGCCATAAACTTACAGGATGGGCATAACTATTTTTCATAAAAAAAGGCTGGTTCGTTTCCAAACCAGCCTTTTTTTATTCCATTTTGTTTACTAAGCCAGATCAAAACGATCCAGCTCCATCACTTTACTCCATGCAGCCACAAAGTCCTTCACGAATTTCTCTTTCGCATCAGCACTTCCATATACTTCCGCAAGGGCTCTCAACTCAGAATTCGAACCGAATACCAAATCTGCACGGGTAGCCGTCCATTTTGCTTTGCCTGTGGCGCGATCGGTACCGGCATACAATTCTTTGCTGTCATCTGTTGCTTTCCACGCGGTATTCATATCAAGCAAATTGACAAAGAAATCATTCGTCAGTTTACCCGGTGTAGACGTGAATACACCGTTCTTCGATCCATCTGTATTGATATTGAGTGCACGCAATCCACCAACCAATACCGTCAACTCTGGCGCTGTTAATGTCAACAGTTGCGCTTTGTCGATCAGTAGTTCTTCTGTAGAAGCATCTGCCTTGATATTGCGATAGTTACGGAAGCCATCCGCCAACGGCTCAAGGTAGCCAACTGACTCCACATCTGTTTGCTCTTGCGAAGCATCGGCACGGCCCGCAGTAAACGGAACTGTTACAGCATGTCCGGCATCTTTCGCTGCTTTCTCAATGGCCGCTGCTCCGGCCAATACAATCAAGTCGGCCATGGAGACTTTCTTACCGTCTTTTTGCGCACCGTTGAACTCCTTTTGTATCGCCTCCAGTTTGTCCAGCACTTTCTTTAACTGCGATGGATTATTCACCTTCCAGTCCTTTTGGGGAGCAAGACGTATACGGGCTCCGTTGGCACCGCCTCTTTTATCTGATCCGCGGAAAGTAGAAGCAGAAGCCCATGCTGTGGATACCAATTCAGAAACGCTGAGACCGGCTTCCAGTGTTTTTGCTTTCAATGCATTCACATCGGCATGATCAATCAGTTTATGGTCTACAGCTGGAATAGGATCCTGCCACACTAATTCTTCTTTAGGAACATCATTACCTAAATAACGTGAGCGAGGTCCCATGTCGCGGTGGGTCAGTTTAAACCAGGCACGGGCAAACGCATCAGCGAAAGCATCCGGATTTTCGAGGAAGTGTCTTGAAATCTTTTCATATGCCGGGTCCATACGCAATGACAAGTCGGTAGTCAGCATGGTTGGTTTATGCTTTTTGTTTTTATCGTAGGCATCCGGAATGATAGGGTCTGCATTTTTTGCAACCCACTGATGGGCACCGGCGGGGCTCTTTGTCAACTCCCATTCGAAAGCAAAGAGATTTTCGAAGAAGTTATTGCTCCATTGGGTAGGTGTTGTTGTCCACGTTACTTCCAGGCCGCTTGTAATTGTATCTTTTCCTTTGCCGGAAGCATAACTATTGTTCCAGCCAAACCCTTGCAGTTCAATATCAGCGGCTTCGGGTTCTTTCCCAACATGAGTAGATGGAGCAGCACCATGTGTTTTGCCAAAGGTGTGACCACCGGCAATCAAGGCAACGGTCTCTTCATCATTCATCGCCATACGTCCAAACGTATCGCGAATGTCTTTTGCTGCGGCCACGGGATCAGGATTACCATCCGGACCTTCAGGGTTTACATAAATCAAGCCCATGTGTGCAGCGGCCAATGGCTTTTCAAGATTACGTTCATGTGTCTTGCCTTTCGGGTCGTCATCCGAAACCACCACTCCATGCTTTTCAGGAACACCGTGCGATCCATCCGCATAGCGTATGTCGGCACCAAGCCACTTGGTTTCCGATCCCCAGTAGACATCTTCCTGTGCCTCCCAGGTATCTTCACGGCCTCCGGCAAATCCAAATGTTTTGAACCCCATGGATTCCAGTGCCACATTACCGGTCAGAATCATTAAGTCTGCCCATGATATTTTCCTGCCGTACTTTTGTTTGATCGGCCAAAGTAATCTGCGTGCTTTATCGAGGCTCACATTATCCGGCCAGCTGTTGAGCGGGGCAAAACGTTGCTGCCCGCCAGCGGCACCACCGCGTCCATCAAACACACGATAGGTACCTGCACTGTGCCATGCCATACGAATGAACAATCCACCATAGTGACCAAAGTCAGCCGGCCACCAGTCCTGTGAGTCAGTCATCAATGCATGGAGGTCTTTCTTCACGGCTTCCAGATCCAGTGTCTTAAACTCTTCGGCATAGTTAAACTGCTCATCCATGGGATTGGATAAAGAAGAATGCTGACGAAGAATATTCAGCTTTAATTGGTTCGGCCACCAGTCGCGGTTGCGTGTGCCATTGCCTGCGGCTTGCTTGGTTGCTCCGGTGAAGGGGCAAGTGGCTTCGCCATTTGTTGCATGTTTTTCCATTTTCGGTTGTATGGTTTATTGATTGTGTATTCTTGATTAACGCCGCTGAGGCTTTATTCTGAAGTTACGGAATTCAAGATTACAATTGGCTGTCCAATAGATCAAATTGATTGTTTATATGAAGATATAGGATTTATCTATGAACCTTTCACCTTTCATAGATAATTTCAATCCACCGCTATCTCCTTTTTCCCCATATTTACTATGCCTCAAAGAGATTTCCGCATGCGCTCCGTTTTATTAATCATTTTAGCATCA
>JAHEZH010000144.1 GCA_023251155.1 Flammeovirgaceae bacterium | reverse complement strand
CTTTGTTGACCCTGAAAATATTTTATACTGCGAAGGAAAAAGTAACTATACCTATTTCCACCTGAACACCCCCGGAAAAAAAATCCTGATATCCAAAACCATGAAGGAAGTGGAAGAGATCCTGGTGATGTATGGCTTTTATCGTATCCACAATTCCTACCTGGTCAACATGAAATATGCCAAAGAATATGTGCGTGGCGCTGGCGGCTATGTGGTCATGATCAATGGAGATCAGCTCACGGTGGCACGTAGCCGCAAGGATGAATTCTTTGAATCGTTCAAGAAATTCTAAACGGCATCTTTTATTGCGCAACGCGACCCATCATTTATCCCCATTAACTCAAGGAATTATCCTCATTACATCATGCAACTATTCACCTTTCTCAGTAAAATGTTTAACCGCGCTCCCGCACTTCATTATGATAAGGCCTACTGCAGGATCTATTTTCATAATGATGTGCGCGCAGTTCACCTGGACTGGAATGGACAGGCCACTCCAGCTCAATTTAGAGAAGCGTGCAACTTCTCACTGCAACTGCTCATTGAAAAACAGGCCATCAAAATGGTGGCCGATAATTCCAAAGTGATTACGGTTTCCGTGGAAAATCAAAACTGGCTGATTGAAGACTGGTTCCCCCGGGCAGTAGAAGAAGGCTTTCAATATTCTGCCGTCATTCAATCGGATAAAGTTTCTGTACAGTCTGCCCTTCAGCTTATCGTCAGCAAAATAAGTAACAAGCTGGTAGTGGTTCAGTATTTCAATCATCTCAATACCGCCAAAGATTGGCTTTCTCAGGTAAAATAAATTGAATCCTGCTACTAACGATCACCTCCTCACCTACATTCATGACCACTGAGGTAGTCCGTTACGGTATTTTATCGAGAAAGGTACTGCTGTCGTGCCTTTTCAAAATTCGCACGGTCCAGCGAAACCACAGCACAGGCCGTAGTTGGTAAGACACTCCCGTTCAACTGGAGGCAAGTCGTAATTTCTTTTATTTCTTTTTGTACCGAAGGCGGTTTTTTGTTCTTGAACGTCTCAGACCGCCATTGATGATACTTCTGAGTAGTGCGTAGTCCATCCTGTTTTACTTCGAGCCAGCCAATCGCTTGTAATCGGTTCACACGTTCATTCAGTTCTTCGTACGAGAGTACATCATGATTGATGTAATCATAAAACAGAATAATATCCTTAAAGCCGACTACCTCTTCCACATTCAGTGGCCGATAGACGGAATACACGATGAGTGCATCCGTAGACGTAAAGCGATTAAATTCCATTTCGTTTAACAGTCACTCCCTATTCCTTCAGTGGTCTTTGAAATCCGAGTGCACTACCCGCACATGATGCACCATTTTCTAAAGTGTATTGCAGGTAGTAGATGCCGGTTGCATTACATAAAAACGAAATGACCGGCACCCACTGTGTGTCTGTTTTATTCGTTGCCATTTTGTTCCGGCTTCCGTCCAGTATGCTCACCATCGTCATGGGTCCGGCTTCGTTCGCCATGCACAGGTTAATCTGATACATCGTACCGCGGGTAAACACATAACTGTATTCTACTTTGTCTCTTGTGCCATTGTCCGAATCGATGAGGTAGCTCTTCAAAAAATGGAAGCCATCGCCCAATCTGGATACACAGGTTGTTCTAAGCGCATCCGAATTACAGGTCGCCTGAGCTGACGCCACACGCAATTCGCCCAGCAACAATACTCCTGCCATTACAAGAAATGCCCTCATGATGATGGAACGTCAATCAAGCTTCCGCGGCACCGGCCTGCATGGTGGTAGCAAGCAAGGTATAGACAGCCACCCAAGCGTCTTTTGTTTCTTCGTTCCAGTCACTGCCCAGTGCTTTTTCCAATGTCCACAGCAGCGCAGTGGCCACGGTAGCATAGTCTTCCGCTCTCACGTTATAATTTTTATGACGGGCACCCAATGCTTTTACATCCGATACAATATCACCAATGCTGTTTAATTTCTTTACCGCAAATGAGATCATACCAATCAGTAAAGCTGATTGCACTTTCGTATCACTTTTAAACAATGCACGAAGCGCAGGGTCAATCGTAAACAATCGATCATAAAAAATTCCTCCGGCATCCTGTGTATTGAGGAGAACAAAATTCCAGGTGTTCTGAACTAATTCGACCTGACGTGGTGTAACTGACATAAATAAGTGGATAAGGTGTATGTTATGTTCAAACCTACTTTATTCTACCATTTCCATTGGTGGCTACTTAGCAGATGAACAGATCTATTTAGTCAATGGCTCGCCAGGTGAGATCTCAGAAATGATCTTTTCTGCAATGAATGTGTTATCATGAAGGTAAAGCAGAATGCATGGCAAAGGAAATCGCCATTACTCTCTCCGTCAGGCGAATTGGGTCTGTAGCAACCTCACCACTCCCATGCTCACTCTATAATAGATTGTGTCGATCGTTGAGACGTCTGGCATACGACACCAAGGATAAAGAACGTGAAGGGAGACTATATCCCCGCCAGAAAAGAAACCAGGTTCTGAGAAGATTCCAGTTTTAGTTTTTTCCTCAACCGGTAGCGTGCGGTCTTCACACTTTCCGTTGATATGCCCAGAATAGAGGCCGTCTCTTTTAAACCCAGATTTAATTTGACCAGGGAGCAAATCTTAATGTCGTTCCCTGACAGGTCCGGATATTCCTGCTGAAGCCGCTCAAAAAAACCTACATGTATTTTTTCAAAATGTGCTTTAAACCCTAACCATTCTTTATCCTGATGATGACTTAAATTAATCGAACTCACCAGCTTCTGAATATCTTTTCGTGTCTCCGGATCCAACTCATTATGTATGTCCACCAGCCCTTCCTTAATCTCTTCCAGCATTTCATTTTTCTGAAGAAGATGTAATGCATGTGTCGTGAGTTCTCTTGAACTTTTTTCAATTTCCCACTGTAACTCCTGTTGTTTTAATTTCTCATTTTCCAATTCCTGATACAACAGTTGTTGCTGGGTCTCATGAATCACCCGCTGCTGCTCAATCACTAACTTATTCTTTTTTATCCTTAGAAACTGGTAATACGTGAAAATGATTGCCATTACCAGCAAGGCCACAACGCAACCGATCAGGATATTCCTGTTCAGCAAGGCAATCCGGTGTTCCTGCATTAAAAGTTTTTTATCGATTTCTCTTTTATTGATTTCGTAACCTACACGAAGGTTGGCCACTTTATTATTGGCTTCCTGATTGAAGACCGAATCTTTCGCCGCGATGTGTTTCTTCAGGTAAAGCAGGGCGAGCTCATTTTTACCCAGCGATTCATAGGTGCCTGCAATGCTTCGGTATAAACGAATCAACTCCGTTTTGTGCTTATGCTCTTCCGAAATGCGAATGGCCTTACTTAATAAATTCAAGACATGCTGCCGGTCTCCCTTCTTTGCTGCTACCGTAGCCATCCCTTCCAAAGCCGATGCTTCATTGGCATACAGACCTGCCTGGTGACTCAAGTCAAGACTTTTTTGGGACCAGATCAGGGCTTCCTCCTTCTTTTCCTGCAGGATAAGTATCTCTGCGATGTTATTGTAACAAACCACCTGACCTCGCGTTTGGTGCAGGGAATCAAAAATATGAAGTGCTTTTTTCTGATAATACATGGCCGTATCCAGCTCTCCTTTGATCAGGTAGATATTGCCCAGGTTCGAATAAATACCTCCGCGCAAACCATTCTGAAAGGTATCCGGGGAAGGCTTTATTAATTTAACAGCTTCCTGTAGTGCCAGGACTGCCTGTTCGAGATTGTTGTTTTTCTTATAGGCTACGGCAAGACTGTTATACGCCGAACTGTTATCAAATTGCGCAGCGTCTCCCAGTGCTATACCTTTCAGGAAGTAGTCAATTGCCCGTGGATAATCACCCAATTTGGAATGCACCTGGCCTAAATTGATCTGTGCACGATAAACTCCTTTTTTAAAGTTGATTCGATGACTTAATGAAAGCGCTTCATTGTAATCGTCTATGGCAGGGAGGTAATTGTTTTTTGTCCAGTGATAGGCACCTCTGGATATAAAGAGGTCAACGAGCCCTACCTGATCATGGGCAACCCTCGCCAGTTCAATTCCTTTTTGTGTCAATGCATAGGAAGAATCCGGGTTGTGTTCGCGTAGTGCAGTGGCAAGGGCCATGATTTTACGAACTTCAACGGTATCTGCCGCCTGTGCGATACCTGTCTTATGAGTAAGCAGGACACATAAAATGACGACTACCCCTCCACAAATCGGTCTCAGCATACTGCAACAGTTACAAACTTCGATAGAACAGAGAGGACACTCGCTGATCAGAGGCTAAAATAGATATTTTTTATTAACTCTTGTTTTACCTGAGTACATACTGCTAAATGAATAAAAATCGCCATTCTGATTCAATTTGAACGGATACAACGGTATGTCTACCTATTGTAGCCCCTTATTATGTACCTTTTAGATAGCAATTGCCGTATTTCGTAAAACCGATTTGCGAGATACCCTACATTGTTACCCTTATGCACTATGAACCGATTAGAAGAAATGGTTGATGACAAGAAACTGACACCAGAAGAAATTGCAGTAATCACTGAGACATGGCTGATGGTTGGTGATTCCGTGGAGATGGCCATTGACTTGTATAACCGGCTGTTTTATTTACATCCTTCCATCCGGCCACTATTTAAAGAAAATATCCAATTGCAGGCGCGCAAATTCACCGCACATATCGGGTACGTGGTCACTCATTTGAATGAATGGTCCCGTATACAGCCGGACATCAATGAACTGGGTCAACGCCATACCGGTTACGAAGTGAAAACAGCTCACTACGAGTATGTGGGCGATGCCTTAATTTTCGCTTTGCAAAGACACCTGAAAGGAAAGTGGAATGAGCAAGTAGAACTAGCCTGGATAAAGTTTTACCGGCTGGTTGCTAACCAGATGATGGGAAGTCATCATCACCCAAATTAGCAAGTCAAATGAGGGAGGGATGTACTACATGAGCAGGTCGCTTAAATCGATCCCTTTTAGATAGTCTTCCAATTCGTTATCCGCACTGTAAAGCATCCGTAACGGAATGGATCCCTCGCACGTATGCTGCAACCGGATTTCCATGTAGCTGCCGTCAAAAAAAGAACAGATCTTTCCTGCATTCCTCTTCATCATTTGCAAATGCGTTCATGACGGGTTACAGGGTAAAATTTTCCATCCTGCAATGAATGTAAAGTAAAACGAGGAGTGCTGTGCTCCTGTTCTATCGGCTTCACCTTTTTATTTAGTTATCGGTGCTACTGCTTAGTATTCCGCTTTTGGTATCCTCTGCTTGTTGGGATATTTATTCACCCATAACAAATGACTGATGGAATTCACACTAACTAATGAGCAGCGAAAATATTTTGGTTTAGATCCGGTGCCTTCCCACTGGGATTGTACTGCATTAAGAAATAATGTCTGGATTTACTTTGATCACGATCATGTAAAAAAAGTAATTCAGTGCAGGGCATCCGACTGTTATATTGAAAGAGACTATGATTTAAAAACAAACCAACGCAGGACACTTCTTCCCAAGACCTCAAAGGGTAAAGAAAAGCCCCTCACCCTCTCCAGCATTGAAACCCATTCCCCCATTCATTTCTCCTTTGTTGTTCGTTTTGACAAGCGGGATCGGTTCAATAGTGAAGCGTATGCCGCAAGTATTTCCAATCAGCACTGCCTGTCTGAAAGAATGGCCGTAACGGAATGCAACACAAACATGAAAACCTTCGCTCAACTACAGGAGTGGATCATGGATTTTATTCAATCTTCACCTGCCGGTTATACAGAGGTGATGAGTCAACTGAAAAAGCAAACCTTAAAAAAAATAAACTATCAGTCCGGTGATCTTTTTGCGTTCCCGTTGAGCCGGACTTCTTTTGGAATAGGTAAGATCCTATTCCCGATAAAGCACATCACCTCAAAAAAACTGGTCTCCCCACCGCATTACTTTCTTGAAATCATGCAGGTTCCTGTGCTGGTCCGATTGTATGGTACGGAATTGTTTTGCAAAAATGCACTTCAGATTCCGGTAGTCGATACGTCCCTTTTACAGAATACACCAATGCTTCCGGCCTACTTCATGTCGGATCGTTACCTCTTTCGGGGGCACTATCCACTGATTGGAAATATTCCACTCACCAAAGACGAACTGGATTTCCCTGTTTCCTACGATCTGCAAAACAATGTTTTGTGCTGGGGTTTGGGAATGACGCACATAAAGCGTCCATTGAAAGTAGCGATAGATCCTTCTACACAGGGTGTCTTGTTACGCAACAATGGCGTAAAAGGAGGAGCGTCGGTATCCCTGCTTCGGAACTATTTGCAAGGCAATGAGGTGTATCATGAACATGAGATTCACCATTCAAAAAACAAAAAGCTGTATACCGAAATCATCCGTGCGGCAGGCTTACTCCCTTCGATCACGTATGATGAATTTTGCAAAGAGACGCATACATTTAACCGGGAGGAACTGATTGATCTCTTAAACGTTAAATAAAGATTTGGGCAGTAGTATCCACGTGGTGAATGCAGGCCTGTTCACACATCGTGCCGGTGGTGTTACCTGATGTATTCAATGATCAACGCACGATCAATCCTTTGACCTGACGAGAAATCCGTTTTTCCGGTAAAGAATAACACAGATCAATACGGGAATAATAAATCCGTTAATCATCCCCAGTAACATGGAGCTGATTTTCACCGATGATCCCGAGGTCAGGATGTTCGACATCTGGATAAGGCACACCCCGATAAAACTAACCGTGGCCATCATCACCAGTACGACAAAAAGGATTTCTATCCGCAAACGGTGCAGCAAGGAATAGGTCAGTAGACCACCTGATAGAAACGCAAATGATACACAGAAGTAATACAACCATTTCCATTCTCCATCGGGTGGCCTACCCGGTGTCATGTTGCCCAGCCAAAGTAATACGCCTGCTGCCGTCAGCAGACCTCCCGCCAATACAAGGAAAACCATCAGCCAGTTTTTCATCATCAGAAATGGATTTTATGCATCGCGTGATTAATCGTTTTATCAACAGGCAAACCATACACGGAGCATTACCTCACGATGGTCATTTTTCTTACATCACCTTTTTGATTGATGACATAGTACATCCCTGAGGCCAGATGGCTGACATCGACCTGTTCTACCTGTTCATGCGTAGATAAAGTCCGTCCGGTTGCATCAAGTATACGTACCGTTGAAAGCGAACTGAAATAAAGAAGGGAGTGATGCACGGGCAGCGGATAAATAACAAATGGAGTTTCCTCGTCCTGTTGATAGAAGTTCAACACTTTGGAGTAGGTGAATTTCCCATCAAAATCAACTTGCCGCAGGCGGTAATACAGTTTTCCATGGGGAATATTTTTATCTAACCAGGAATAAGCGCGCTGTGTCTTTACGGACCCTGCACCGTTAACCTGACCTATCGCAACAAAGGGCTGATTCCCTTCTGCGCGTTCAATCACAAAATAATCGTTATTGAATTCTACTTCGGTAATCCATTGAAGTAATGCGGCGTTGGATTGCGCAGTAACGGTAAAGGAGGATAGTTCAATGGGTAACGCATTATTAATTCCTGTACCTGCAACGGTATTGGCAAGGGTAAATAGCTGGTGCGTGATTCCGCTGGTGGCCACCACCGGCAAAAAACTGGTTGACACCACTGCTCCGGTCATGAATCCGGCACACAGTGTACAGGTACCTGTTGGAGATGCAGCCGATATAGTTGTCCAGGCAGTAGGCATACCGCTTCCTGCTTTTCCTACAGCCACACCTAACTTGGCCAGGTTGTTCACTTCATCATCCGGGCCGAAATACAGTTTAATAAATCCTGCAGTGAGATTACTTGCGCCATTGCTGTTAAAGTCATAATACCTAATACTGCTAACACGCTCCAGGGCCGCAGGAAGTGTAAGGCCCAACGCTGATGCTGACGCATTGATTACCTCGCCTTTGTAGGTAAAGACGGTGGCCGCAGAATTATGCTGCACCGTTAATTCGGCCGGACGCCATGCACCACCTTTCCCAATCGGAAAATTGAGGGTACGCGAACTGGTGGATTGAATTTCGTAGTTCATTGGCCCATCTACATAACTGCTCGCGCTTCCAATGGTGGTGGTAACAAGGTCCTTCAGCGTCAGTGAATTTGCAGCGCTTGTCACGATCGTACCATTAGTCAATGTCAGCTGACCACCCGCTTTAACAACAACCGGTGAAAGTAAAGTCACAGCGGCTCCGGAAGTTTTATTCACCACGAGTTTACTTACCGCAAGGCCTCCTGCTGAAGAAATATTCTGACTGCTGAACCCATTAAATGTATAGGTGGCGTTGGCGGCATTTACAATACCCGCACTGCTTAAGTCACCGCTGATCGTTACCGTTCCATTTGATGTATTGATTATACTGGCGGCACTGCTGTTTGTGAAGTCACCACCGATAACGATCGTTGCACCATTGGCGCTAACCGTGCCTGCATTAGTGAAGTTTCTGTTCACCGTGATCGGATAGTTGGCGCTGTTGTCAAGTGTGGTGCCGGAAGCAACACGTAAATCATTGCCAATCTGCAATGCTCCGTTCACCTTCACCGAGGAAGGATAAGGATTGCTGACACGCAGGTTGTAAAAAGTCATGTTGGTGGAGATACCCTGCCCATCAATGACGGGTAAAGCAGAAAGGATCGTAGTGTAGTTGGTAAAGAATACGGTCGAGAAATTGGATACCGCATCTACGCTGCCCTGCTTGTAAGTCCAGCTGCCCTGTAACGTAACGGTGTTTGAAATGGTGAGTAGACCCGATGGTTTGTCAATCACAATATTAGGAAGTACGCACTGACCTAATGCTGTCCCGGTCAGGGTCTGTGCGCCTGTACCAACGATTTCTATGGTCCCTGTGTTAAACGAATCCAGTGCGGTATAGGTGGCCGACAAATCAATATCCCCCTTCGCATAGATGGTTCCTCCCCTCAATACAATACCATTGGTTCCGGTACCTGTCAGATAAAGATTCTTATTTACCGTGACTGTTCCGCTCAGCTGAATTTTAACCGAATTGTTGGAGTTTAATACCAGACTTTCTACGGTGACATTATTCAGAATGGTTAATCCCACAGTAGAGTAGGCAAGCAATATGGTAACATCGCCCAGCGTCTGATCGCCCGACACGGTAATGGGTGTTCCACCCACCGGCTGGTAGAAATACAGGGTCGATGTTCCTATGTTCGGATTGATTGTACCCGATACCACATCCCATGCAGGACCCGATACCGTGATATTCCCGATCAGATTCAGAACACCCGAGGGCTTGTTCACTCTGATGTTGGGAAGGATATTGTATCCGGTAACCACATTACTTTTGATATCCTGATCTACCGTTCCACATATCTCGATCGTTGCCGCATTGGTGGGGTGTGTGGTATTTGCCTGGTTGGTGTTTAAAATAATATTCTTTTCAACAAAGATTGTTCCTCCTGTAAGCTGATGCGTATAGTTACCCACCCAGACCAGGTCTCCCTTGGCGCGCAGACTTCCTGTCGAAGCAATGTTCAGCTGAACATAACTGTTCACCGTAAGATCGATCGTAATCGTATTGGCAACAAGAGGCGTAGTGACGGTATGATAAAAGGAAAAACCATCGGAGGAGAAGCTGATGTCATTCAGTGCCGGTGTACCGGTAATGGTAAGGGCAGGCCCGCTCGCGCCAATATGAAAATCAACAACACCTCCGTTGGGAACAAATGCAAGTGCTCCGCCTGTAAAATCAGCATTGCCGGCAATTTGAGTGACACCACTCGAAGCGATGAACGTGCCTCCGGTTTGAGAGTAGGAACCCACTTTGATGTTTTGTGTGCCCCCGTTAAAAGTTCCTCCGGCCATAGTGAACGCCCCCGTGTTGACATTATATACCGTAAACGCATCTCCCTGATTAACTACACCGGACGTCATGGTCATCGAACCTTTTATCAGTAACGGAGCGCCTGCCAACTGGTTGAACGTTCCGCTTGCCAGCGTGGTGTTTCCATTGATGGTGGTGGGGCCTGCAATTGTAAACAGACCTCCTGTTTGAGAGAACGACCCCAGTGTAGTGGTGAAGGCGCCTCCTGAAAACGTTCCTGATGTGATGTTGAATGTACTGATCACCGTCAGCGTACCATTCTGTGTGATGGTACTGGTGTAGCCGTTGATGCTGAACGTTCCTACTGAAACGACTGCGTTGATGGTACATGGACCCAATCCGTTGGCATCGAAGATAACATCATCCCCTGGTACTGGTACACCGACTCCGCCCGCAGTACCTGAAGTAGCAGACCAGTTAGCGGCCACATTCCAGTTTCCTGTGCCTACCCAATAGCGGACCGCTCCAGCGCTTATGGTAACCGTACCCAGCATCACCATCACTACCGCTACCAGCTTTGTCAGTACAATCCGTTTCATCATCGTTTTATAAATTCAGTTCAAAAGAAAACACTTTCCCTCTTGTAACTTCGGTAGGTTAGTTCTTGGTAGAAACTAGTTAGTATTTGGTAGCTGACACGATGTTCCTGTAAAGTCGGTTACGTGGAAAAGTCGTTCATCCCGATCGCAGAACGATAACGGAGACCGAATTGCGCTGAATAATTATAAAGAAGACTATCTGAACAGCAGGAACAACTTCCCGGAGAAAGACGTATTGAATGGAAGATTCAACGGTTGACTTCATCCGACAAAGCACACTTTACCGGTAGCAGAAAGTCCTGCGCTATGATCTGCTCATCGGGTTTAAACCAATTTCATCTCATTATATCCTGATTGCTAACTATTAATGTCAGCTGCTCAACTCCGCCAAATGCTTGATGTGAAGAAGGTAGTTTTACATAGAAACGATTAACCAACACACATTTTTATGGGATTAAAGGAAAAACAAGCATTGGCCAGTCTGGACTTCGGATGGTCAGAAAAAAGAATGAAAGAAGCAACAGGTAAAGACATCAAGGTGGAAGTGGATGCGGAAACATTCTCCAGTGACATCGATGCTATTCTATATGCTGAATCAAGAGGTGCTGAAAAAATTGCTAACACGATTTCCGCTATCTGCGGCAATGAAATCGGTAAAGAAGCATTTAATGACAAAAAAGTAGACAAAGTTGTATTGAAAAATCAAGCGGCAGGAAACAGAAGCCTGGTATTTGATGGAAATAAGCTGATCGTCGCTTTTTCTTTTAACAGCGATGAGTACTTCTCAGAAGGTGAAGCAAAAGAAATCATGGAAAACCTGTTATAAACAAACGGGATTTCCATTTCATAGCTAAACCGATACCCGATACCGACAAAAGGCTAATAGGAATCTATTGGCCTTTTTCATAATCTCTGGTTGAACTCAACTGTTATGCTGGAAAAATTCATATCTCGTTCTACGGACGAGGTACTACTGGACGTATATGCTTTGCGATTACGGGAGCTTGATGGAGAAAAAATGGAGCGTCCTTTACTGACGCTATTCCTGAGAGGAAATCGTATGCCGATCAACGGATTTCTGAATGACTTGAGAAAAGAAAACAACATTAAAGGAATTGTCCTTCACCATAACCATGAAATTACTTTTATAGAGATGTCGGCCGTGGTTGGCATTACCCTTCATGCGGCAGACAAGCTGGTTCCTTTCTTCATTGATCTGACGGCTTCGGATATTTCCCAACTTCCTTCAGTTACCAGGGTGGACGTCAAAAAACAACAGGCCGAAGAGTCCACTCGTTTAAACAGTCACTTTCCCGGAATCGCACTGCTGCTAAAAGAAGAACTGCCTGCAGACCATGCGGCACTTTTTTTCGCCAGGCAATTTCTGAGCGACATCGCTATGGTCCTCATTACACTAGCAAAAACACCACTAGCAAAAAAAGTTATACAGGAAGAAGTAAAAACGATTCAAATTGTTCGGTCCCCAAAGTTCGAAATACGAAAAGATCACGATACGATTGAGATGCATTACCCGTTCAACAAATCTTACACCACTCCTTCTGAGCGCCGGTTTTTAACAGAGCAATTAGCGGCTGTCTTATAGCTGGCTACATCTACCGTTTCTTTCTGTCTCATTATCTGTTCACCGTTTTACTGAATTCCATTGACGGATAGCCAAGTAATAGAATAATACTACTGATTTCTCAGGAAGCGCAGGAACAAGTCGCTGAGCACCTACCTTTACATTGGTTGAAGGTTGGGAGCAAAGAAGGGTGCCCGTAAGGGCACTCTTTTCTCTTCTGCCATCACCCTACGCTTGGTATGTATTCTTGTCCTGATGAATACTCTTTATGATCAGCAACCCCAATAGCAGATACACAGAACCTCCCAGTTATAAATATTCGTTCATGATCGAATTTGCAGTGAAATGCCCCCACTGTAAAAAAGAAGCTTGGGTAGGTGTCGATGATCCCCGTTTTTACAAAAAGGGAATGTTGATTTGTAAAAACTGCATGCATGCCGAAAGGATCACCCATCGCCAAAGATATAATGCGATTGTAAAACGGAATTGTGATGAGTGTGGAAAACGGATCGAGATTATCATTCCCAACCAGCGGGAGAAGGTAGTGAAAATAACACTCCCCTGTCCTACCTGCGGTACAACACGTACTTACGAACCGACCCATGAAGTGATTACACACCGCTACAATGAACTGAAGCCGGCACACGATCCTATCTTTCATTTGCCCTTGTGGCTGCAGGCCAATGTAAAGGGAAATGTATTCTGGGCGTATAACCGCAAACATCTGCAGGAAATTAAACGCTATGTGAATGCCAAGTTAAGGGAGCGTACAACGAGCATTGGTATGACCATGGTTGAACGTCTTCCTCAATTCATTAAAGAGGCGAAGAACAGGGAGGCGTTACTAAAAACAATCGAGCGTCTGGAAAGAAAGTAATCACGCTCTTCTCCATTCCTTATCACACGCCTGCCGTTCGCTCATCCGTTCCAAACGGATTACTATGCACGCAGCGCTACAGGGAAACGAAGTAGCAATTCATTCAACAACCTTATGAGGATTACTTCTGACCTGATTTCTCCCACACACTTACTTTCATTTCCCCATCTGCACTTCGTTGACCATTACTTGAATTCAGCACACCCTTGTCCATCCATAGTTTCCAGAAAGTAACATCGACCTCGGTCTCCAGGTCAGGGAAATTCATTTTACCATACAAGGACGCTGCACCTTCCTGTATTGCTTCTTCTTTGCGGATGGTCAGCATCAATGAAATAGATTGTTCGCCTTCACTTTCATCCCGACTGCCGAGCAGGTCACACTCCATCATCACGTCCGGATTGGAATATCCTCCAGCATGGAATGAAAGGTAGTTGGCGGCAAACAGCTTGCCGTGAATGGAATCGCCACGCTGAAACAATTCCATTTTATAGTACAGGTATCCGTCTTCACCCGGCTCACTATATTCAAATATCCCGGCGTACGAACCATCGATGACTTCGTGACGTGCAATTGAATCCATTGGCACCACCTCCGGACGGTCCTTTCTTGCGTTCTCAGTTCGGCCGGAATTTCCGTTGCACGAGCTAAGCAACGCAGCAAGTCCTATGAGTAAACAAATGAGATCAAGAGTAATCGTTTTTTTCACTGTTAATAAGCATGTAAATGTTTAACGCCTCGTTATTACTGCCACACGGAAAATGGCAAGGGATGTTCGTTACGAATTGATTTTGAGCATCGGGTGGAGTACCATCCAGGAGCGATGGTCCATGAGGCCCATCAGTGAAGTTGTTTTATTTTTTCACCGATGTAGTTCATAGCTTCATAATAGGTTTCAATACCATGCCCGACATGGGTAAATACCTTAACATCTTTTAGTCGTTTAAGGTATTTGCCCGCATTATCCAGTGACCGTTGATACGGGAATAGCAGGTCCTTATCGCCCAACAATAAATAGGTGTCCACATTCACCCTAAACAATTCCCTGTCCATAGCGTAAGGCTTTTGTGTACGGTCATTGTATTTTTTTAGCGCCAGGACTTCATAGTCCACAATAAGTTTTTCCGATGGTGGAGTCAGCTGGTGATGGGGCTTCGCAAAAACAGCTTGATCTAAAAACGTTAACACATTAGTGCGCGATGGGCGAACGATCGGCAAAATGTTGTAGTACAGATTTTTCCATGTCATCGAGAAAGACTGAAGACATCCCGGATTGAGTACGAATGCCGCTTTTACTTTATGCGGACTTACAATTCCCAGTTTCATACAGATTAAAGCGCCAAATGAAGCTCCTGCAATAAATGTTCTCCGGATGTCCAGTTTATCCAACACTTCTGAAGCCCAATATCCGTAGTCCAGGGATCGTATATCCGGACTGTTTCCGTCACTTGAATTTGGAAGACCATTCGTCTCCACCATGTATATCCTTACCGGTTGTTTAATATGATCGAGCCCTTTGTCAAAATCCCAAAACAAAGCGGAAGTCCGGGCTCCTGGAAATATCACCAGCGTATCCCTGTATTCTTCCTTCGTATTCCAAGCCCAGATTTGTGTTTTTCCCAGGGCGGTGTTGATCTGGATCGACTCGTATTTTCGTTGGTTCAGCTTCTCAAGCTGAGATGCCCAGCGCTTATAATGAAGAAGGTCTTCTTCTTTGTCTTTAAATCCGGATATGGCTTTTATTTTCATGGAACTACAATTAATGAGGGTACGATTTTGAACGCGGAAAATTTATGACACGAGAGGCAGCAGCACATTGGGTATAAAATCAATAAGAAAATGAGCAATGATATTGGCTTGTAAATTTCTCTTCCAAACGTAAGTGGCGGTCAGAATAGCTCCGAGTACCAACGACATGAATATCCCCCAGATGCCCTGCTGATAATGAAAAAGTGCAAAGGGAAGTAATGACAGCGCCATAGCAGCCCATTTATTTTTTAACAAGAAGTGAAGTCGCTCAATTATATACCCGCGGAAAAATAGTTGTTCTGCCACTCCGGCCCGCATTATAATCAGCGCAGTTGTTAACCAAGAGAGCGGTACTTTGGGCTCAGAGGATCCAAACGTCCCGCCCACTGCCT
>JAHEZH010000032.1:20647-45591 GCA_023251155.1 Flammeovirgaceae bacterium | reverse complement strand
AAACAAAACCTGGTAGGGATAGGAAAAATCCTGGATAACCTGGTGATCCGCGCCCCAATCGATGGACAGCTTTCCTACCCTATGCATTGGGATGTAGGGCAGGCGGTAAACACCGCGCAGCGTCTTGGGCAGATCGATGTGTTGGGAAGCTATAAAGTACGTGTGCCTATCGATGAATTGTATCGTCCGCGTATCTCTGAAGGCTTGCATGCCACTACCGAGTTTGCTAACAAAACCTATGGGCTGGTGATCACTTACAAATATCCGGATGTAACCAATGGCCGCTTTGAAGTAGATATGGAATTCGATAAAGAAGTGCCACAGGGAATTGTGCGCGGGCAGTCATTGCGTATGCGTATCGAGTTAGGTCAGTCATCGGAAGAATTACTTTTGCCTGTGGGCGGATTTTATAAAGATACCGGTGGTAACTGGGTATTTGTACTGGATGGCAACGACCGTGCGGTGAGACGTGATATTAAACTGGGTCGCAAGAGCCCTGACTACTTTGAAGTACTGGAGGGCCTGAAGCCCGGAGACCGTGTTGTCACATCTTCTTATGAAAACTTTGGAAATAATGAGGTTTTACTTTTTAATTAATGCAACTATTTAAAAAGTAACGCGTCTAATGTGAAAGATTCTCGCAACAGATTTGTAACTTATTTTAAAATATAGAGTACCTACATACAACTAAAACCAAACGATAAACATCTAAACTGCAAAAGGCATGAGCATGATTAAACTTAAAAACCTGGAGAAGGTCTATACCACCGAAGAAGTAGAGACTACCGCTTTGAATAGCATCAACCTTGAAATCAAAGAAGGCGAATTCGTAGCCATCATGGGGCCATCCGGTTGTGGTAAATCCACCCTGCTGAACATTCTTGGTTTACTGGACAACCCTTCTAACGGAGAGTATCATTTCGGAGAACATGAAGTGGCTAAATATTCTGAACGCCAGAGAGCTCAGCTTCGCAAAGGTTCTATCGGATTTGTGTTTCAGAGCTTTAACCTGATTGATGAATTAACGGTATATGAAAACGTAGAGCTTCCATTGCTTTACATGAAAGTACCTTCTGATGAGCGCAAGAAAAGAGTAGAAGAAGTGCTGGAGCGCATGAACATCATGCACCGCAGAAATCACTTCCCTCAGCAGCTGTCAGGTGGTCAGCAGCAGCGCGTGGCGATCTCCCGTGCCATTGTAGCAAAACCAAGAGTGATCCTTGCCGATGAGCCTACCGGTAACCTGGATTCGGCCAACGGTGAAGAAGTAATGAAGTTGCTTTCTCAATTGAATGAAGAAGGAACTACGATCGTAATGGTTACTCACTCACCTTACGATGCCAACTACGCTCACCGCATCATCAACTTGTTTGACGGTAAAGTAGTAACGGAGAACATTAAAGAACATTTCCATATTTAGCAGACAGTTTTAGTAGTTGGTCCGTTGTGAACAGCAAGAGCTGATTACTACTAACTTCATTACAGATCTCAGGAGGTCAGCCAACTCTTCTGATGCGTTCTTCATAGTTTAGGTTTAGGTTTAAGAAGCTCCCCGATTTTTTCGGGGAGCTTTTTGTTTTTTAGCTCATTTATCAAAGCCCCAATAGGGGTGATGGGAAGCTAAGTTGTCTTATCAATAAGCTTAAACTGCAGGTAATCCGAACACGTTACTGTTCGTTGGTGAACACCGTGATCACCACGAACATGTATTTTGATTGGAATGATGCGATGTGGCGGATGGTATGATTGTTGGCCGCATGCAACCTGTAGCTGTTTATTACGTCTATACTCATAACCCAACATTCCACCACCCATGTTTAAAAATTACCTGCTCATCACCCTTCGCAGCCTGCTGAAGAACAAAGTTTTTATTATGATCAACATACTGGGGATGGCCATTGCTATTGCCAGTTGTATAGTAGGCTACTACAATTATGATTTCAATAACACTTTCGATAACCATCACACCAACAGGGAAAAGATCTATCGTGTCAACTCTGAGCGCGAGTTTCAGAACCACCTGGTGCAATTTGGGATAGCACCAATTCCATTGGGCGAAGTTATCCGCCAGAATGTAGGTGATGTAGAGAATGTAATACGCTACTCACCTGAAGGGGCCAACATACGAATTGGTGACCAGGTGTTTGGTACGAATCTATCGTACGTAGATGCCGATTACTTTAAAGTGTTTTCGTTTGAATTCAAAGAAGGAAGTGGCAATGATCTGAAAGACAAGAGCAAGATTTTTATCAGTGAAAAGCTGGCTACCCAATATTTTGGTAATGAGCCGGCATTGGGCAAGACGTTAACTCAGGTATTGAGTGAAGAAAAAACAAGAGAATTTGTGGTAGGAGGTGTGTATAAACTTCAGCCTACTAATTCCAGTTTTCAGGATGCTGCTTTTTCAAACTATGAAAACTATCTGGACATCGAACCCGATCTGCTCCATGGCACACATTGGAAATTCAGGAATACTTTATTTGTAACGGTCAGTGATCCTTCACGCATTTCGGCCATAGAAGCACAACTGAAGCCCTATGCGGAAAATAATAATAAAGTGAGAGAAGACTTTGTCATTCGATCCTTTCAGCTAGATCCGCTTCCGGGTATGGCATTGAGCGATGAAACGACCGATCGGCAAGGAACCTGGACAAGAGATGCATCACCACTTGCTGCTGTTTACGGCACCGGTATCATGGGAATTCTGGTATTACTGATTGCCTGTTTTAATCTGACCAACACGGCAGTAGCAGTATCTTCACGAAGACTGAAGGAAATTGGAATCCGTAAAGTAATGGGAAGCGGTCGCGCGCAACTGATCATGCAATTTTTAGGAGAGACCCTGCTCATTTGCTTTATGGCATTGATCGTAGGAATGGCCATTGCCAACTTCCTGTTGATTCCTGCATTTAATTCACTGTGGCCGGAGATGAAGCTGGTGGCCGATTACACCGGCAAACCTGACTTTCTTATTTTCATGGTGGCTACCTTAATCTTCACGGCCGTACTGGCGGGCAGCTATCCGGCTTTCTATATAAGTAATTTTCAGCCGATCAGTATCCTGAAAGGCAAACTCAAGTTTGGTGGCACCAACTACTTCACCCGATTCCTTCTTGTAATGCAATATGCTATTTCATTGATTGCCATTGTATGCAGCTTTGCTTTTATCGGCAATGCCCGCTATCAGCGCGACTTTGATCTGGGATTCAACCAGAAAAATGTGGTGTTTACTTACGTGAACAGTGGAGGAACTGAATTTGAAACCTATAAGAATGCCTTGCTGGAAAATCCGGAGGTGCTTTCCATAGCGGGTTCTACCCATCATTTCTTCTCCAACATCTACAATGATCCGATCAAGCATGAATCCAGGGAGATTGAAGTAGACATTATGGATGTAGGCGACAACTATCTTAAAACAGCCGGGCTCACGCTGATAGAAGGCCGTGATTTTGTAAAAGACTCTGAAACGGATTATAAAGAATCAATCATTGTAACCGAAAAATTGGCTGCTGCTTTCGGATGGGATAAGCCCATTGGTAAGGAAATACTATGGATGGATTCGGTGAAACTATATGTAGTGGGTGTGATAAAGGACACTTATACCATGGGATTGTGGAAGCAGACCGATCCGCTGATATTACGTCTTGCTCCGCCAAGCAAGTACACGCACCTGTTGGTAAGTACAGAAGCAAAGAATGTAGTAAGCATGAATCAGTTCATGGAGAAGAAATGGAAAGAGCTGTTCCCTAATCGTACCTACAACGGTCGCTACATGGATGAAGAGATGGCCGAATCGGCCACGGTGAACAACAATATTGTGAAGATGTTTGTGTTCCTGGGTATCGTGGCAATGATGTTATCCGCAACCGGATTATTTACACTGGTATCCTTGAATATCATCAAACGGATGAAAGAGATAGGCGTGCGTAAAGTATTAGGTGCTTCGATCGGAAACATCACGAGGGTAATCAATACCGAATTTGTAATAATGCTTTTCATTGCTTCGGTGTTGGGCTCATTCGGGGGATTTTATCTTTCGGAACTACTGATGGATAGTATCTGGGATTTTTACCAGACGGCCACCGCTACTACTTTCATTTACTCCGTAATTATTCTTTTTGCTGTATCGGCTTCAGCGATCGGGTTTAAAGTGTACAATACGGCAAGAATGAATCCGGTGAGCACATTACGCGATGAATAGTTTGAGTAAGCGTGTAACATTCATCGCAGGCGTGTCGTCTAACCGGTAAACCATAAATAAGCTTTACAAAACAAAAGTTGTCATCAACGGACAACTTGGTTCACCATTGTCTTAAAATACCACCCTATGTTCAAAAATTACTTCAAAGTGGCGCTTCGTACTATTCGCAAGCATACTTTTTATTCCGTTATCAATATTCTCGGATTAACCGTAGGAGTACTATCGTGTCTTTTCATCTTGCTGTACATTACCGATGAACTGAGCTATGATAGCTTTCATAAAGACATCAAGCGGATGTATCGCATCGGGCTGCAGGGAAGAATAGGAGGGCAGGAGATTAATACCGCTACATCTTGTCCTCCCATTGCTTCTACTATTGTGAGGGATATTCCCGGTGTGGAAGAGGCTATTCGTATCAACAATTTTAGTAATATGGTTTTCAAACAAGGTGAAAAATCATTTGCTGAAGACAAGATCCTGTATGCTGACTCTAATTTTTTCCAGTTCT
This sequence comes from Flammeovirgaceae bacterium, assembly GCA_023251155.1. Lineage (GTDB taxonomy): Bacteria > Bacteroidota > Bacteroidia > Cytophagales > Cyclobacteriaceae > ELB16-189. The sequence continues at coordinate 40,882 of JAHEZH010000032.1, read as the reverse complement.
TTTCCTTTACCCTGCTGGAAGGAGATCCGCTTACTGCGCTGAAAGAGCCTAACAGTATCGTGCTCACTGAGGAACTGGAGAAGAAATATTTTGATGGCGATGCATTGGGTAAACTGATCACCGTTGGCAATGACAATAAATCATTTAAGGTAACAGGTATCGCTGCACCACCACCGCATAATTCGCATTTTACATTCAAGGCCATTCTATCCACCAGCTCGAATAAAGATTACTATGATAGCCCGATATGGTTGAGTAATGGAATCTATACGTATTACAAGAAGAATGCCGCCACCAATGTGGCGAGTGTAGACGCTAAGATTGTAGAATTGGTTAAGAAACACGTAGGGCCACAGATTGAAAAATTTATTGGCGTCACACTGGATAAGTTTCTGGAGCAGGGAAACAAATACAGTTATGTTTCTTACCCCATGGAAGGATCGCATTTGAATGCTGACTGGAACGATGAGATCGAGCCGACAAGTAATGTGGCATACATTTATGTATTTGGTTCGGTTGGTGTTTTTATTCTCCTCATCGCATGCATCAATTTCATGAACCTTTCTACGGCCCGTTCTGCAGGAAGGGCAAAAGAAGTAGGCTTGCGCAAAACATTGGGATCCTTCCGCAGCCAGATGGTAGGACAGTTTCTGGCAGAGTCCATGGTGTATGGGTGGATAGCCGTAACGATTGCCATGCTGGCCGCTTATGCATTATTGCCTCAGTTCAATCTATTATCCGGCAAAGCATTGTCATTTGATGTGTTGCTTAGCCCGGTATTTATCCTGGGTGCATTGGGCCTTGTATTGATCATCGGATTATTAGCAGGAAGCTATCCGGCTTTTTATTTGACAGGGTTTAGTGCTGTAGAAGTATTGAAAGGAAAAGTGAGAGCCGGGATGAAGAGCAAAGGTATTCGCAGTGGTCTTGTTGTGTTTCAGTTCTCCCTTTCTATTGTGTTGATCATCTGTACCACCATTGGCTATCAGCAAATCCATTTCCTGCAAACCCGCCACATGGGGTTGGATAAGCATAATGTGTTGGTGATTAATAATACCGGAAGACTGAAGACGAACCAGGAAGTGTTTCGTAACTCGTTATTGACCAAAACCGGAATTGAAAAAGTAAGCTTTACCAATAATGTTTTCCCGGGAGTAAATAATACAACGGCATTCCGTTCTGCAGGTACCAATCAGGATCACATTATGGGTACTTACTTTGCTGATTATGATCACGGAGATGTGATGAAGTTTCAACTCACCGAAGGTCGCTATTTTTCGAAAGAGTATCCTTCCGATACATTGGCCGTAGTACTCAATGAAGCAGCCGTGAAAGAGCTGGGTTATGATAAGCCTCTGGAGAATGAAGTGATTGCATTTGGTGGTGGACAAAATGAAGAACTTCATCTGAAGATAGTAGGGGTGGTTAAGGATTTCAATTTTGAATCCTTCAAGGAAAAAGTAAGACCCATGGTCATACGTCTTACCAAGACGGAAAACAATTTATTGATACGGTATAGCGGTTCTTCAGCGGAGGTAGTGAAGGAGACTGAGAAATTATGGAAAGAGTATGCTTCAGGCGATCCGTTCCAGTATTCTTTTCTGGATCAGAAGTTTGATGAACTCTTCCGGGAAGAACAGCGATTGAGTACCCTGTTCTCGGTGTTTACCAGCCTGGCTATTTTTATTGCTTGTCTTGGATTGTTTGCACTAGCTGCCTTCACCGCGGAGCAACGTACCAAAGAGATTGGCATACGCAAAGCCATGGGAGCAACGGTGCTTAGCATCACCACCTTGTTATCCAAGGAGTTTACATTGCTGGTGGTTGTTTCCATAGTTATAGCCGTGGTGCCCGCCTGGTTTATTCTGGATTACTGGCTAAAACAATTTGCTTATCGTATCGATGTTGGTGTTGGTGTTTTCATTATCAGCAGCGTGTGTGCTTTATTGATTGCGTGGCTTACCGTGGCATTTCACGCCATCAAAGCAGCCATGGCCAAGCCGGTCAATTCATTGCGCTATGAGTAAATGATACTGCTTAAAAAGGAGCAAAATCAAAACTGGAAATCGTTGAGATGACCTCCTTTAAGGGTGAAGCGTTGAGTGTTGTTCAATTTAAGTTTCTTAATCAGCAACTATTGCTTGTATAGAGCGCTAATGGGGATAAATTGTGTAAATATTATCAGTATGTTAATAGACTTCATGATTTCTTAACATTATCATTGTACTACACAACAAGACAAATCTCATGGAAAAAATGGTTCTAAAAGGAAAAAAGGAAATAAAGCACCTGGTATCGGATTCCATTCATGATACAATCAAAACCACTGGTTTATCAAAAGAAGGAAAGAAACTTCAAAAGTTAGTTAGCAAGGCATCAAAGAAGATTGCTGCCAAAGTGGCTAAGAAAATTGACAGTGATCTGAAGAAAGTTAAATCCAAAGTGAAAAAGGAAACAGCTAAGAAAGAAAAGGCTGCTGATATAGCTTAAGTAGTTATTCGATCACACGAATAGGTAAGGAGGTCTTCTCATGATGTATGGGAAGACCTTTTTTTTGTTTGCATCCATTCGAATATGGTGATGCTCATTAAGATCATCAACAGGCCATAGAACGTATCTTCGAAGGGAATGGTGCCCATACGGATACCCAGATTCTCGTTGTCGTTATACCACACCACCTGTTCATCAATACCGGAACCGGTAAGTATTCCATTTACGATAAAAAAAGGAATGAGTATGAACAGAAAGGCGAAATAAAATTTACCCATATAGGCAGATCGGAATACCCTGACATGAAGAACAATAAAAAGGGCTGTTAAGATAAATGTCATGGAGGTATACCACTTATTTATATTCAGAATACCGGAGAAGAGCAGAAAGCAACTTAGCAGGATGGAGAGGTGCTTTGAATAGTTCTGCAGGTAATCTTTTCCGGCCAGATAGTTGACTGCTTCATACGTGAATACACAGGCATAGGGTATGCAGATGAAGAAAAGGATTTCCTCCAGTGGTAATCCGAACAGTGATATACCGATAAGATAGCGCGAATTGAATCCCCAAACACCCATACTGGTGAACCAGGCATCCCACACTATAAATGGAATGGCCGTGATGAGGATAGCAGGCCATACAAACTTCCACTTCTTCGAGAAATTGGATTTGGGATAGAAACTAAAAATGAAAGGAAAGAAAATAGAGAAAAAATCAACAAACAGGTAGAGGAAATGCTCCATGAAAATAAGGTCAAACTTTATTGCGTGTGCTGCCTGTCTTCTTTCAAGATGAACTTCTTCGGTTCGTATTTCTTCGGTGCGTAAAGAAAACCAAACGCTTCACAGTTCTCTTTGCTGTGTTTGGCATGATGAATGTAATGCGCATGAATCATTCGCTGCAGGTAACGACTTCTCTTCTCTGGTCTCCATTTGATGCGCTGGTGAACAATGATGTCATGAAAGATAAAATAGAAAATGCCATAGCAGAGTATACCAAGCCCCACTGCAAGTAAATAGGGATTGTAAGCAATCAGCGAAGCGTAATAGAATAATCCGATGGAGGGAAGACTGAACACCACGGCAAACCAGTCATTTTTTTCCAGTGTGTGATCGTGTACCGTGTGATGTGATTTGTGCCATACCCACAACAGACCGTGCATGATGTATTTGTGGGTGAACCAGGCTACAAACTCCCAGAACAAAAACGTGCCGATCACGATCAGGCTGCAAAGTAGAAGGGTAGTTGCGTCCATGGTAAAACTTGCTCCGCTCATTTTATATTCTTGTCGTTTATGAAAAACCGTTCCAGGGCTTTGTAACGATGTTCAAAAATAGCATTTACCTCACGTCCAACAAAAATCCAGTTGGCAAATCGCCCCAGGAAGCCGAATGGGATGGCATAGTTCAATTCATCGGTCATCTCCACACCACCCGCCACTTCACGAAAATGGTGTTGATGATGCCATAGTGCGTAAGGTCCAAACCGCTGCTCGTCAACGAACATAGTGGGCTCATTGACGTGCGTGATTTCCGTCATCCAATTCAGTATAACGCCCGGAAACAACGTTAGTTTGTATCGTATTATCTGGCCGGCATAGGTTTTCTCGCCTCCGGATATATAGATCACTTTAAACTTCATGTTATCCGGGGTGATCCGCTCGAGATTTTTAGGTGTAGAGAAAAAATCCCACGCCTGCTGCAGTGTGATGGGTAAAACCTGTGTTTGCTTTAGATGATAAATCTTCATTTGCAGGTTTTAACAGATGAAAAGGTAAAAGGTTTTGGCCGCTGATTTTCGGGGAGGGTTTTCAGGCTATCTCAACCCTTCTACTTGCCGGGAGCAATGACCTTCTTCCTGTTCATAAGCAGGAAGGAGTAAGGATCAGCCAATCGATGTATAAGTGGTTGATAAAAAGCCCATTATTAGTCGCCTCAACGCCCGGACCTGCAATGCCCGGTAGTAAACCATTATGGGTTATAGTCAACAGGCCATTGCGGATTCAGGATTCCCGGAATGAAGCGCTTGTGTATTTGCCACGTGAGGTAATCTGTATTCCCCCGTCCCGGAAGGTGCTTTTATAAATAATGGACACTACGCCCGGTAAATTAAATTCTGCTGACATAGGGCTGTCATGAGCGGTGTCTTTATTCGTGTCATGATTACTCCTTACAAGCACATTGACATCGGCTGGCCCTTAGTCCCCTTGTTCCGCTATATCGCTGATATTGAAAATAATGCTCAGTGGCATAGTGAAGTAATCCATGCTCACTGGATTACCCGAAATGAAAATCGGGTTGGTTGTACCTACAAAGAAGTGAAGTTAATTAACGATGAGGAAGTGGAGATTGTGCTTACTGTTTCTGAATTTATTCCTTATCAGAAACGAACCATCACTTTTGATAACAAAGTTTCCTTTACGATTCAATTTGAAGCAGTGACGAATGATTGGACGCGATTACATCTGTCTGTTTCCGAACGCGAGAATAACCATCTGGCGCAGGCCGTTATGAGCAACTTAACCAGGCTAAAAAATATGTTAGAAGAAGTGTACTGCTGACAAGAGGCTGTCAGTGTCCTTTTATTATTTCACGTAAAAACAAACACACCATGCTTTATATCAAAGAAATAAAACCGATCAGCTTTTTCTATTTCCGAACGAAGACTACGGTCAATGAATTGGCTGGTTTTTTTCCAGTTGGCCAACAGCTCTTGAAAGAGGCCGTACAATTATCTGTTTTTGTTACCGGGCCGGTGCATTGGCATTATTTCGGAATGACCGATATCAATCGGCCATTCACCCTTGAAATAGCCATACCTGTAGGAGAAATCCCCAAGAACTACGATGGTGAATTTCATTTCAAACGTACGGAGTCTTTTAAGTGCATATCGCTGGTGCATGAAGGCGCATGGACGGAAATGCCGCAGCGTTATGGACAGATCATGGAGTATATGAATGCACATCAACTCACTCCGCTGGGAATGCACCGTGAATTATATATCAATGCCGATTTTCATCACCCGGAGGCAAACACCACCGAGATTCAGTTTGGAATTGAGTAATACACGTCAAGTATGATTAATAATAACGAGAGCGTAAAAAATGAATGGATGAGGAAGCGCCTGATTCTGATCGTTGGTGTTGCAATAGCCATGCTGGCTTTGTTTGCCACATCCGCTTTCAGTCAATCGGAATCAGCCACTAAAGTAAAATCGATGAAATTCAACTCAGGAATAATCACACCATTACTCAAAGAGTCGAAAGCATTTTATGTGCGCACATTTGGCTTTGGAGTGACATTCGAGAACGAGTTTTATGTATTGATGCATACCCCCAATCACCAGGCGGAGATCAGCTTTCTTTTGCCCGACCACCCTTCCCAGCAGCCGTTGTTTCACCCCGCCTTTCCGCATGCGGGTGTTTACTTTACAATCGAAGTGGAGGATGTAGAGGCAGAATACAAACGCATAAAAGCACTGGGAGTACCCATCGCTATTGAGTTGCGTGATGAACCCTGGGGCGATCGTCACTTTGCAATAGCCGATCCCAATGGAATTGGAATTGATGTAGTAACTTATCAAAAGAAATAGACAATGCAGTCCGTAACCGGTTTAACTAAGTCTGCAGGATGGGAGATGGGCGTGCGCCGAACGTTCCCGGTACCCACCGAAGATGCATGGCGTTTTCTGTTTTCGAAAAACGGATTGACGATCTGGCTCGGCAAAACCAAAGCGCTTGGTTGGAAAAAGGGAGAACCGTATGTAACAAGTGAAGGAGTTGAAGGCGTGCTGAAGGTGTTTAAGGAGTTTTCGCACGTACGCCTCACCTGGAAGCGAAAAGTGTGGGCACAGTTCTCTACCCTACAGGTAAGATTGATTAAGACGAAAGACAAAACCACGATCAGTTTTCACCAAGAGCGCTTAAGCAATGCTGCTCAGCGAAAAGAAATGCTCGCTCACTGGACTACCGTATTGGATATCGTGGAAAAGAAATGGAATGCATGAGAAAAATAATATTAGGATTGGCCCTTAGCCTGGATGGTTTCATTGAAGGACCAAATGGAGAATATGACTGGTGTTTCACGGATCAGGACTACGGCTTGAATGATTTTCTGAAACGAATCGATACCATTATCATGGGACGAAAATCGTATGAGGAAGCAAAGAAGTATGAAGACCAGAATCCCTGGAAAGGAATAAAAACCTATGTATTCTCCAACACATTAGCGGAAGCATCCCCCGCTGAAATCATCAAAGGGGATGTGCGCAAAGAAGTATCGACACTGCAGAAACAGCAGGGAAAAGATATCTGGCTTTTTGGTGGTGCTGCGCTTACTGAAGCTTTTTTGGAAGCCGATTTAATTGATGAGTACTGGCTTTCCATCCACCCTATCGTATTGGGCAGCGGTAAACCGTTGTTTCGAAACAGTATTTCGCGTAAGCACTTGAAGTTAAAGGAGCACCGCATCTATTCCACTGGCCTGGTAGCACTCACGTATCAGCGGGTATGAGTTTTTTACCTCTTTAGTGGCTTTGATCATTACCGTTGATTTTAATGTTTTAAAAACGTAACGAACATGTCAGGCAAACTAAGTCTTACTAAATCAATTACCATTCATGCCTCCAAAGCAAGTGTGTGGGATGCATTGACCAATCCGGATCAGATCAAGAAGTATTTCTTTGGAACAGAAACGACATCGGATTTTAAAAAAGGAAGTCCTATCCGGTACAAGGGTATATGGGAGGGGAAACCTTATGAAGATAAAGGAACCATACTTGAAGTAGAGAGGAATTCCATTTTCAAACATAATTATTGGAGTTCATTTACCGGAACACCCGATGCACCGGATAACTATGCCAACATTACCTACACCATTACGGGCGATGAAGGTAACATCACATTAACCGTTACGCAGGATAACCTATTGACGGAGGAGGCGAAAAAGCACTCCGAAAACAACTGGGATATGGTGCTGGATGGAATGAAGAAATTACTAGAGCGTAAGTAATAGTGCCCGCCTGCTTACCAACAAGTGGATTATTTCCATTGTGAGCTGGTTAAGTGCTATTTTTGCACCATGCTGGAAGATAAGGTAAGGGCGGTAGAAGAAGTTTTCAGTCGTTTGGACGGGGAGATTACAAAATTTCAGTCGTGGTCTGCGCTGCACTGTAAGTGGGGCTGTGGAAAATGTTGCTCTAAAGCGGATATTGAAGCCACATTGCTGGAATTTCTGCCCTTCGCCTATCATCTCTATCAACAAGGTAAAGCCGAAGAGTGGCTGGAGAAATTATCATCCACGGATTCCTCCATTTGTCTTATTCTTAATCCCACCCAAAATGGGGCAGGGCTTTGCTCAGAGTATCACCACCGGGGAATGATTTGTCGATTGTTTGGCTACTCCGCACGCACCAACAAGTACGGTACGCGCGAGATGGTGACCTGTCAGATCATCAAAACGGAGCAGGCAGACCAATACCAGCAGGCCGAAGTAAAAGTGGAAGCAGGAGCAGAGATTCCCGTGATGACGCATTACTACATGCAGCTGCACTCCATCGATTTTGAGATGACTCGTGATTTTTATCCCATTAATATGGCGATTCGCAAAGCCATTGAAACCGTATTGAGTTATTATGCCTATCGGTAAACTTTACCGGATACCAATGACGGGAGGCTGTGATTTTACTTTCTCCATCAGATGGCCGAGGATCATGGAGGTGGTGGTGTTCAGTGTTTCTTTCTTTAGCTGAGGTTGAGCAACACTGCTTTTCTCCGTGCTGTCCTTGCGCATCCAGGTGGAAAATGCAATCACAGCCGCGACCAGTATACCAATCAGTAGTATAAAATCTTTATGGGAGAGTTTTACTTTCATACTCGTTTTGCAAAGTATCAAAATCAGCGCCAGTCGTGGAATCGTCCATACGGGGGTATTTTAAGGACATTACGAAAAAACATTTGTACATTTCCGGACGGCTTTTTGAAGATAACCGAACAGTATACCAGCCGACAGGGTCGGGGTTACGATTTTATGTCCACAATAATTAACAACTGTGAACTTCTTTTCTGCTTACATTTGTTGGCATAAAATATTAAGAATCATTGATATGAAGAATTATTTGTTAGTGATCTTTCTGGCGACTTCTGTTTCTGTGTTTGCACAGGAAACACATGCTGGCCCTGTAAAGTGGATGACGTTTGAGCAGGCCATTGAAAAGTCAAAAACGGAGAAACGCAATATATTTATTGATGTGTATACCGACTGGTGCGGATGGTGTAAGGTGATGGACAAAAACACCTTCAGCGAACCTCAGGTAGCTAAAATACTTAACGAGAAGTTTTACCCGGTAAAGTTCGATGCGGAACAAACAGCCGATGTAGTGTTCAACGGCAACACTTTCAAATTTGTGCCGAGCGGCAATAAAGGGTATCACCAGCTCGCTGCCGCACTGATGAACAACCAGATGTCGTACCCCACCGTAGTATTTTTAGATGAAGAATTCAGAATGATTCAACCTTTGCCAGGATATCAAAAACCGGAGGAGTTTCACAAGATCATCCAGTTCATCGGTGAGGGGCATTACAAAACCGTGAAATGGGCCGATTGGCAGGCTTCTTACAAATCGCCTTACACACCTGCCGCTGCGGTGAAAGAGCAGGGAGGGAAGTAAGCGGCAGAAACATTCCATTTCAGACTGTTAAATAAAAAAGCTCCGTGGTATCCCACAGAGCTTTTAATGTATACGTCATGCAGATGAAACTGCCGATTTCTTAGTGCTTGTCGTGCTCTTGTTCTTTGGTTGTTTTGCGGAAATCAACGAAACTCAAACCGGCAGCGAAGCCGATGATAATGGCAACGATGAGTACAAATAAATTTGCGCCATCTCCTACAACTTGATTGAACATGTTCTTAATGGTTTAATACTTGCTTCAAAGGTAATGGATCAATGCAATCTGCAAAAGGAGAAAGCCATTAAAATTTGGATGAATTCGCCAACCGGTTTGAGGGTCAGATGCCTAATTCTTCTTTATTCTTTTTCAAGACCTCAATAATGAAGGCGATGTGATCGGCCAATGCTACACCCAATAGTTCAGTACCTTTATACACCTCATCACGTTCTACTTTGGCAGCAAAGCCCTTGTCTTTCAGTTTCTTAATTACCGATTGGGTTTCCAGTGTGGCTATTCCTCCAGGGCGTACCTGAGCACAGGCAACGATGAATCCGGTCAGTTCATCACAGGCCAGTAATACTTTGTCCAGCACAGAATCGTAGGAAACATTCCATTTGGTGTAATGAGCGGAGATCGCATGGGCGATTCTGGTTTCACCCATTCCGTTTAGCTGATCGACAATAACTTTCGGATGCTGATCCGGGTAGGTTTCATAGTCGGCATCGTGCAGCAGGCCGGCAATGGCCCATTCTTCCTTGTCTTCGCCTAACTTTTCAGCATAGGCTTCCATCACCAGCTCAAGCGTGCGCATGTGGCGTAGCAGGCTGGAGCTTTTGGTCATCGTCTCCAGGAGGGTGCGCGCTTCACTTCGTAACATACCAATTAGAGTAAGGAAGGATTAGGTTTTTCTTCGGCCGAAAGCCAGGTTGAAGATGGCAATCAACACTACAATACCCAGCACTACCGATGTGATAATCATCCGGGTTTTCTGAAGCTCCAGTGTCTTGATCTCATCTTCCTTCTTCAGGGTTTCAAATTCCTTTTCTTTCTCACTCAGGTCGAGGGCCATTTCCATCTGCGCTATCTTACGGCTGCTCTCTTCGCCATACACTCTTTCTTTTGCTTTATCGTAAAGCAGAAGTGTCTCGTAGGCTTCCTTGTTTTTGCCTTGCTTGTAATAATTGCTGGCCAGGCCTTTCAAAAGTTGTGGTTCAAAAATGTATGCCTGTAGCTCCTGGCTCATTTTCATGGCTTCGTTAAGGTATTCCTCAGCCGGTTTGGTTTGTCCTGCTCTCACATATACTTCACCCAGGCTGGCGGTAATATTCAGGATCATGAATCGATCGTTGGTCTTCTTGGCCAGCTCCAATGCACGTTGGTAATACTCTACTGCCCTCTGGTAGTTGCCCTGTTTCAAAAACAGGTTGCCCATGTTGCTAAGCGGATCTACAAACACGCTGCCTCTTTTCTCGCTGAGTTGCCATGCCTGTGAATAGTACTTCATGGCTTGTTCATACAGTTGCAATTCGCTGTGCAGGTTTCCCAGGTTGTTCATGGAGCCAATGATCTTGTCCTGGTCACCCGATTCGGTGAAGAGCTTGTGCGACTCTTCAAAGTACTTCATGGCCTGCCCGTAGTCTTTCTTGAATGAGTAGATGTTACCAATGTTATTTTTAGAGGTGGCAATACCTTCTTTGTTGTTGAGCTGATCGTAGATGCGAAGTGAGGTGAGGTAATATTCCAGTGCTTTATCCAGGGCACCCTGATTTTTATACGCTACACCCAGGTTGTTGTAGGAGGCGGCCATGCCTTTGCGATCTTCAATTTCGGTGGCCAGGGTGAGTGCTTCACGGGTGTATCCGATCGCTTTCACCGGATCGGAGTTGATGTACGCCCGGAACAATTCGTTTAATGTCTTTACTTTAAGGTCTCCTTTTGCGGTTTTAAGCGCATTTTCGAGGCTGTCAGCAGGAGAAGAAAAACCGATTGCAGAAATAAATACCAAAAAGACTATCAGAAGCCTCATTCTCATATTATTCTTTATTAAGAGGGTTAAAATTAAGATTTATTATTTCAATTAGTATGCAATGCTTACGCGGTGCGTGTTAGGATTATTTGAACGGTTTTTTGGATCTTGTCATCAAACCGTGAGAATACTTAATTTACAATGAAATTTCCACTACATGACCAAATACCTGTTTTTACTTTTAAGTGCTATAAGTTTTTCATTATCAGCACAAACCACTAATGAGGGCAAGGCCATTTTAGAGCCGGTTACCCGCCTTTTCACCGGGATGAATCTCGGTGATAGCGCCATGGTTCATACCGCATTTACGAAACAGGTAAGCATGGCTTCGATATTCAAAGATAAAAACGGTAATCCGGCTATCCGTTACGAGTCTTCGCTCGATGCTTTTTTAAAGGCAGTAGGCACCCCGCACGATCAAGCATGGAATGAACCGATATGGGATGTGAAAGTAGAGCAGGATGGAAATATGGCGCAGGTGTGGGCCAGGTATGCCTTTTATTTGGGCAAGACTTTTTCACACTGTGGGGTAGATGCTTTTCAGTTGTTCAAGGGGGCCGATGGCCAATGGAAAATTTTCAGTCTGGCGGATACCAGGCAGAAAGAAGGGTGCCAGGTGCCTCCACAGGTAAGTGTCATGTTTAAATAATAAAGGATGAAAAGAGCACTTGTTGTTTTATTACTGCTGGTCGTCACCGAAACCGGCCTTCGTGCACAAGTCACTACATTTATACTGGTGCGCCATGGTGAGAAGGTAGCAGATGGATCAAAAGATCCTGAACTCTCCGAACCCGGAAAGACAAGAGCACTTGCTCTTTCCCATCTGCTGAAAGAGCAGAAGATCGATGCGATCTATTCTACCAGCTACAAGCGAACACAGGCCACCATCGCTCCATTGGCAATGTCAAAAGCATTGACCGTACTTCCCTACGATGCCATGAAAGGTGAAGCCATTGACCAGATCGCGGCAAAATATCCGGGAGGAACAATTGTCATCTGCGGCCATTCAAACACCACCCCCTGGACCGCTAATTATCTTTTAGGTAAAGAGCAATTCAAGGATTTTGATGATGGTGATTATGATAACGTGTTGATCATCGATGTCATCGAAAAAGGTAAGGCCAAAGTAACCTGGCTGACGTATTAACTTTGGGTTGACAGGAGTAAAAAAATAATGGATGAATTGATCGCTGGTGACCAAGTCATCGGTTTCATCAACTCTGTTAAGTTGTCCTACCTGTAGTACTTCATTCTGGTGCTTAGCGTTCATGTTATCGGGCTACCGGTACTTGTTGAAGAGCAACGAGTGTCATCATAAGAACTCTTTACTTGCCTGGTACACCCTGTTTTCATCGAAGATACTTTGTCCTGATAGTTTCAGTGTTTAGGTTGAACAATACTTCGCTGAAGCGGTTATTATTTTAGAAATAAAGAATATTGGAGCAGACAACTGCGGCTTGGCATTAAACTTATATCTACGCAAATAGGGATCGCCTATTGTAACACCAAACAGAAATCGCATTGGCACTTCTTCAATTTACTGATAACGGAATTTATTGCCCGCAGGCCGATGTGTATCTCGATCCATGGAAGCCGGTAAACAAAGCGCTGATTACCCATGGTCATTCCGATCATGCCCGCTGGGGACATCAGTATTATTTATGTACCGAGACAGCAAAGCCGGTGATTCAATATCGGTTAAATCCAGCCCATGTTCAGACAGTAAAGTTTGGCGAAGAAGTGCTCATTCATGGAGTTACGTTTTCATTTCATCCCGCAGGGCATATCATTGGATCGGCACAAATACGTGTTGAATACAAAGGAGAGGTGGCCGTATTCACCGGCGATTATAAACTGGCCGCTGATGGAATCTCCGAAACATTCGAACCTGTAAAATGTCATACGTTCATTACGGAATCCACTTTCGGATTACCTGTGTACCGGTGGAAACAGCAAAACGAGGTTTTTGATGAGATCAACCAATGGTGGAGGAAAAATCAGGCAGAAGGCAAGACATCTGTGATCGCTGCCTATTCCTTAGGGAAAGCACAGCGGCTGTTACACAATATCGATTCTTCTATCGGTAAGATCTTCACTCATGGAGCGGTTGAAAATGTAAACCATGTCATTCGTAACCAAGGCATTGTTCTGCCTCCCACGCAAGTGATCACAAAAGACATCGCCAAAAAGGAATGGGAGGGAGCGTTGATTGTCTGTCCTCCCTCCGCAGTAGGTTCATCATGGATGAGAAAGTTCAATCCCTATTCCCTTGCCGTTGCATCCGGGTGGATGGCACTACGCGGCACGCGCAGAAGAAAGGGAGCGGACCGGGGCTTCGCGCTATCCGATCATGCCGACTGGCAGGAACTGAACACGGCCGTGAAAGAAACCGGAGCTGAAAAAGTATTCGTTACCCATGGTTACACCGAATTGTTTTCAAGATGGCTACGCGAACAAGGTCTCGATGCACACGAAGTAAAAACCCAGTACGAGGGCGAAGTCGAAGAAGGGAAAGAGATTAATAATGGGCAGGATTCAGAAGGTGCTAAAGAAGACTGAAGGATGGTATCATTATTTACCAGTTCATGCAGCCAGAACCCAATAGCTTTTACCTTTTCGCTACGATGAAAAACTTCACTGCCTTGTTCACCGAAATTGATCACACCACGAAAACGCTGGATAAGACCAAAGCGCTGGCCGCCTATTTCGCGCAAGCCTCTGATCAGGATAAGCTGTGGGCGATGGCCTTGTTATCGCATCGCCGGCCGAAGCGCACGGTCAATGCCAGTCTGTTGGCGCAATGGGCAACTGCGCTCTCCGGGTTGCCGGTCTGGTTGTTTGAAGAATCGTATCATACGGTAGGTGATCTTGCCGAAACCATCACGCTCTTACTTCCACCACCCCAAGAACAATCGGATTATTCATTGACACACTGGATCAACTACATCAAAGCACTGGAGTCAACCGATATTGAAGGCAAGAAAGAAAAAATACTCTGGGCCTGGGATCGACTGACGGAAGAAGAACGCTTTGTGTTTAACAAACTCATCACAGGAGGCTTTCGTGTAGGAGTATCGCAGCAGCTGATGGTGAAAGCGCTGGCGAGGTACAGCAAAGTCAAAGAAAATGTGTTGGCACATCGCCTCATGGGCAACTGGTCGCCCGAGCAGGGAGACTTTCAGCAACTGGTTTTCTCGGAAGAAACCAGTGATATCTCCCGGCCGTATCCCTTTTATCTGGCCTATGCACTGGAAGATACAACGGAGGGACTGGGTGATCCTTTACAATGGCAGGCCGAATGGAAATGGGATGGCATACGCGGTCAGGTGATTGTGCGGGAGCGTCAATTATTTGTTTGGTCCAGAGGGGAGGAACTGGTAACGGATAAGTATCCGGAGTACGAAGCGTTTATCAATTTACTTCCGGATGGAACCGTACTGGATGGAGAGATATTGCCCTTCAAAGATTTTAGTCCGCTCACGTTTCAGCACCTGCAAACGCGTATCGGGCGAAAGACCATCAGCGCAAAGCTATTGAAAGAGGTGCCCGTTGCTTTCGTTACGTATGACCTGCTTGAGTGGCAAGGGCAGGATGTGCGTGAATGGAAACTGGAAGACAGGCGAAAGAAACTGGAAGCGGTTATTTTGCCTTTGAATAATCCGGTGCTTCGGCTTTCACCTGTAGTTGATTTTACTTCGTGGCAAGAGCTAACGGACATGCGCTTGCGTTCACGTGAATTTCTCAGTGAAGGCATTATGCTGAAGCGGAAAGAGTCCATCTATCGGGATGGCCGCAGAAAGGGCGACTGGTGGAAATGGAAAGTAGATCCCTTCACCATCGATGCGGTGATGATCTACGCCATGAGTGGGCACGGTCGCAGGGCCAACTTATATACGGACTATACCTTTGCTGTCTGGGATGGCAATCAGTTGGTTCCCTTCACTAAAGCCTACAGTGGGTTAACTGATGAAGAGATCGGCAAAGTAGATCGCTGGGTAAAGCAAAATACCATGGAGCGTTTCGGGCCGGTACGAAGTGTAAAGCCAGAGTTGGTGTTTGAGCTGGCCTTTGAAGGAATTCAGAAATCAACCCGCCATAAATCAGGCATTGCGTTACGCTTTCCACGGATAAAGCGATGGAGGCATGATAAGCCGGCCTCCGAAGCCAATCATCTTTCGGATCTGGTGAAGCTACTGGATAGGAAGTAGTTCGAAAAGTGTATTGTTCAAAAAGAGAATGGGAGGAAATTAGCTGAGTCGTTTCCATGATTCATTTTTGATTTCCAGCGATTAACGTCCGTACCACGGCTGTATCCGCTTTCGGACACCTTTTTTCATGAGCGGACGGAAATAATGCAACTAATGCTAAAATCACACGTCTAATCAGTAAAATTGCCACTGGCATTGTTATTGACTTAACCCAAACACTTTATGATAAAACTTCAAAACATCGATAAGTATATCGACTCCCGCTTTCAGCGGACCTTTATTCTGAAAGGCATAGACCTGGCAGTGGAGCAAGGTGAGTTTGTTACCATTATGGGCCCCAGTGGTTCCGGTAAATCCACTTTGATGAACATCATCGGTATGCTCGATGAGCCCTCGGCAGGGGAGTACTACTTCTTTGATGAGCCGGTTCATAAAATGAAAGAGAAGCAGAAGAGCGAGATGCATAAGAATTACATCGGCTTCATCTTTCAGGCCTATCATCTCATTGACGAGCTTACCGTTTATGAAAACATTGAAACCCCCTTGCTCTACAAAGGAGTAAATGGCAATCAGCGCAAAAGCATGGTAGCCGAATTACTGGATCGCTTCAATATGGTAGCGAAGAAGGATTTGTTTCCGGAGCAATTGTCAGGAGGGCAACAGCAGCTGGTCGGTATAGCCCGTGCTATTGTGGGGCAGCCTAAACTGATACTTGCCGATGAGCCTACCGGAAATCTTCATTCCGAGCAAGGAAGACATATCATGGAGATCTTCAAAAAACTGAATGATGAAGGCATTACCATCATACAGGTAACGCACTCCGAAGAAAATGCACAATATGGAAAACGTATCGTCACCATTGCCGATGGTGCGGTACAGTCTGATGTACAAGTTGAAAAGAGACTTTAAACCAATAAAATGAAAAGAGCAGTTGTTGTACTAGTCACCTTAGGATTTTTAACTTCACTACCTTCTTATGCTCAGAAGAAGATTCTGACCTTTAACGATGCTGTTAAGATTGCTATGAAGAACAGCTACCTGTTAAATCAGCAGAAGAATAATCTTGAGCTGGCCCAGATGCAACGCACACAATCCATCGTGGGTCTTGGTCCCACGCTGTCAGCCAATGGTACTGCTCAACAAACCAATGGTAACTTTTTCAATACCAACGAAGGCAGGGTAATTAACGGGGTAACAGATCGTATATCCGGTTCTATTAATGCAAACATCACGCTGTTCAATGGATTGAGTCAGGTGAATACGGCAAGATCGTACATCAGTGCTCTGGAGGCACAGTCGTATTATGTGAACCGTACGGCTCAGGATGTGATCAACAGTATTTCGGCTCAGTACCTCACGGTGTTGCTCGATGCTGAATTGTTGAAAATTGCATTGGAGAATTTCAATGTATTGCAAAAACAATTGGAACAGGTAAAGGCACAAGTGGATCTGGGAGCTAAATCGCCTGTTGATCAGTACAATCAGGAGTCACAGACCAAAGCTGCCGAGATTAAGGCATTGCAGGCAGAGATCACGTTGATTAATGATAAAGGATTGCTGACTCAGATTCTGCTGATGGACCCCACTGAGGAATTTGACGTGGCAAAACCCGCCTGGGATGTAAATACCACAGGAGATGATGTTGCAGAGTTGAATGCGTTGATTGATATCGGTTTAAAAAGCAGAGGTGATTATTTGCGCGCGAAGAAAAACGAAGAAGCAGCGAAGTATGCAACCAAGGCCGCCTGGGCATCGATGACGCCTACCATCAGTGCATTTGCAAACCTGGGATCTGGTTATAATAATTCACATGGAGATGCAAGCACCCGTCCTTTCAGTACACAGTTTAAGACGGATAACTTGTATAAGAACTATGGTGTTCAGATTTACATTCCAATCTTGGGTGGCAGCCAGATTTTTCAGAACCGTACGCGTCATTTTCAACAAAAAATGACGTACCGAAACTCACAGCAGCTGACTAAAAATGCGGAAGTACAGGTGAAAACAGATGTGCTTCGCAACTATCAGAATTTCAAGCTTTACCGAAAGACATTTGTGGCCTCTATTGAGCAGGAAAAAGCGGCCGAGATTGCTTTTGGCTATGAAAAGGAGCGCTATGAGCTTGGAGTAACCAACTTTGTCGACTTTATTACGGCCAACAAGAACTACGTTCAGGCGCAAACCGACAAGGCGCAATCCGAATTTCGTTTGTTGTTCCAGAAAGTACTGATGGATTATGCCACCGGCACACTGAAACCCGAAGACCTGGAATAGTTAGAAAATATTAGAAATTCTCATTACATTTGCAGCCCCATTCTATCGAGTGGGGCTCTTTTTTTGTAAAGAGTATTGTTAAACCCAAATTTGCAGCAAAAAGCCCGTTTGCTGCATGTATTCAAACAGGGCATAGCGCATTTATGGCTAAAATAGAAAAAAAAGGTCCTGAATCTAAGGCACCTAAAGCGGAAGGAAAAGCTCCTAAAGCAAAAGCAATCGAAGTAAAAAAGATTGAAGTAGAAGAGAATGACGAGCTGGCTGCTCTTCGCGCTGCACGCAAGGCAGAAGAAGAAGAAGGTATCAGCCGCATGATCAAAGATGTTACTGCGCGTAAAGCATCAGCGGCATCGGTATCTACAGCCGATTTCGATTGGGAAGCATTCGACCGCAAAGGTTTTGGTGAAGGCTATTCCAAATCCGATCGCGAAAACCTGTTGAACCTGTACTCAGGCACGGTTACTTCGGTTGACGAAAGCGAAGTCGTAGAAGGTGTGGTAGTAGGGATCAATGATCGTGATGTTATTCTGAACATTGGTTTCAAGTCAGATGGTCTTGTGCCATTGGCTGAATTCAAAGATCAGCCTGCATTGAAAATCGGTGACAAGGTGGACTTGTTCATCGAAGAGCGTGAAAACGCCATGGGCCAGTTAGTATTGTCACGCAGAAAAGCGAAGCTTGTGAAGGGCTGGCAGCGTGTACAAATAGCTCTTGACAAAGACGAGGTGATCGAAGGCTTTGTGAAGCGCAGAACAAAAGGTGGTTTGATTGTCGATGTATTCGGCATTGAAGCCTTCTTGCCTGGTTCACAAATTGATGTGAAACCGATCCGCGATTTCGATATCTATGTAAATAAGAACATCGAAGTGAAAGTGGTGAAGATCAACTACACCAACGACAACGTAGTGGTATCGCATAAGGTATTGATTGAAAAAGATATCGAACAACAAAAGGCAGCTATCCTTACTAATCTGGATAAAGGCCAGGTGTTGGAAGGTGTGATCAAGAACATGACCAACTTCGGTGTATTCATCGACCTGGGTGGTGTTGACGGATTGCTCCACATCACGGATATCTCATGGGGACGTATCAATCATCCGGAAGAAGTACTTAAGCTGGATCAAACCGTTAAGGTGGTTGTGCTTGACTTCGATCAGGATAAGAAACGTATCTCTTTGGGTATGAAACAACTTACTCCTCATCCTTGGGCTGCTCTTCCTGCCGACATTCAGGTTGGCTCTAAGGTGAAAGGCAAGATCGTTAACGTAGCTGACTATGGTGCATTCCTTGAATTGCAACCCGGCGTTGAAGGCTTGATTCACGTAAGTGAAATGAGCTGGTCACAACACTTGCGCAATCCACAAGACTTCATCAAGGTAGGTGACGAAATCGAAGCCGTGGTATTGACTATCGACCGCGAAGAGCGCAAGATGTCATTAGGTATTAAACAACTGACGGAAGATCCTTGGACACGTCAGGATGTATTGCAGAAGTATGCAGTAGGTACTACTCACAAAGGTGTAGTGCGTAACCTCACTAACTTCGGCTTGTTCATCGAACTGGAAGAAGGTATCGATGGATTGGTACACGTATCTGACCTGAGCTGGACTAAAAAGGTGAAACACCCTTCGGAGTTCATCAAGGTAGGTGAGTCTTTGGATGTGAAGGTATTGGAGTTGGATGCGGCTAACCGCAGATTAGCTCTTAGCCATAAGCATTTGGAAGAAAACCCTTGGGATACTTTCGAAACGATCTTCACGATCGGATCGGTGCATAAGTCAACCGTAATCAGCAAAAACGATAAGGGTGCGGTTCTTGAATTACCATACGGTATTGAAGGATTCTGCTCTGCGAAAAACCTAGTGAAAGAAGACGGTGGCAAGATCGAAGCTGGAGACAGCCTTGATTTCAAAGTGCTTGAGTTCTCTAAAGATGACCGCAGAATTGTGCTGAGCCACAAAGCGACCTGGTCAGCTGAAGAAGAGAAGGCAGCACCAGCTGCAGCCGCTGCGGCAGCGGCTAAGAAAAAAGCAGCTCCTGCTAAAGGCAAGACAATCGATAAGATCAACCAGGAAAGTGAGAAATCCACCCTTGGCGATCTTGAAGCATTGAGTGCGTTGAAGGAGAAAATGTCTGGAACTAAAGGTGAATAACCTTCCGGTATAAATTGGAAAAGGTGACCTGAAATAATGGTCACCTTTTTTATTTAATGCCTTCTATTGTTAGCTTTGCACTATCAAATGGTTCCGTGGCCGAGTGGCTAGGCTGAGCTCTGCAAAAGCTCCTACAGCGGTTCGAATCCGCTCGGAACCTCCCCAGCGGACAACTGATGAAATTCATTGGTTGTCCGTTTTTTTGTTCCTGTAAGCCACTATCTACCATGCAGATAAGCTCCAAAAACTCATTCATATAGGTGGTCCGAACTTGCTCTCCGCCCAAGTGTAATTTTTCTGGAAATATTAAGTCAATTACTCCTTTTACCTGTCAAGTTCACTCGTCTCATAGATACTTGTCCGGATTCAGTTTAGTATCCAAGTAATGCGATAGTTGCATGCTCTCATCTGAGGCAG
>JAHEZH010000032.1:0-20547 GCA_023251155.1 Flammeovirgaceae bacterium | reverse complement strand
GTCTTGATTTTTTTCGTTTTCCTCTTGATTACTTTTTCTCTTCCCCGTTATCAGTATGGTAATCCAGAGATGACACTTTAATCGAAAAGTGTTTTTATTTTTACAGAGACAGATTCTTTATGGAGGTGTTTTATTCCATTTGAGCATGAAACGAAGACGTGTGGTAATAGGAATCAGAGGTAATGCAGGTCCATTGTGGACTACTGTAGTAATGATTTTACGGCATGGCTTTTCTTGGAGCACCTTATTGATGTTACTGTGTTTTGCTGCTTCCGCGCAGTCCAATGACAAAATAAATGCGCCCGATACGATGCAGGTGAACGCCCTGACGCGGACGGGAAAGGCACTCATATATGATTATCCGGATTCTGCACTCCGGTATTTTATGAAGGCCATTCAACTTCTGGAAGCTGATCCATTATCTAAAATAAGCGCGGATAATAAAACGCTGGCCGGACAGGCCCACTATATGCTTGGCGAGTATGACGAGGCGCTTCCTTTCGTTATGGAAGCACTCCATTCCTATGAACAACTTCAGGATCACTACGGATTGTCCTCTTGTTATAATTACATCGGTTTAATCTATCAGACACAAGGGCGAAATGATATCGCCATTGGATATCATCAGAAAGGCGTCCGGGAAGGTAAAACGATTAACAACAAGGATCGCCAAAGTATTAACAACTTTAATATCGGTCTGGCTTATGATGCCATGAAACGCTATGACAGTGCGCTTCACTATTTGAAAAGGGCCTTGAGTCAAAGCCGCGAAATAGGCCTTCACCGGATAATTAGAATGAGCTTCAACCGATTAGGAATGGTGTATTATCATTTGAAAGATTATGAGGAAGCGGAGACCTTTTTCCGCCAGGCGCTGCATTATCAGGAATTTACAAGTAATTGGGAAGAATGCTTGTCGCTTGTTGGCCTTGCTAAAATTTGTGATGCCCAGGGCAAGTATGATCAGGGAATACAACTGGGATTGAAGAGCCTCACCCTGGCGAAAAAGATAAAAGCCAAGTGGGACATTGTTCATGCCACAGAAACGCTTACCCAATTGTACGCTCATCAGCATTCGTTCCGGGAAGCTTATGAAATGTCGATGATGATGAAAGCCTATCGGGACAGTGTTTTTGATGAAGAGAAGGAAAATAAGATTAACTACATTCATCTTAAGGAGAATGAGTTGGCCAAGGAACGATTGGAGAAAGAGAATGCCATTCAATCCGGTAAGCTGAAACAGTCCAATTTGCAATTTGCACTAGCGGTGGTCGTAGCGATTTCTTTTCTGGTCATCCTGATGGTGTTTTTCTCGCGCCATCAGCAGAAAGTAAAACTCAATGCGCAACTGATGGCCACCAATCAAAAGGTGGAGGAGCAGAATAGAGATTTATTTGAATTGAATCAGACGAAGACAAAACTGTTTTCGATTATCAGCCATGACATGAGAGCTCCATTTGCCAGTCTGCATGGTGTACTTGAATTGATGAGTAGCGGTGATATCGATGAGGAACAGCGCCAGGAGCTGTTTATTAAATTAACAGAGGCATATAAGAATGTATCGGGTACCCTTGACAATATGCTGCAATGGGCGCAAAGTCAGATGGAAGGATTACAGGTCAAACCGAAGAACTTAGCGGTAAACGATGTAATTACAAGGGCACTTAGTTTCTGGCAGTCAGCCATCGATCGGAAGGGAGTTGAAATCCGATATACCAATCGCAAGCATACCGCGTATGCCGATGTATATCAGTTGAAAATTGTGATTCGGAACATCATTGGTAATGCGATCAAATTCACACCGGCATCAGGATCTATCGCTATCGAAACCGTGCAGGAGAATGGTAAAACCGGAATAATAATTACGGATACCGGAGTAGGAATTCCTCCACAGATCATGGACTCATTGTTTAAATTCCGCAACGAAAACCAACGATCAGGTACAGATAAGGAAAAAGGTACAGGATTAGGTTTGATGATCTGTAATCAATTGATCGGGAAAAATGGTGGTCATATTGAAGTGCAAAGCGAGGAGCATAAGGGATCGACTTTTACGATATGGGTGCCATCCGGCAGAGAATAGCTGACTTCTCTTTGTTCAGCGAATTATGACCTTGTCCCCAGCCCGATTTTCTTCTCCATCTGCTTACTGTAATGTCAGCGCTTTCTTCCACCATTCTGGTGAGCGGAGAGGTGCTTAAGGTAGTGGTAATTCTAATGTTTCCGGAATTCAAAAGGAATGTCCACTTGCTCAGAAAATTCTTCACCGGCTTCAAGAATTTCTTCATCTCCATCCAGGTAATACCAAATTATTCTGGTGCCGGGTATCGATTTTAATTTTATGATCAGGTCAAGGATAAGCTTCGAAGAAGAAGTATTGAAGTAATCCAGTTTGAAAATGAAATCAGTAGATGGATTAGGTTGTTCGCTGTAGGAGGTCACCCAATCCATAATGGGAGAAAAAAAGGTGACAACATCTTCAGGCAAAGACCGGCCGGAGATTTCAAAGACTCCGTTGTCTTTGTCAAAATACACAGAGGGAGTATCGTCACCTCCCTGAGACTTTAAGGTTTTCATGACAGCTCAGTGTTATGTTTGAAGTATCAATTTAATAGTTTGACTTCTCCTGAAAATCTGCATGTATTAAAAATGTGCGTATTGCAGATTTTCTTTTGATCGAAATCGGTTTCAGTAAAAAGAACATGTGGGAAAGGTAGCCATGGGGAAGACTTTCCCTCTACAGCCTCAAGCGACAAGGACAGTGATCGGCTTGAAGCATCTGCTCTTAAAACGAACAAGAGATCGGGTACCGCTCGGTGTTATTGTTTTCCTTTCCCTGACAAAGCCGCTATTGAAATTTCAAAATGGACTTTTCAACCCAGCTAATGCTTTGGCTTCCTCTCTGAAATCGAAACTCCATGCAGCGTCAAGAATTAAAAACGCCTATCATCTGATTGGGATGGGGGATAGGCGTTTTTTTTGTCAGGTGTTGAATGAATGTTACAGAACGAATCAATGGTGTCCTCTTCCGCGCCAACGACCTTTGGCTCTGTTATCAAATTCATCCAGCCGTTTGAATTGCTCTTCGGTAATGATTGGCTGGAGTTGTTTCTTGACCGAATCCAGTACATTGGCTAACCCCCGGTTGGAAGAAGCTTCCAGTGAATCGATTTGATGTGAAGCCCATTCGGTTACCGGCTTGATTTTTTTTGCCTGAATACTATCCGGTTGTAGAATACGATAGATCGTTCCGGTAAACCATTCTTTCTTGCTTTCCGATTCTCTTCCACCATCAGCTCTTCCTCGATGATTACCTCCTCGTTCTCTCACTTTATGAAATAATCCGGGTACAAGTAATCCAAGAAAAATACCAATGATCAATGTGCCTGCTAATGTCAACACGGCTTTCTTTCGCTCACTATTCATAAATCAGTATTTAACGTCTTGTAAAAATCAAATGAAATAATCTGGTCGGAGGGAGTGGTCTCCGTGCTGGTGGACTGATCTAAGCCAAACGTGGCATCAATGGTCACTCTCTCGGAAAATAGCGTATTCAGAACCAGCAACCCTACAATAACACCCGCCGCCAGCAGCTGGTATTTTTTAAAGAAAGTGAAAATCTGCCGCTCAATAATTACGCCTGTGTTCTCAATACGCGCGGTTAGTTTTTCGGCAAAGTGATACCCAAACGAAGCCGGAGATTTTCTCTTCAAGGATTCTCTTATTTTTCGATGACCATAGAGTTGCTTCGCCAGCGGGGGATTTTTCTCCAGCTGATGGATTAATGTTTCCTGCTCTTTGGCCGTCAAGAAGGTGTCCAGCGATCGGATGAACAACTCTTCTATTTCCTGTGGTGTCATAGCTTTATAAATAGTTGGCAAGCATTGTCTTTAATTTTTTCTGCGCTCTTGAAAGCCGGGATAGTACGGTCCCCAGTGGTATGTTGAGGAGGGTTGCCGTTTCTTCTGTGGAATATCCTTCAATCATTCGCAGGGTAACGACTGATTTAAATTCAGCTTCCAGGTTATTGAGTTCGTGATGAAGCACATCCTTCCAATCCGTTTGTTCATTGTCGGCATTCACGTGCATTCCTGCTTCCTCCGGGCTAAAGAAAGAATTGCGCCTTTTTCTTTTCTTCAGTTCATTCAGTGAAAGATTAATCGCAATGCGAATCAGGTAGGTACTCAATGAAGACTCGCCTTTAAACTTGTCCAGTGATTCGTAAAACCGAATGAATACTTCCTGGCCAATGTCAACGGCTTCGGGAGTGTCACCCAGCATGGGTTTGATTATACCGGCTACTTTGCTTTCATTCCTATCTACCAGGATGCGAAACGCATTCATGTCTCCTCTTCTGGAAGCTTCTAATAAATCGTCATCGCTTTGCTGGTTCATGTACGGTGATTATTTGATTATTGGCTTTCGTTCGGTTAGACAAGTGAATTCTCCGTATTATTCCCTCAGCGTAAAAATATTTTCATCGGTTTGACATTCTGCTGTCAGTACCCAATAAAGTGAGTTTGGATTTACCTGCACGATTTAAACCGGTTCATGGGGAATAAATGGAAACGATTCATTGTCTAAAGGAGAAAAGTCATGAAAAAACGAATAGGTATTTTACTAAGCATCATATCGCTGATCTCCATTGCGGCAAACGCACAGCCTGCTGCCCCTGATTCTACTCGCCGCCATCCTGCTCATTACCGTCACCATCGCCATGAAAAGAAGCGGCATTTTCATTTGATTCTGTTTACTCATCATCACCACAACGAAACAACGACCGACCATCATGGCAGGCATTTCGGTTCCCGTGAAGGCAAGCGAGGTCATCGGCACCATTAAAATAGAGAGGAGCGCTTCCTGCCCCACGCAATGACACTTCCTTCTTGGAAAGTGCATTCAAACCCTATTTTTCGCCAGGTGTAATGGCCTTTGAACGCCTTAAAAAAGCAGGACACCCGCTTTTTTGTGACTTGGCCGCTGACGACAAAATATTTTTTGAATTTTATGGGTGAAGGTGAGCAGGATTTATAAAATTTTATACTTTTACAGTACAAATTCATTCCCTGTTGAGGGGTTTGGTTTTTGGGGTTAGAAGCCCGGTGAGGACCGGGCTTCTTTAATTATACCCCGGCCAATTTTTGACTTGGCATCATTTAAATCACCTATTCATTTTAGAAGAGAGAGTTGGCATTTGTAGCCCTCTGTTTCACTTAATTTGGTCACAGCTTTGTTCCCTTAATCAACCAAACGGATCGGATCGATTGTTCTTTCAAATGCAAGAACCGCTTTCGGTCTTCATCCTGTATGAACTGCTGAAAGTCGGCTTCTGAAGCAAACTCGGCCAGATGAATTTCATAAGGTTGCTCGATAGCTATTTCGATAAAGGCGTTTACGGCAGGCCTCAGCCGAAATAAGAGCTGCCCGTTATATTTAGCGATAGCAGGAATAGCAATGGCTTCGAACTGATCGAAAACCAATTCCTGTCCTTCTTTTATATAGATCAGCTGTGTGAGGTATAGCATGCCATGAATGATTCGGAATACAAAAGGATCAGGAAGGAGTGTTTTTCTCCTCTCTTTTGATTTTTACTTTGGCCATTGGCCCTACGAGTATCGGCACTTTTTCGTTTTCGATATTGGCCGTTTCCAACCCGTACATTTCTTCCGTAGACAAGCTGAACGATTTGATGATGCGATAACCGGTGATGATAAATTGATTGAATGTAGAGATGTCACTATCGGCCGATGCCCAGGAGTTGAGGAGTATGAATTTGAAATCACTCATCATACCGTGTTGCTTCAGTGCAGGGTAAGGGCTTATCAAATCGATTTCTCCGTTGTCTGCCATTTCGCGGATAATCGAATTGAAAAGAATGCTTACGCGGTGTGGCGTTTTGAATCCCAGTTTGATATTGATGAAAAATGCTTTTCTGGGTATGATGGTTTCGACGGTGTACTTGCTCGTGAATGGACTGTCTACCGTGTTAACATGTACAAACCAATATACGTCAGCCCGCTTGGGGCGTTTTTTGAATATGGAATAGATAATGTTGGAATCAATGTATCGCCGGCTATCGGCAAGAGAAAGGTAGACCAGATTGGTCGCTTCTTTGCTCACGCTCATGTCATTTTGTAAATCCTGCAACATCACTTCGTAATGCTTCAGATCAACGAAATCAGTATGAAGTTGCCTTAGCTTTCGGGCCTGAAGTAAGATGAACATGAGAAAGAATAAGAGCAGGGCAATGAGAAAAGTAAACCAGCCGCCATGTTCAAACTTATGCAGGTTAGAGACCAGAAACATTCCTTCCAGGGCAAAGAATACAACGGCTAAGATAGAAGACCGGTAAGTGGAGTCTTTCACCGTTGAGAAATAATAAACCAGCAGCGATGTAGTCATGAGCATGTTTACCGTGATGGCCAGCCCGTAAGCACCTTCCATGGCCGATGATTCTTTGAAGATGATCACTACCAGTATGCTTCCAAACATCAATATCCAGTTCATGGAAGGAATGTACATCTGGCCCATGGATACGCTCGGATAGCGTACGCGGGAGTTGGGCCACAGCTTCAGTTTCATCGCCTCATTGATTAATGAGAACGTGCCGGAGATCAAAGCCTGGCTTGCAATAACCGTAGCCATGGTAGCGATGATCACTCCAAAAATCAAAAACCATTCGGGCATGATCGCGAAGAAGGGAACCCGTTCACCCAGGTGTTGCCCTTGCTGGGTTAATAGCCATGCCCCTTGCCCGAAGTAGTTTAACAACAGGCAGGTTTTGACAAACGCCCAGCTGATGCGAATGTTTTCTTTTCCACAATGGCCTAAATCAGAATACAAGGCTTCAGCTCCGGTGGTACAAAGAAATACGCCACTGAGTAATAGGAATCCGTGTGGGTAGTGAGCAATCAGGTTAATCGCATACAGTGGGTTGATGGATTTGAGAATGATGGGGTTTTGAGCAAGCTGGCTGATGCCTAACACCGCGAGCATTACAAACCAGGCAGACATGATCGGCCCAAAAGTTTTACCTACTACCGAAGAACCGAATTGCTGAAATACAAAAAGCAAGATAAGGATAACGATTACAATACTGGTGGTGGGTATTTGCGGATAGATCAACCTTAACCCTTCTACAGCGGAAGACACGCTGATGGCAGGAGTAATGAACCCATCGGCCACCAATGTGCAACAACCGATAATGGCCGGATACAGTACCCATTTCGCTTTGAATTTTCGTACCAGGGCATACAAGGCAAAGATTCCACCTTCCCCTTTGTTGTCGGCATTTAATGCCAGGTAGATGTACTTGATGGTGGTGATGAGTGTGAGCGTCCATAGCACGCAGGATACCGCTCCCAGGACCAGGTCTTCGGTAATGGGGCGATCACCGACAATGAATTTCATCGTGTAGATAGGTGAGGTGCCGATGTCACCATAAATAATACCGAGTGCTACGAGAACACCTGCCGCAGAAAGCTTGTGGTGGTGGTTGCCTGATGTATCCATGAAGGTAGTGTGGTCGGTTGAATGATACAACCGCTTGAAAGATATTGAGAATTTGAGACAAAACAGTGGTATTTAAAATTGATTTTTTGATGTGACATGATGTGCCTTCCCTGCTCTCAATCAGTCGGTAGTATTGACGAAATATGCAGTTGAAATTCTCCTATTTGATAAGCAGGCCGGGTGAAAAATGGAATTGATTTGGTCCACAACGGCAGGCGGCTGTGCAGGCAACTCGCTGCCCTGATCGCTTTTGTAATGCTTGCAACGGGTTATGCCCGCGCACAGGGTATCAGAGACTCCACCCTCACACCCATTGAAGGCATCACGCAGCAGGAAGATAACTCCGGTGCGCAGGACAAGGAGCGGGATGTGATCGATCTGTTTCATGCGCTCACCCATTACAAAGCCGATCTGCCTTTGTATCAGGCGCAAAAAAGAAATTTTGAATTTACACTGGTTCCGGCAGGGGGCTATACCTTGCAAACGGGTTTTGCTGTATTGCTGGCCGCCAATACCTTATTCTACCTCGACCAAGAAGATCGCTCAATAACCTCTACCGCTCTGGTCAGTTTATCGTATACGCAATACCGTCAGGTTATTCTTCCGGTTTATATCAATCTGTCCACCAAAAAGTATAACCTGATTTCCGATTTTCGCTTCATGGATTATCCATCGCAGACTTTTGGATTGGGTGCCAATACAAAAGTGGCCGAGGGGTACTCCATCAATTTCTCCTACCTTAAAATTCATCAGTCGTTTTTAAGAAGCGTATCGCCCAATTTATTTGTTGGCGCGGGGTATTATCTGGATCATTTCTGGAATATCGCTGAGACGAATCCGCCCTCAGCAAACACCAGTTTCAAACAATATGGTTTGCGCAGCAATGAAACCGCATCCGGTATTTCGTTGCAAGGTACGTATGATACCCGCGGTAATCAGGTCAATCCGCTGGGAGGATGGTATGCGAGTGTTCGCTATCGCATCAATACCAAGTGGATGGGGAGCACTTCTGACTGGCACTCCACCATACTGGAATTGAGGAAGTACATTCGCTTTCCGAAACAGTCGCCTAACATTATTGCCCTGTGGAACTACAACTGGCTAACAACCTATGGCAGACCTCCCTATTTGCTTTTGCCCAGTACCGGGTGGGATGATTTTTTTAATACCGGAAGAGGATACATACAAGGGAGATACCGTGCGATGAATATGTCGTATGCCGAATCGGAATACCGGTTTCGGCTGATCAAAAATGGATTGCTGGGCGCTGTGATCTTTGCCAACGTGCAAACGTTCTCAAACGATCTTTCCAGCCAGTATCGAAAGCTGATACCGGGTGGTGGTGCGGGGCTTCGTATTAAAATCAACAAACATTCGCGTACCAATCTTGCTGTGGATTATGCTTTCGGTGCAGAGGGATCTCGCGGGTTTTTTATTAATCTGGGGGAGGTGTTTTAATGGAAATAAAAAAAGCGTCTATCCGATCAAGAAGACGCTTTTCCAAGGGAAAGATGATCAGTTAATAATCAATACGGCTCGGTTCCGGTATTCACTCCCATAAAACTTCCCCAATAGTGACTTGAACTATCAAACATGTGCGTATTGGTTTCCGGCCAGTGGTCTTTATCAAAGCCAGGAGCTTCAAGTAATACGGACTTATCCTGATTTAAGATAAAGCACTGATTTTTTGCATCCAGCTTAAGCAGGGAAAAAGGCAGTGCGAAGAATTTTTCACCCATTCCTAAAAATCCTCCCAGTTCGACTACTACATATTCAATTTTTCCGCTGGTAATATCCAGCATGATGTCTTTAATGGATCCCAGCTTTTCATCCTGTGGATTGAACACTTTATCTCCTATGATCGAAGAAGCGGTTAAAAAACGAACCGGGCTATTCGGATGTGCCCCGGTATGATTAACGCCTGTTAAATTATCTGCATCGAACTTGCTCATGACTTTAGTTGGTTAATAGGTGAATATTTTTTTTTAAAACCTGTTGTCTTTATCGTTAAAAATTATGGTGCCAAAACCATTCCCTTCTCATCCCTTCTCATCTTAATAAGGTCGTGGGAAGATTTTTTTAGAAATAGTTTGTGCAAAGCCGGGCAGTTTCATGGATAACACGGCCGGATCGTTGGCCCGGCCAGTTCGTGCGTAAAAAGCAGCCCTGTTTTGCTGCTTCGTTATTTGTTTCAGAATCACACCCAGTATTAATCCAAAAATCACGTAAGCGATGAACAGGATAAATCCCGGCTGCAGCGAAGTCTCATTGGTAGCGATGGATGCCAGCGAATCGCTGTGCAAGGTTAAGCCCTGCATTTGATTATCCAGTATTCCTTTGAAGCCGATGTACGTCATCATGATGGCAACGACCATGACATCCGCCATCGACCATTTTCCTGATTTGAACGCGAAGAACTTCAATACCTTATTACCTCTCCATTTTTCTTTACCCAGCAGGTAGATCTTTGTGCTGACTAACTTTAAAATAGGAAAGGCAACGCTGAAAATAAGAATCAATATTCCGACGACTACCGAATCTGCTTTACGGGTGGAAATCAAAATATGAACCACATCTAAAATGCTTTTGCTTTGAAAGAACAGCACCTGGTCATTGAAGATCATGTGTCGCCCAATCAGTGTGAAGTTCAATTCTTTTATTCGGGCATCGATCTCTATCATGGGCGCAGAGAGACCAACAAACAGCACGATCATGGCAAGTAGTACGGACATCACAAACAGGGGAGTATGCAGCGCGGACTGCTTTCTAAGAATGATCCATAACACAAGAAATACGAAAAGGCAGATTAAAAGTGCATACGTGTAATAGTAAGTTAGCCGCTGCATGGAATCCAGCTTTGCCGATATTTTCTGATTGAAGATAGCAACGTCTGCGGAGTGATACTTGGTCAGTATGTTTTGCAAGTTGGATTTGCTGCTCAGATTGTCATGCGTCTGTTCTGCAAATTCACGCAATTTATCTTTAGCCAGCAGCTGAAGACGATCTTTGCTTTGTGGTTTCTTCAATTCATTGATGATGGTTTTGGAAAATTCAGGAACGCGTTCTCTTACTTTATCAAAGTTGACAAATGTCTTTATGGCTGCTTTCTTGATTTTTCCTTTCAGTGTTTTCTGTTTCTCATTCACCATCTCATGGGCCTGCGAGACCAATGCATTGAGTGTGGTGTTTAATTGAGCGGTAAGCAGTGCTTCCTGTTTTTGGTTGAGTTGAAATTCTTCAATCTGCTCGCTCACAATCATGGTGATGTGATCGCGCCAGGCGTCCACCGATAATAATCCGTATTGGATATTATTCAACTCGGCATAGTCCGCCTTCACTTCCTTACGTTCATCGGATAGCCGGTCGATAGCACGTCCACACCACACGGCACAGGCCAACAGGGGAGTAAGAAGTACGATTAAGAAAACTCTGCTCAGCGTTTTAGACATAGGAAACGTATTGAGCTTTAGTGAGGAAAATTATATTCCCGCTTAAATAGTGGGGATAAATTACCACAGCAGGCTTCGAATTTATTCACACAGTTTCACCTTGTTCAATAGTTGATCATTCTGTTCCCCATCCGAGGACGCTTTATAATTCCGGCTTGCATTCGGTGTATGTAATGGATTAACTTGGAGGCAGTATGCCGTTGCAAACCGCAGGAGTATTGATGTGTCGCTGGGAGAATTCCAAGCTGGAAGTTTTTCTTGTCCATCCCGGTGGTCCGTTCTATGCCAAAAAGAATGAAGGTGTATGGAGTATTCCGAAAGGGATACCTGAAGCCGGTGAGGAATTGGAAGCAGCGGCCATAAGAGAATTTATGGAAGAGACAGGCATCCAGCCTGCGGTACCTGTTCATTTTCTTGCTTCATTAAAATTGAAGAGCGGAAAAATGATGCACGTATGGACGTTTTTAGGCAATTGGGATGAAGCAAATGGAATTACTTCCAATTCCATTGAGATGGAATGGCCCCCACGATCCGGCAAAATGATCTCCATTCCAGAAACCGATCGAGGTGAATGGATGTCATTGGAAAAGGCAAGCGTGCTGATTAACCCGGGCCAGGTTCCCTTCCTTCAAAGAGCACAATTATTTTATGGCAATAAGAACGATTAATTCCTTTCTTTACGTTCTTTCCCGATATGTCTAAACCCAATTCAGCACGCTATGCAGATATGCCATTGCACTATGGCCATGTACCGGTATGGCTTGCACAGCGAATGAGTTTGTTAGGGGGGGCAGTGGTTGAATCCATTATTCTGGAATATGGACATTCAGCGGTGCTGAGCAGACTGAGTGACCCTTTTTGGTTTCAGGCCTTCGGTAGTGTGCTGGGTATGGACTGGCACTCATCAGGGGTTACTACTTCCGTAATGGGTGCGTTGAAGCGAGCGATCAACCCACGTTTCAATGAACTGGGGATTTACATTTGTGGAGGTAAAGGAAAACATTCACGTCAAACTCCCAATGAGTTAATTGCCTTAGCCGATCAAACGGGCTTGAATGGAACAGAATTAGTGCGCTCCAGCCGGCTTTCAGCCAAGGTGGATAACACCGCTATTCAGGATGGCTTTCAGATTTACCTGCATTCCTTTGTGGTAACGAAAACCGGTGAGTGGGCAGTTGTGCAGCAAGGGATGAACGATGCTTCCGGTATGGCGCGCAGGTATCACTGGCATTCAGAGAAAGTACATTCTTTTGTAGAGAATCCGCACACGTTTATCTATGGTCATAATCAAGGTGAAATTTTAAATCTGACCGATACAAAAGCCAATGAAGCCAAGTCAGGTATTCTTGATATCACCAAGGAGAATCCTGATCGCATGTTTGCCGAGATTCAGAAAATCGTCATGCCCTCACATCATGATGTAAGAGCGAAGGATGTTCACCTCAAACGGTTGGGAAGTGTATTGGCATTGGCCCATGAAAAAGAGCTTCGCGATTTTGAATCGTTGCTTCTGCTGAAAGGTGTTGGCCCGCGTACGATTCAATCGCTGACATTGGTGAGTGAAGTCATACACGGTACACCTTCCCGCTTTACTGATCCGGCCCGCTTCTCCTTTGCACTTGGCGGTAAAGATGGTCATCCTTTTCCTGTTCCGCTCAACATATATGATGAAACGATCAATATACTGAAGACATCGGTAGAGAAAGCAAAGATAGGAGACACGGATAAGCAGGAAGCCATCAAAAGCCTTACCCGGATAGCACAGCAAATGGAGAACGGGTTTGAGCCCGACGCGGATTCGTTCGATAAAGTCATTGCAAAAGAAAGGTCGGAGTCTTACAAGTATGGAGGACGAACGGTATTGGGTAAAGCCACCCCTCCGAAGAGTACATCACCAAAAGTAATATCGCCTAAAGCAAATGATCAGCTGAGATTGTTTTGAAGACTCCTAAGAAATAATTCTGGTGTAGTGTTTCAAAAACTGTTTGAAAGCCGCATTGCTTTTGCTCAACCAGTTGAATAAAGTAATTCCGCTTACCGCGCAGGTGATCCCCGCCAGCACATCGAGTACATAATGGTGGCTGGTGTAAATGGCCGCAAACCAGATTCCAATGGCAATAATACCGAAGAGGATGTTCACTGCTTTTAGTTTTGCTTTCCATCCGTAATAAAATACAATCACCGGGTAGGAGGAATGGAGCGAAGGCATTGCGGCAAAAACATTCGAGCTCTTGGCGTACATGGAATGAAAGAGATTGATTCCGAAAAACTGGTCGAAGCGGGCCAAGCCTGCGGTATTACCCGGAGTGCCTGCGATAAAATCAAAACCATATTGCTGTACATACCACGGTGGCGCAGCAGGGTAGAGGTAGTAAAATGTAAATCCGATGAGATTAACCAAAAGAAATGTCAACGCAAATTTGAGAAAGAGCGAGCGATCTTTATAAAACAGGTATCCGGCAAACGCCAAAGGTACGGGTACCCAGCACAGATAGAAAAAACCACTCACCACATCCAGAAAAGAAGACGTGTTTTGTGCCCAATATTCATTCGGTGTAATCAGCGTATTGTTTTGCGAAATACCAAACAGACTCAACTCTAACTCATGAAGACTACGGATGTGAACGTTCTGATAAAGATAGTTGGGGAACGCCTTCATGTAATCGAAGATGACCCAGAAGACGAGGAATACGGAGAAGCCCGTGATGAACTTGCGCGTGGTGGGTGTAGCCAGGTAAAAGGAAATAAAGATGAGAACAAGGAGTACCTGTTCGGGTTTAAAGCCAATAAGAATGTAGGATAACAATGGATAAATGACCGCAACCAGGGTAGCAGTTAAATAATGTTTGGCCTGCGGAACAGCAAAGCGTGACATTTCTGCTTCTGTGTTTTCAAATTCGGAATTCCATTTCCTGATCATGCGCATACTTTACCAAATCAAGGTTTGAATCGTTCGGTAATCACTTCACCCGTAGCCGGGTCAATGCCTTTAAACTCCACAAAGACGACGTTGGGAAACCAGAATGTACCACCTTCTATTTGTATAAAAATACGCGTCAGCATCACCTGTTTCTTTTTGATTGTCGCATACACGTGATACTGCTTGTCTTTCGATTGGGTGAGGTAGAAGGGAAGTTTCTTGTACGATACAAAACGCAGTTCGTAGTTATTGTTATCTAGTTTTTTGGTCTTAAGCCCGTAGGCATAAATCCGCTGTATGTAAGACAGGTCCTCCTTCTGTTTGTTTTCTGTATACCGAATCCAGAAGATATTGACCGGATTATCTTTGTCCAGTTGATTTTTGTCGTTGGTGTTTAATTCATAGACAACGGTATTGCTATTCAATGTCCGTTGTACATAGAATAACATATTGGGTATTCCTTTCGGGATAGGAAGGGTATCGGTGTCCATACGTTCGTTCTTCTCCACGGAGAAGGTGAGCGCATGGCTTTGAAAAGCGATCAGTGAAAGGATACCTAGTTGAATGACTGTTTTCATTTCCGATTATCTTTATCATCCAATGATTTTTTTGCATCCCGCATACGGTTAATAGCCGTGATGTTGGTAAGCACTGCCATGATGGTGATTGGGATGGTGAAAATGGAAATGGTTTCGAATACCTGAAAAGGTATGCCGGGAATAAACAGTTTATAATTGCCTCCCAGCCAGATGGAAGCAACGCCACACAAAATAGCGGATACCCCGATGAGCACCACACGTTCCGGCCGCTGCATCAACCCACCTTTGCATTCCACTCCAAGCCCTTCTGCGCGGGCTCGTACATAACTTACCATCATCGAACCGATGAGTGCGATGAACGCAAACAGTGAACTCAGGAAGTAGTGATGTGCCACCAGGTAATAACTGATGCCCAGAAACAGAATCAATTCGCTATAGCGATCGAGAACGGAATCGTACAGTGCTCCAAAAGTGGAGCTCATTTTTCCCAGGCGGGCAACTTGCCCATCGAGCATATCAAACAATCCGGCAAAGAGCACCAGCGCCCCGGCCCAGCCGATATACCCCAGCTCGCCACGATTGCCGGATTCAGCACCGATGATAAAAATCACCGCTACACCGATGTTCAGGATCATCCCTACAGTAGTCACTCCATTGGGGGTAAAGCCAATCCGAATCAGGAATTTTACAAAAGGATTGATCCCTTTGTAGATCAACTGCTGTAGTACAATACGCAATGGTTTCTTTTCCATTTCAGCGGTAGTTGAGTAGTTCTGTGTAATGTTATTCATGTTAAAAATCCATTTTAAATCTTCCCCGAAGTCCCCACTTGGCAATCTCCGGATGATCGTAATAAGA
Organism: Flammeovirgaceae bacterium; assembly: GCA_023251155.1. Classification (GTDB taxonomy): domain Bacteria; phylum Bacteroidota; class Bacteroidia; order Cytophagales; family Cyclobacteriaceae; genus ELB16-189. The sequence goes on along the minus strand of JAHEZH010000032.1, from coordinate 5,269 downwards.
GAAACGTTTTACCGCATCCAGCCGGAAGAACTTGAATATATTAGCTATACCAACACTGGCTTCCATATAAGGTTCCCTTGCCAGCGAATACGTGGTGGAAACTCCGTCTGCATTCACCGGGAAACGGTACTGTGATGGATTGAAATTCGGATCATTCTGCTTACGAATGCTTCCGTAAAGTATCTTAAAAGTAGCCACCTCACGCCATTTCAGTTTTTTAAATAACGGAATCTTATTGAAAATAAATCCATTGAAATAATGATCCATATTAAGACTCACGTACTGGTCACTGACAAACTCCAGGAAGTTCATCAGGTTATACGACTGAAGCTGGTACGAATACGACTGGTTGGCACGATGAATGGCCATAAGCGGAAAAGGGACGTTACCAAAAATATGCCCGCCTTCCAGCACCATATCGGTATAGCCCAGCTGTGAAAGATAAACGCGCTTGTAAATATTTAATGCTACGTTTTGATAGCTGTACTGTCCGTTGAATAGTCCCTTCACGCCGGTAATTGCCCTTAGGGTGACAATAGGATAGTTGTTCGGAATGGGAACACGATACAGTTTGCCCTGAAAAAACTGCTCACGCGGTGCGAAGCGTAGCTCGACTGAAAATTCGGAAGTAGTCAGGTTCTCAACGGGCGTTTTCTCCTCTCCATTTTGTATTTCGTAGCGCAGCCCTCCTGCAGGTGTTTGTCTCCAGTTTTTAAATCCAAGTTTGTAGGAGAAGTGATTTTCAAACTCATGCAGGTACTCTACGTTCACAATATCATTATACAACCACTTGTCGTTGACACCGCGCTTGAATGAAAGTAAGAAGTTGTCTTCCTGAATGAACTGCAACTCCTGACCGGGAATCTTGGTGTCCCGTTGATAATTGACTCTGAGGGTGCGAAGTGGAAAACGCCATATCGACCGGCCGGTGAAGGAGTAAGTTGTTCCTAAATAATATTTCCATTTCTCATCTTTGAATCCGTAAGCCGCATACGTTTCAAAATACAGTTTTTCATTAAACCGTGGCGTTGTTCTTCCCCCCACACGCAAACGGAAGCCTTCTACGGGGTTGAAACTGTAAAAGGTATTCACCGGACCAACCTCCCATTTGCCAAACGATTTATATCCGGCCAATAAAAGCGTAGCAATATCCGCAGCTCGCTTGAAGGATGGCATCTTCTTCAGACTGTCAATGTTCTGGTACACTTTAGACTCGGATCGTGAAAGGGAATCGTGCCGGTGACTGTTCCAGAATTCAGTATCTGTATTCTGAATATTTTTTTCGGCCAGTGTTTGTTTTTTCTCCTGGTAAAAACTTTCAGGCCGTTCGTTATTAATGGTAAACCCTTTGTATGAGATCGCCCGTTCTCCGAAAATTCCACCGCGGTTATCGGATAAGCCAAAGTCAGCACGCATACGACTTTTCGCCATGTGATACCGACCGTCAGAGGCCTGCTCAAATTCCTGCGATATGTATAACTCGCGTACCCAGTTCAGGTTGATGTTTTTATTGACACTCATGTCCAGCTTTTGCACGGCATAGTTGCTGTCCAGGGTGACATACAGTTTTCCCTGAAACAGGAAGCCTGCTGTGTTACGAGGTATAAAAGTTAATTCAGCAAGATGAGGTGTGGTGTCCTTGAGTGTATCCGTGATATAAAATTTATAGAAAGTAGGAGCGAGGTCTGCAATAGGGCTAAGAAACTGGTTGGTAAGTAAGGTGATATTGTTATTGTAGATGTCAATATCATTATACAGATAATTGAGGTAGGTGGTCATTCCCTGATCATCCACGTATTCTTCAAAGCTTACCTTCTGATTGGCTTTGACCACACTTTTTTTCCTTTCGGGTGATTTACTACGGTATTCATCCGAGAGTGTTTCCTGAAGATAGATGGGTAATAATGCTTTACCAGGAATAGTAGTGGTATCTACGTTATCGAAGAGAAATTGATACTTGCGGAATATCTTGCGGTCTTTGAATTTGTTGGAAGCATTACTGATCGATACCTGCAGTTTTTCATATTCTTCATACTCCACATAATTATAACTTTCAATACGGTTCTGGTTTTTGTGAGCGATCATTTCCCGCACCAGATCAACGGCCGGGTTGTTCTTGTTGCTGTACTTTTCTTTTACTTTGCCCGACCGGACAATGACCTCGTCCAGTACTTGTGATTCGGATACCAGGCGTACATCGATTGTCTGATCGAATGCCGTGATTTTCCTCACCACTGTTTTATAACCCAGAAAGGAGAACAGTATTTCCGGTTGTAGCTTATCGGAATGAATCGTATAGCGCCCCTCCAGATCGGTAGCTACACCTTGGGTAGCACCTCTGAAATAAACATTGACAAAAGGAATGGGTTCCTTTGTTTTTGAGTCGATGATAATGCCCTTCACGGAAGTTTGCGCCAAAGCAGTAGCCAGGCTCAGAAAAAAGAGAACTGAACTAAGAATGAACTGACCTTGCTTGAACACTAAACTTCTACCTGAAGACATATTTTTTATATAACCCATAGTTGTAGCCGGCACTGAGCACAATTGCTACGCCTATTTTTACAATAATGTAATTGATGGATGTATACATGGTGATTGCTGTTACCAGCATCACGTTCAGTGCAAAGTAGCCGCACCATACCAGTGCGTATCTTCCTGCCTGCATCCATACGTTATCTTTTTTAATGCTGAATGTCCATCTCCTGTTTAATGAAAAACCGGTAATGGCTCCAGCCAGATTTCCTGTTCCGCTTGCTACTCCATAGGCCAGTCCGAAAAACGTTACACCAGCAATGGAAACAGCAAAATCAACTGCTGTCGCCACAATGGAAGTCAATTGTGATTTCAGAAAGGTGATCATACTATTCAAGCCAGTGAAAGTAAATCACTACCTGCACCAGTACATTCGCATAAACACCGGCGAGCACATCGTCCATCATCACGCCCCATCCGCCTTTCAGGTCTTCCATCCTGCGGATGAGCAGTGGTTTCACGATATCGAAGAAGCGGAACAAGACCAGGGCAATTAATACGTACTTCCAGTTCAGCGGAACGAATAGCAAACTGATTAACATGCCTGCCACTTCATCAATCACTACCCGGCTGCTATCATGGCCCCATACGTCTTCCATGTTATTCGAAGACCAGGTACCCATGATGGTTACTCCAATCGTGAGGGTAGTGGCCACCACCCAGTTGCTTCCCAGCCCGGTGAAATACCAGATGATACATGCAACGACTGCCGCAACTGTGCCGGAGCCCTTGCCGATATATCCTATTCCGAAAAAGGACGCAATGAGTTTGTGTAAAGTCATTTTTAAATGAAACTGATTGTCCTTAACGGAAAAGAACGCATCAAGAACAATCAGTTATAAACTAAATTAAAGTGCTTCGACCAACTCCTGGTAATAGTCTAATCCAAGATGGGTGATCAGATCTTCGCCCATCATGTGACGCAATGTGTTTTGCAGCTTGATGAGTTGCTTGAAGATGTCGTGCTCGGGGCGTAACCCTTCTGCCGTTTGTGGCGACTTGAAGTAGAACGATAACCACTCCTGTATACCACTCATTTTTGCCCGATGTGCAAGATCCATGAACAAGGCCAGATCTAACACAATAGGAGCAGCCAGAATAGAATCGCGGCACAGGAAGTTGATTTTTATCTGCATCGAGTATCCCATCCATCCGAAGATATCAATATTGTCCCAGCTTTCTTTGTTATCGCCATGCGGAGGATAGTAGTTGATCCTGATTTTGTGGTACAGATCTCCGTATAACTCCGGTCTTTCTTCTGGTTTCAAAATGTCTTCCAGTACACCCAACTTCGATACTTCTTTTGTTCTGAAGTTATCCGGATCATCCAGTACCAATCCATCGCGGTTACCCAGGATGTTTGTTGAGAACCATCCTTTGATACCCAGTGCCCGTGCTTCAAGGCCAGGAGCCAGGATGGTTTTCATTAACGTTTGTCCTGTTTTAAAATCTTTACCCGCCACCGGCACACCCATTTCTTTCGATAACGAAACCAAAGCAGGAATATCGCAGGTTAAGTTAGGAGCACCATTTGCAAACGGAACACCTTTCTTGATGGCGGCATACGCATAGATCATACTTGGTGCAATGCGTGGATCATTATTTTTCAATCCCGCTTCGAATGCATAAATATTTTCATGCACATCTTCCTGCTCGATGTACCGTTCGGTAGAACCACACCATACCATGACCAGACGGGCACATTCATTGGTTTTCTTGAAGTTTTCAATGTCTTCCATCACCTGCAGTGCAAGGTCGTATTTGGTAGCACCGACCTTGATGTTTTTTCCATCCAGGTTACGGACGTAGGTTTTATCAAACACCGCCTTCATTGGCTTCACCTTTTCAAGTTCTGCTTTGATCGCGAACAACGTACCTTGCTCCAGTACTTTAGCATGCACGGCGGCTTCGTACACGTTATCTTCATACACATCCCATCCGCCAAAAACGATGTCGTTCAGGTCAGTGAGAGAAACGAAGTCTTTGATTTTAGGATACCTGTTTTCGGTGCGTTTTCCTAAACGGATATTCCCCATTTGCGTCAGTGAACCGATAGGTTGTGATAATCCTTTTTTTATTGATTCTACTCCGGCAATCATTGTTGTCGCTACTGCACCAAGGCCGGGGATCAATATTCCCAGTTTACCTTCCGCTTCCTGTATTTGCTCTTTCATATATTATTATTGGTTAGAGTTACTATTTATTTGATTAAAGCCATTTATTTATTTTATACCATTCCAGCGTTTCTTTCATGCCGTTTTGCAGTGTATAACGCGGTACATAGCCGATGTCTTTTTGCAACGAATCGATACTGCATACCCAGTTGCGGGCGGTGAGTTCTGCCAGCTTATCCGTATTCAATGCCGGCTTTTTTTTACTGAACGAGTAGATCACTTCCAGCACCGATGCCATCACTTTGACCACCGGCAGAGGTAAATGAATTTTGATCGTTTTCTTATGAAGTAAATTCTTCAGCACAGCCGTTAGCGCATAACGGTCATATCGCTGTCCATCCGATAAATTGTAGACTCCTTTTTGTGTGGAGGAGGTTAAGGCCTGTAATGAAACTTTGGCGACATCCTTTACATGCACAAAACTCAGCATCTGATCAATATCACCAATATAAAGCTCGAGGCCGCGATAGATGGCTTTGATGATCAAAAACAGATCGCGCTCCATCGGCCCGTAAATGGCAGTGGGGCGAAGTATAATCAACGGCAGTGTATTGAACGAAGCC
>JAHEZH010000262.1 GCA_023251155.1 Flammeovirgaceae bacterium | reverse complement strand
AATAAAAATAGGCTGGAATTAATACGATCAGTGAGAATACATTATGACCGACCGACCAGAACGGGCGAATATGAAATAAAAGATAATAGGCTTTCGTGAAAAACAACTTCAGCCAATACACCGGGTGATGAAGAAAGAACAAAACCATTTTCACGATAGGCGGAAGATGTGCTGAAGGATGATAACTGTTTTCAGGCACATCCAGTAGGAAGATGCTCACTCCAGCACGATCTTTTACTGTAGTGACACCATAGATCACTTCACCTGATTGGTAATTCTCCATGATGAGATAGGTGGCCAGCCGTTGATTGACGAGATAGATAAACGTGCTAACCGATATCAGCACAACGGCCACGCGAATGATCCTGTTGTTAAGCCGTTGAAGATAGTAAGCGAGCAATACCCAGGATAACGCTCCGGCCAGTGCAATACCGGTAGGTTTGATGAAGATGGTGAATAGCACCACAATGAAGGTGATGCTCCCTACTGCCCAACTGGGTTCCCGGGTAACACGTGCCAGAAAGTAGAGCGAAAAGCAAGTAAAGCTGAGGTAGATGGATTCAGTCAGAACATACGCATTCCATGAAGCGATTTCAATAAAGAGCAAATAGAATAATGTGGTGCACCAGGCACTCCACCGGTTATTCCAGATATAAAGGGAGGCGTGATACAGAGCCACTACTGCCAGAAGTCCAAGCGCGTATTGGCCAATTACCACACCCATCACGTCACCGTGAAGTTGCTGAATCAATGCGATGTAAAGACTGTACCCAATGTACCAGAAGTTATGCGGATCAAAATAGAACCCATCATGAAGACGAGTGGCATACTCGATGTATCGTTCTGAATCAGCTACGATTTTAACTCCATCCTTAATAAATAAGACCACATTAATGCCGAGGTAACCCGAAATAAGTAGGAATTTATCAACTACCCGATAGCGTGATGACTCAATTATTTGCAGGCTCAAACGGAATAGATGTGTGATTAGAAAACAAATCTAAAATATTTAAGAGCACAAAAAAAGCGAGGGGTAGTAACTGTCACCTACCCCTCGCTGCTTCTTGTTCGTGAGAACATTATCCTCTGCTTATTGTACCACCTAACTGTGTAAGCAGACTGCTAATGGTGAATGAGTTACCTGCAGTTCCTTTGGTATAAGTCCCGCTCATATACAACCCGCCCAAGTCAGTTCCGGAAGCTACACTTCCACCAGTATATATTCTATACATAGTTCCTTGCTTGAACTTCGATCCTGATACCAGCATGGTGCTGTACGAAGTAGGAATTAGGAACGTGAGCGCTTCAGCTCCATCGGCAGATTCAATGTGTATGATCTGACCAGAAGTACCGCTTCCCATGACAATGGAAGGAACAGTAGAAACAATGGCACTTGGCCCACTGGTTGCTCCGCCAATACCTACCACAAGACCTCCTGTTATCTTCAATGTATGAGCATCGCAGTCAATACCTGCTTCCGGTGATTTTGCGCCCACTGCTATCACCCTTCCTCCGGTGATCGTAAAAGTCCCATTGGAGTCCATTCCGTCATTGCCTGTGCTGTAAGAATACACATCTCCCCCATTGATGTACATAGCTGTTCCTGCATTCAGTCCGTCATCGCCTGTTTTAGTTGTGATTTTTCCTTTATTGATGGTGAGCACGCTCTTACTCTCGATACCTTCACCCGCAGTGGAAGTGATGTTGATTGTGCCGCCATTAATAGTTACGTAAGGCGTAATGGCTGCATCCGATTCATCGTAGGAAGCTGCTATTCCATCGTCACCCGTGTTGATTGTAAATATTCCGCTATTGATGATAATGTAGCCCTCTTCACATTCAATACCATCACTTGTCGCAGTGATCTTTAACGTGCCTCCATCTGCAATAAAGGCATCATTGGTATGGATACCATCAGTGACTGCTCCTGTAATGGCAATATTACCACTTCGGATACGGATATAATCATCGCTTACAATTCCATGTTTGTAATTCCCTTTTACAATAAGCGATCCATTGCCACTGAAGATCATTTGTCCTTCGCTGAATATAGTACCCTTCATGTCTTCGGTAGATGTGGCATAGGTGGCACCATCTGTCAATGTATTCGTTGTATTATCGGCTATTACAATAAATGATCTTTTTGAAGACTGTATATTGATCGCTGGCCCATCGGCATTAGAAATAGAGACTCCGTTCAGCGTGATTTTGAATTTATTATCGCTGTAAATGTTTACCGAGCCATTGGTAGTAGTGCCAGATAGCTCGTAATTGACTTCTTTTACGGTTGAAGTAATAGTTACATCTGAACCACTCTGTGTAATAGTAATTCCATTGGTAAGCGGATTGGTAATGGTGACAGCAGTACCAAAGGTGATGGCAACTGTATATGAAAAAGCTGAATTTTCGATCAGGTCATCCGCATTAGCTCCTACTTCCGTTGATCCTTCTGCCGTGCCCGTTGTAAATACACTATCGATAGCTGCCGTTGTGCCGGCAGTAACTCCACTATCCACCTGGTCCACTACTTCTTCTTCCGCATCTTTGGAGCAACCTATACTTAACACCGAGAGTAACAAAGCCAAACTCAAAACCTGATTTGCCTTTATCAAAACAGAACTTTTCATAAATCAATTGATTAAAATAAAACAAAGAAAAGTAGAGTCTGTTGCTTATAGTCCGGAGTTATGTTTTTTTCAGTTTCAACGTAAATCAACAGTTATTTATCCATAGATCAGCTAAAATCAAGAAGATAAGCGATGAATAGATAAAATGTGCCGGTCAATTTTTTGATGGAAGAGAGAGAAATGTGCGATTTATAAAAAATCCGTATTGCTACTCGAGTTCAATTGCTGATTAAAATCATCCATCTTCGATTATAAAAAACGATGCATTATATCTTCCACCACTCTACTCTACTTATCGCGGATGCTTTCTACGCTCTATCACTTATTGCATTTGAGATAATGCCATTTATTGCAGAAGATGTTATAGCAGGAACAGCACCGGCATGGCATCCTTATTTCCAGGTCATCAGGATCAATTGCTGCTGCAGCTGTGTACTTTATCGAGCTGGCTCGTTCTTTTAATGGGCGAAATACACCATCCAATTAAAATCAGAATGAATGGACAGCTGTATTGAAGCCTTTCCCGTAAGTGGAATTCTGCTGGTGACCGCGCATCAATATAAAAAACCAACCCATTGACGGGGTTAGTTGCTCATTGAGTACTCCATTCCAATGGCATCAGATTTTCATATGGTCGTATTAACTAAACACTACTATATATGCAAACGTATCACATTCACTGCACAGCTGACCAACAGGCCGCGATTACCGAAATACTCCGAAGAGACCATGACGTAATCATCAATCAGGCAACACCGGAGTACATTGGCATCACCATTGAGAAGGACAGAAATGAGGCTGATCCGTATTATCAGAATCTGATTGAAAAGATCAACCGGGAATTGCATTTGGCAGTTCATTGATCCGATTGATCAGGACGATGAATCGTATTCCCTGCGAATAGGATGTATCGTCTTGATTTTCATTGGCCTAAATTTCAGGCACTGCGATCAGCGGCCCACTTCACGGCTTCATCGTATTCGGAGGGTAAAAATCCTTTGAATTGCCCGGGGGTAAAAATGCCCCAGATATCGGTAAACCGGTTTGCACCTTCTGAAGAAGTAATGATGGCCGCACGATGGCGCTTGCTCATCTTCATCAGACTAAGCATCGTATCCTGCCACCAGGCACCGGCAGTCATGTTCTTGAAGGGAGTATCAAATACAAAAACGTAATTGAGTTCGCCGGTACGATTCACCAGCTCTTCCGCAGCCGGAAACACTACCTGCTTATAATCGTCCTCTGTTACTTCTCCGGTTGCTTTGAAGCCTGCTACATGTGATGGTAGTCCTTTGATCAGCGCTATCATGTTCATTCTGTTTACGGATCAAACAGGATAAATCAGATGCCAATGACTTCATTAGAAGGATTCAATGAAGTGGTTAAGCTACAGGTTTGTCGCTCTTCTCCTTTTCTTTCTGCGGCTCTGGTGCGGGAGCTACCGGAGGTTGTTCTCCTGTTTTTGCCTTTTGTATTCCGAACAATCGGTAAGCCACCAGTTTACCGGCATTCTCTCGTTCATGGGCTTCCACACGGAAAGTGCCTTGCTGTAAAATCGTTTCTCCAGATTGAACACGGTAATGGATATCAAGTGCTTCGCCACGTGGTGTAAATGTGATGGATGCAAGAGGTACGTTGGTATCCGAAGTGAAGTCAATGTCCGTTTCCTTTAATTCATCGACAATAGCTTCTTCTACCTCCGTCAGTTTAGCAGGTACACTCAACCGGAATGCCATGGTCAGATCAGCGAAGGGAACCAGCTGTGGATATAAACGATAGAACTGTTGCGTATAACGGGCCCGATCAGTGCCACTACTTGCCTGCGCCAGGCCTTCATACACACGGGCAATCAGCATGGTCTGATAAGGATCATCCAGGTCAGGAGATTTCAACACCTGATTAAAGTAGCCAATTGCTTCTGTCCCTTTCCCTTCGGCCAGGTAAAGCTTGCCCAGGAAATAACGGAAGTACTTTTGCAGGCGAGGGCGCTTGTCCGTAGCCAGCCGCTTCTTATAAATGTCGATGAAGTATTCATTGCCGAAGCCATCAATGACCGACCATACTTCGTCAAAAGTGATGAGGTTCTCCGGTGAAAACATCGCATAAATGACCTGCTCGCGCTCCGGATTTTCGGCCACTAAAGAAGCCAGTACCATCTTATGATGGCGGATAGCAAAACTGTATTTTATCCAACGGTACCAGTTGACCGGGTTGAACCACGAATACCATTCGTTATGCTCAAACTGATACTCTTTCTTAAACTGTAGCTGATTGATGTAATTCAGTGAAGCTACGGCCAGATTATACTGTTCCTGCCCCCATGTAGTACCGATGTGCAGCTCCTGAAAACGTGCGGCTTTATTCGCATGCTCCTGGCTTTCAGCAGTAAGTCCTTCATAGTGCTGCGCCCTGGCCAACCCGATGGAATGCCACCCATACCCGGGTGTACTTCCCTGGTTCTGCAGTACTTCACTCAATAACGAATCAGCTTGCTCGGGGTGCCCTCGGTAGGTGGCCAGGGTACCTCGCATGTAATAATATTCCTTGGTGGTTTTCTCTTCACTTTGTTCTTTTTCCTCCGCTTCCTTAAAGAACATTTCCGCCTCTTCAAATTCACCCATGGCCAGCTTGAACTCCGCGTAGTTATTACTCGAATACGCATTGTTCTGAATGAGCATATCATAGTAATAGCCAGCCGAATCAATATCCAGCAGGTAATCGTGAATCATGGCCTTGTAATGAAAGGTGCTCAGGTACTGTCGGTTCAGAAAACCGGGATCGTACAACCCGTTATTGATCGCAAAGTCATTCTTGATTTTCAGTAATGCAGAGTCAAGGTATTGATTGGCGGCATGAACATTTTCCATGACCGAATTTTTGAGGAACGGAAAACGGCTGGAGGTGTACATGCGGTTACGGTGAAAGATCCACGCCATGGTATTGTACGAATCCATATTGATCTCCACCTGAAAATTCCGGTCACGCACGTGCATCAATACTTCCATCGCCTTATCCTGCTTTTCCACATTCTGATAGCAGCGACTTAAAAAATAGGTGATGATCCCGTAATCGGACTGATAGCGATAGTTGGCCGCATAATCTTCATAGCGATTGGTACGCATCCGCAACAGCGTATCATAATCATGTTCAATCCGATTCAATGCCTTCTGCAAAGGAACACTCGCTTTATTAAACCCCA
>JAHEZH010000143.1 GCA_023251155.1 Flammeovirgaceae bacterium | reverse complement strand
AAAAAGGAAATGCCTGTGCGCTTTCGATGATTTGCGCCACCAAAGATGAGGCCTCAGCGATCAAAGCAAAGGCAATGCTGCCAGTCAAAGCGCTGGCGATTCCGATTCATCATATGGACGGGCTAATGAAAGATCATCGGCAATGGTACTACTTTGTGTTAGAGACATACCGGGCACGTTTCTCCGAACTCCTGGAAGTCATTGACCAGGTCGCTTTTCATTCCATGGATCAGAAACTGGAATTTTATTTGAAGCGACAGTTTACCTCTTTGGGCACGAACAAGATAACCGTTACTCACCAGGAAATAGCGGATGACCTTAACTCTTCCCGCGAAGTAATCTCTCGCCTTTTGAAAAAACTGGAAGCGGGCAAGCGAATCTCAATTTCCCGTAACGAAATAACCCGCCTGAATTTTTAGCCTTGGTGACTTGAGTCACTGAACAGCCATTGCAGCGACATCACCTTTGTGTGGAAATCAAGTAGCAATGGAAAATTTTGTGGGATATGTAGCTTCCAGTCTGATTGGAATAGCTCTGGGTCTTATTGGTGGTGGTGGATCGATCATTACGATACCAGTATTGGTGTACCTGTTCCATATTGAGCCAACTCTGGCTACCGCCTATTCCCTATTCATTGTTGGCACTACCTCTCTGGTGGGAGGAGTGCGAGGTGTCTTTCATAACAGAGTAGATTTTAAAAGTGCTTTTTTTCTTGCTGTTCCTTCAATCATCGGTGTCTATTTCACCCGGCATTATGTGCTTCCCTCCATTCCTTACACCATCTTAACCGTGAATGAGTTCTTACTCACCCGTGACACTGCGCTGATGTTGTTCTTTGCTTTGATCATGGTGATGGCCTCCGTGCGCATGATCAGGGATAAGAAAATGGATGAGCACAACGTCACTACTCAAAGTCATTTCATGGCCGTGATCTTTGTTGGCTTAGTGGTTGGAATCGTTACTGGCATTGTAGGAGCAGGCGGTGGTTTTCTGATTATTCCAGCGTTGGTATTGCTTGTTGGGCTACCCATGAAGAGAGCAGTGGGAACATCGCTGATGGTTATAGCGATCAATTCACTCATCGGTTTTGTGGGCGATTTGGAGATTGTCAAAGAAATCAATTTTCCCTTCCTGATCGTTCTGTCTCTTCTAGCCATTGGAGGTGTGTTTTTCGGAACCTATTTATCCCGGTTTATCAGGGGAAAAAATCTAAAATCAGGTTTTGGTTGGTTTGCCCTGGCGATGGCTGTATTTATTATCGTAAAAGAACTGATGATTTAGGACTACGTGACTTTAATCACTGACCAGGCGCTTTGCGCTGGCGAAATTTGTATCCGAATCAAAGAGTAAACAAAATAAAGAAAATGAAAATCGAGCAAATTTATACCGGATGTTTGGCCCAGGGGGCGTACTACATCCGCTCTGAAAAGGAAGCCGTCATCATTGATCCGCTCCGTGAAGTGGAGCCTTACCTGGAGAAGGCAGAGGCAGATGGTGTGACCATAAAGTATGTTCTTGAAACCCATTTTCATGCTGACTTTGTATCAGGTCATATCGACCTGGCCGCAAAGACTGGCGCTACTATTGTCTATGGCCCAACGGCCAATCCGAAATTCAAAGCACATATTGCTGCAGATGGTGAAGTGTTAAAGGTAGGACGGGTTACAATTAAAGTACTGCATACTCCTGGTCATACCATGGAGTCCACTACCTATCTGCTCACCGATGAGAATGGAAAAGATCACGCCATCTTCAGCGGTGATACTCTTTTTCTTGGTGATGTCGGTCGACCTGACCTCGCACAGAAAGCGGCACACCTGACGAAGGAAGAACTGGCGGGATTACTTTATGATTCATTGCGCACCAAAATCATGACACTGTCGGATGATTTGATTGTATATCCGGCACATGGCGCAGGATCAGCTTGCGGAAAGAACATGTCGAAAGAAACGGTGGATACATTGGGTAATCAGAAACGAGTTAATTATGCCCTGCGTGCAACGATGACCCGCAAGGAATTCATTCAGGAAGTCACCGAGGGATTACTTCCGCCACCTTCCTATTTTCCAGAGAATGTGAAGATGAATAAGGAAGGATACCCAAGTATTGATGCGGTTATTGCTACAGGTACTCAGGCACTTTCTGTTGATGAGTTTGAACTACTGGCAAATGAAAGCGGTGCTCTTGTTCTGGATACGAGGGATGCTCCCACTTTTGCAAAAGGGTTTATTCCTAATTCAATCAACATTGGTATTGACGGAAGTTTTGCTCCCTGGGTCGGTGCATTGATACCCGGAGTAGGTCATCCCCTTTTAATCATTACAGATGAAGGAAGAGAAGAAGAGGTTGTTACCCGACTGGCCCGTGTTGGGTTTGATAACACACTGGGATATTTGAAAGGCGGAATAAAGTCATGGTTGCAATCCGGTAAAGAAATGGATTCGATTGAGTCCATTTCAGCGAACGAATTGGCCAGGCGACAAAGCGAGCAAGCGCTTACCATCATTGATGTACGAAAGCCTGGAGAATTTGAAGCAGAGCATGTAACCGGTGCGATGAATATACCACTTGATTTTCTCAACAGCCACCTGGCCGAAATTCCGAAAGAAGGCAAAGTGTATCTGCATTGTGCAGGAGGTTACCGTTCAATGATCGCTGCTTCTATTTTAAAATCAAGAGGATGGAATAATCTGGTTGACGTGAGTGGTGGATTTAAAGCAATCACTGAAACCGATGTGCCTCGTACCGATTATGTGTGCCGTGTTAAGAAATGATAGTAGGAAGAACCGGATGATTTTGGGGTTAGGAATAGTGACAGGCGCAGTGATGGGATACCTGTATTGGTATTTTGTTGGCTGTGCAAGCGGCAGCTGCGCCATCACTTCTTCCCCTGTGAACAGTACATGCTATGGAGGTGTGATGGGGTGGTTACTGGTAACTACTTTGAGTTCTTCCAAAATGAAAAATAGTAATCCATGATTAATAAAGGAACCCGGCTTTACAGCATCCTGTATCATAAGTGTCCGCGTTGCCATGAAGGTAATCTATTCAAAACCAGGGCGTATGATCTGAAGCATTTTACAGAAATGCCAACCGAATGCGAACATTGTCATCAACGCTATGCGTTGGAACCTTCCTTCTATTCAGGCGCCATGTATGTAAGTCATGCATTGCAGGTTGCCTTATTGACTACCGTCTATGTCGCATTGCGTGTATTGTTCCATCCGGGCACAGAAGTCTATATTTATAGCACCATCGCTGCGGCGGTGGTCTTACTGCCTGTGACGCTTCGGTTATCCAGGAGTATTTACATCAACTTCTTTGTCCGTTACCAAAAGGAACAGGTGAACAACAAGTAATTGTTCTAACTAAAATCTTTTTAAAAGAGGTGATGGGTAGTCCATCACCTTTTTTATTTTCTGCCGATAATCGGAATATTTTTTCAGCGTGACGTAAGTCACAGTGCAGGGCATACAGCCGCGATACTTTTGTGTAAAAAGTAAAGTACATGAAGAACGTATTAACCGGATGGCTGATTCTTGCCTGGTCTTTTTCAGCTCCTTTAATGGCACAGCATGTTGTGCCATTGTCGTTGGATGATGCCCTTACTGCGGCATGGAAAAATAATAAAGAGATCGTTATGGCTTTGCTCGAGGAAGAAAGCGCTGAAGCAAGCTTCAGGCAAACCCATTCCGTATTCCTGCCCCAGATCAAAGTAAGCTATACTGCCATGAGTACGAATAATCCGTTAAATGCTTTTGGATTTAAGCTACAGCAGCAAACGATCACCCAGGCTGATTTTAATCCCGCCCTTCTGAATAATCCATCGGGTACACAGAATTTCATGACGAAAGCGGAATGGCAACAACCAGTTTTAAATATCGATAGGCTGTACATGCGCAAAGCGGCCAACGAGCAACGAGCCGTTTATAGCTACAAAGCAAAGCGCACCAAAGAATTCTTAACCTTTGAAGTGCGTAAAGCGTATGCTCAACTCCAGTTAGCTTACCAGGGAAGGAATGTTCTGGAAGAAGCAGTACAGGCGATCAACGCAATATATACTGTTTCCCGCAATCGTTTCGAAAAAGGACTGTTGCAAAAGTCGGATGTACTCCATGTACAGGTGCAGGTAGCCACGACAGAAACCCAGCTGGCTCAGGCGAAAAGCAATGTGCAAAATGCTTCTGATAATATCGGGCTTTTGATGGGTGCCATCACGGGAGTTATTTATGAAGTTGACAAGACTTCAGGGGTGGTGTCAATGGAAAATGATGCAACAGAAGTGCCGGCAACCCGGGCGGATTTCCTGGCCATACAGTCTGCCGTAGCGGCACAAGACCTGATGATCAATTCAGGTAAGATGTCCTATCTGCCAAAGCTTAACGGGTTCGCCGAGTACCTCATTAACGATAAAAACGCTTTTGGATTTGGTTCCAGTTCGTATTTAGCCGGGGCACAACTTTCCTGGACGCTTTTCAATGGAATGACGACTCAGAATAAAATCGAACAGCAACGGATCGAACAGAAGAAAACGGTTGAGCAGTTGAACGATCTGAAAGCGCGAAGCCAATTGGAACTGAATAAGACGCTTCGTGAAGAGCACGATGCCCGGTTAGCGTTGCAGCAATATGAAACGGCGGTAATCCAGGCTACTGAAGCGTTGCGCATTTTGCAGAATCGCTATCAACAGGGTTTAGCAGCAACGCATGATCTGTTGCAATCACAGACACTATTGTCACAGCAAAAGCTCAATTATGCGCAGGCCGTGTTCAACATCAATACAACAAACGCCTACCTCCAATTTTTAACATCCACATCCACAAAGTAAAAAATGAATTTTATGAATAGGATAAATCAAAACACAGTTGTGATTGCAGTTTTTTTTGCATTCGCCATTCTTCTGGGTTCGTGCTCGGGAAATCATCAGGAAGAGGAGACAAAGCAAGAAGCTCCGATCTCCGTAACCGTAGCCGTTGCCGGAAATCAAGTAGCCAATTTGATTCAGGCCAGTGGGCAAATTGAATCGAAGGAGTCTGCGGTAATCAGCACGCGCATTATGGGGTTGATTACCAGCATTCAGGTAAAGGCAGGAGATAAAGTACAGAAGGGTCAATTGCTGGCTGCGATTAGTAATGCCGATATTTTAGCGAGGCGTGCGCAGGCACAAGCCATGATTACTGAAGCGGAAGCCGTACTCAAAGATGCTCAAAAGGACTATGAACGCTATGAGGCATTATACAAACAGGAGAGTGCGTCAACAAAAGAATTTGAGAATGCTGCGCTTCATTATAATAGCAGGAAGGCAAAAGCCGAGGCCGCGCATCAGATGAAAAACGAAGCAGATGCAATGTTAACCTACACTCAGCTCACTGCCCCTTTCTCCGGTGTAGTGACACAAAGAATGGCAGACGAAGGAAGTATGGCCAATCCGGGTATGCCCATTCTTGTAGTAGAACAGAATGACGTTTTCCAGGTGACTGCTTCGGTAACCGAATCGGATATTGATAACGTGAAAGAAGGTGCAGATGTTGAAGTGATTGTCAAGTCGAATGGAAGAAGTATAAAAGGAAAGGTTCAGGAAGTAAGTCCCTCTTCTCAATTCAGTGGTGGGCAGTACATCCTCAAAGTCGCTATACCCGAAAGCGATAGAAAGGGTTTGTATTCAGGTATGTATGTAAATGTTTCCATCCAGGTTAAAGCAAATGATTCAAGCCGTGAGTCGGCCACGCTTGTGCCAACCTCAGCACTTGTCTACAGAGATCAATTGACCGGATTATATACCATCAGCGAGAGCAAAACAGCAATACTTCGTTGGGTGCGATTGGGAAAAGTGCACGGCGATCAGATGGAGATTTTATCGGGATTGAGGGTAAACGAAAACTTTATACTTCAGTCTGAAGGTAAATTATACAATGGTGCACCTGTTCAGGTGAAGTAATTCCCGGATAATTATTCACAGATAACATTTAACGAATTACCAATGAAAGAAGGTTTGTCAGGAAATATTGCCAAGGCATTTATACAATCGAAGCTCACCCTGCTGTTGATGATTGCTTTTTTGTTGATCGGCGGATACAGCACCCTGCTTATACCACGGGAAGAGGAGCCCCAGATCAGTATCCCAATGGCAGATGTATTTCTTCGCTATCCAGGTGCATCACCGAAGGAAGTTGAGGCAAGAGTATCGCAACCACTTGAGAAAATAATCTCCAATGTAAAAGGGGTTGAATATGTATACTCCACTTCCATGAAGGGACAGGCGATGTTGATTGTTCAGTTTTATGTTGGTGAGGATGTGGAACGCTCATTGGTGAAACTATACAATGAATTGATGAAGAACATGGACCGGATGCCCTCGGGTGTGTCCATGCCTTTGGTAAAAACAAGAGCGATCGATGATGTGCCTGTTTTGGGATTTACACTATGGAGTGAAAAGTACAGTGACTATGAATTGAAACAACTTGGCCAGGCACTCACCAACGAGATTAAAAAAATACCCGATGTAGCATCGATCAACATTCTTGGAGGAAGAAGTCGCCAGGTAAGTGTTACTCTGGATAAGGATAAGATGACACAGAGTCACGTCGATTTTCTTTCGATCAGCAAACAAATACAGCAAAGCAATGCACAAATGCTGGCCGGTAATCTGACCCGGCAGGATACAGTGTTTTCAGTTGATGCCGGAAACTTTTTAAGTACGGCTGAAGAGGTTGGTGCATTAATCATCGGATCCAACAACGGTCAGCCTGTTTACCTGAGTCAGGTTGCTTCCATTGAAGAAGGAGCGGAGAAGCCATCTCACTATGTATTCTATGGGTACGGTCAGCACGATCCGGTGAAATCTCAAAAGTATAAATCCGATTACCCGGCGGTTACCCTTTCGATTGCCAAAAAGAAAGGTGCTGATGCCATGCAGTTAGCTGAACGGATTGTGGCTAAAGTGGATCATCTTAAAAAGGAATTGATTCCGGCCGATGTACAGATAACCGAAACCAGAAATTATGGTGAGACCGCATCTGAAAAAGTAGCTGAACTGTTGCTTCACCTTTTTGTAGCGGTTATTGCCGTAACCCTTTTTGTGATGCTGGCGATGGGGTGGAGAGGCGGCCTTGTGGTCTTTCTTTCGGTTCCGGTAACTTTTGCGCTGACGTTATTCAGTTACTACTTTCTGGATTACACACTCAATCGCATCACGCTTTTTGCTCTGGTGTTCATTACCGGTATTGTAGTAGATGACTCAATCATCATCGCTGAAAACATGCACCGCCATTTTAAAATGAAACGGCTGCCCTTTTTACAAGCGGCTATTTTTGCGATTAATGAAGTGGGTAATCCTACTATTCTTGCCACGTTTACCGTCATTGCTGCGGTATTGCCGATGGCTTTTGTGTCGGGCATGATGGGACCGTATATGAGTCCGATGCCTATTGGCGCATCCATTGCAATGATGCTTTCTCTCGTAGTGGCGCTGACACTTACTCCATATTTAGGATACCTGTTCCTCAGAGAAAAAGAAGGACACCATGATAAAGAACCTGCCGCATTAGAGGAATCTAAAATTTATATACTGTACAAAGCCTTTATCCATCCCTTGCTGGAGGTGCGCTGGAAACGTTGGGCTTTTATGGTGGGAACAGTAGTGATACTTCTTTTCTCCGTTTCGTTTTTCTACACCAAATGGGTAGCCGTGAAGATGCTTCCATTTGATAACAAGAATGAATTTCAGGTGGTGATCGACCTGCCGGAAGGGACAACATTAGAGCGGACCGCAGTGGTTGCAAAGGAAATTTCCCAATACCTGTCGAAGCAAAAACTGGTACGTAACTACCAGGGCTATGTGGGCACGGCAGGCCCGATCAGTTTTAACGGACTGGTTCGGCATTATGATCTACGAAGTGGAGCGCATGTTGCTGACATTCAAGTAAACCTTGTGGATAAGAGTGATCGCAGCATACAAAGTCATGAGATTGTAAAACAACTTAGACCCGCTATTCAGGCCATTGCGAAAAAGTACAATGCCAATGTAAAGCTGGTGGAAGTTCCACCGGGTCCTCCTGTTATATCCACCTTGGTTGCCGAAATTTATGGGCCCGATTATGATCAGCAGCTTGCGGTTGCAGATCAGGTAAAGCACCTGATTACCACTACCCAGGATGTAGTGGACATTGACTGGATGAACGAAGCTGATCAACCTGAATATCGTTTTGAAGTGGACAAAGAAAAGGCCATGCGTAAGGGGGTAGCACCTGCGCAGGTGGTGGCGACCATCAACGCAGCATTATCCGATATGCCAGCAGGAGTACTTCACAATCCGGTGTCGTTTGATCCGGTAAATATTGTATTGCAACTAAACGATGCAGACAAAACAAGTATAAGCGACATTCAAAACCTTACCGTAATCAGTCAGCAAGGTAATGCCGTTTCCGTGGGTGATCTTGTTCACGTTACAAGGGAGATAAAGGAGAAAAGCATTTACCGCAAAAACCAAAAGCGAGTAGTATATGTCATGGCCGACTTAGCGGGCGAACTTGAAAGTCCTTTTTATGCGATTATGGGACTATCTGATCGACTAAAAGAGATTACGCTTCCAAAGGGATATGTCCTCGATGAAATCTACAATGGCCAACCTGAGTTTGAAGATAACTTCACTTTGAAGTGGGATGGTGAATGGCAAATTACCTACGAAGTATTCCGCGATTTGGGAATTGCCTTTGGTGTTGTCCTGATTATGATTTACATGCTCATCGTAGGATGGTTTCAGGATTTCAAAGTGCCGTTGGTAATGCTTGCAGCCATCCCATTATCCTTAATCGGAATTGTATTGGGTCACTGGATGCTGGGTGCTTATTTCACCGCAACCTCTATGATTGGATTCATTGCGCTGGCGGGGGTGATGGTTCGAAATTCAGTATTGCTGATTGACTTCATCAACATCCGGTTAGCAGAAGGCACTCCATTGAAGCAAGCCATTATTGAAGCGGGTGCTGTTCGTACTACACCTATTCTCTTAACAGCGGGAGCAGTGGTGTTGGGTGCCGTGATTATTTTATTTGATCCGATCTTTCAGGGGCTTGCCATTTCGTTGATGGGCGGTACGATCACATCAACATTTCTTACCCTTCTGGTTGTGCCGCTTCTTTATTTCAAAATGATGCGCAAGCAACACAGTAAACAATAGTCATCTTAAAATCAGTATCGCAATGAAACTCCTGTTCGTAACAGGCTTCAAAAGAAGATGAAGAGTAATGAAATCACTTTTAAAAAAAAGATCAATTCGTGATGAAAGAGAGAATCGTTAGAGCAGTAGCAGGTGCTTTTGTGCTGCTCAGTATTACACTGGCTTACCGGATACACATTTATTGGCTCGGGCTGGCCGCTTTTGTAGGCCTTAATCTCTTACAATCTTCCTTTTCCCGCTTTTGCCCGCTGGAAAAAATACTGGAAAAGGCCGGAGTGCAAGACAGCGATCAAAAGAGTTGTTAGTACTTTCTCCGGTCAACCGGAAACTATTGTTTGGGCAGTGTGACTTTAGTTACAGAATAACCATAAACAATCGATTAGGTTTACCAGAAAAAGAGAATACGGATGAAAAAAAACATGGGCTCTGCTGATCGTATTATCCGGGTGATAATCGCAGCCATTATGATAGTACTTTATTGGACCGGAACAATTACCGGAACGTGGGGAATTGTATTGATTACATTGGCGTTCATTTTTGTTCTGACCAGCCTGGTACGTTTTTGTCCTTTGTACTTGCCCTTTGGATTAAGTACGGTGCGAAAGAAGTTAGCCGGAAGAAATTAGGTTTCAAATAAAACAAGAAGATCATGTTGGAGTCAATAAAGAAAATTCTGGGTATTGGTCCTGCGGTAGACTATGGGGCATTGGTAAGACAAGGGGCCATTATACTCGATGTTCGCAGCAAAGGAGAATATAGTGGTGGCCACATTAAAGGATCAATCAACATACCGGTGGATCAACTGAAGAGTAATCTGAGTCGTTTACCGGATAAGCAAAAACCAATCATCACGTGTTGTGCCTCAGGGATGAGAAGTTCTTCGGCCAAAAGTATTTTGAAATCGATCGGTTATACCGAGGTCTATAGTGGCGGAGGCTGGGCAGAATTGCGTAATCAACTATGAGGATTGGCAAATCAATTTACCGAATGAATTCAGATCCCGTTCATGCAACTCGCGGGGAGCAAGTGACATGGCGATGAATGGTGCATTCAAAACGGGTCTTATACATGGTCAATCCAAAGCACATTGACAATCCCGATTTTTTCGGTTTTGCCTTTGAGCAGGATCATGCCAAGTGATTCGGTCTTCATTTTGTGGGTTGATTCTAATTGCTTCACCAGGTACTCCGAAGCCAAGAGGTTGCTGTTATATTCATTACAGACACTCTGTATTCTGGCCGAAGTATTCATGGTGTCACCGTGATAGGCAATGTCTTTTTTGATTTCACCTATCTCTACGGCCGTTACCTTACCCATGTGCACACCGGCCTTGAATTCCGGTAGTAGGCCATAGTTGGTAATATAGTATTCCGTTCGGTGATGAAACTGCTTTTTACAGGCAAAATAAAAACGGATACACCGGTGGTCCCTGATTCCTTCGTGCGTGGCCCAGGTGACAACAATTTCGTCACCCACATATTGATAGACCTGTGCGCTGAAAGGGAAGAGTACTTCATTAATGTCAACAAAGCAATCGCGGATGAAGGCGCTGTACTTCAAGTGCCCCAACTGCTCGGCAATGGAGGTGGATGACTTTAAATCCATGAACATAAAAATCCGCTCTTCTTCTTTGGGATTACGGTATTTCCCCAGCAGCAAGGGTGCCAGTACGCCCGGACCGAATTTCTTGTTTACCTGATTGACAAAATTGATGATCAGCGTCATGAAGAAATAGTAGATCAGAAGTAGATGGAAAGTATGCTTCCACGATTCTTCGCTCAACATGGCGGAACGTACATTCAACGATGGTGCAATCAGAATGTCGAACAATACAAAACGCAACAGAAACAAAAGGACAAACAGGAGTGCCAACGATCCTATTGCCTTGATTAAAATCACTTTTCCAAGTGAAAGCTTCCTGAAGAAATTCCGATCGAGGTAATAGTCCGATACGCCCAGACTTACGCCATAAAATAGGCCCAATACTACCGCCACCACCATCAGCGAACCCAGACTCACCATGAGGGGAAGCGCGAATTGTGCGGCCATTATTTTCGACACTAAATAGACAACCGCTACCAGCAGAAGATTGGCGATGGTCCAATAACTTGCCTGCGTTCCGACATAGGCAAGAACCGGAAACCTGGCCGTGATACCTTGCGCAACAGAAGTGTATTCAAATCGCTGTAACATAGCAGGCAATAATCGGTTGAATCTTAAAGGACATACATTTCACCAAGCTTCAGTATCGTTAATCGCTTTTTTACCTCACCTTCCCTTTCAAGCCTGCTTAAAATCTGCTCCGGTTCGCCCATGGGTTCATCCGCCGAATCAAAGGTACCGTAATGAAACGGGATAAACGTTTCTGCACCAACATCATGGAAAGCTTTCAGGGCATAATAAGGATCCTGATGATGAGGTGACATAAACCACGTGGGGGCATACGCTCCTGCACCAATCAGGGCCACATCGATACCCGGGAAGAGTTTGCCAATGGCATTAAAATGCGAACCATGGCCGGAGTCACCCCCATAGTAAATACGTTTGTTGCCATGTTGAATCAGGAAACCACCCCAAAGCGTTTTGTTGACATCAAACATACTCCGGTTTGCCCAATGTCGCGAGGGAAGGAAAGTTATTTTTAAATCATCTTTAACACTGAATTGCTGGTACCACCCCGCCGTTTCGATGGGATTGCTAATCCACTTGCGGATGAGCTGATCGAGTTTCAGGCCGCAACGCAGTTCGGCTTGTGGATTGTTCGCAGACAAAAGTTGTAAACTCTTTTTATCACAATGATCGTAATGCGCGTGCGATACCAAAATGTAATCGATGTTTCGCAATTTATCAGGGTCAACCGGCAGTGCTGAAAAACGCTTGCCTACCGGCAGTTGACCAAACACCGGATCAATTAAGATCCGAATACCGGAAAGCTGAATAAAAAAAGAGGCGTGACCTAACCAGACTACCATATCGTGGTCACTGCGTAGCCACGCATCATCTTTGAGCACCGGAATGCGCCAGGTGTCCCATTTTTTTACTTCACGCTGTGGATTTCGTTGCAACATGAATTTGACTATCGCCTTGTAATCAATGACAGTAGGAAACTCATGGTTGATGAATAGTCCATCCTGATCCACAGGTGTGCCCTTCCAATCGGGCATCACTGTTTGCAATAGTGCATTGGATGTATAATTCGAGATCACGGGTATTTTCTTTTTACCGGACAGAAATTTCCTGATCAGGTGCGGGATGAGCATGCTTATCATGTTGGTAAGTGGAAACAGACGTAGCCTCACCTCGCTTAACCAACCAGTGCGGAAGGTGCATATCCAAACTGCTTTTTGAAGGCGTATGAAAAATGCGATAAGTTTTCGAAGCCCACTTCGTAACAAACTTCGATCGGTTTCTTTTTCTTCTCAACAAACTGGTAATGGGCCAGCTCCAGTCGTTTTTGCGTAAGCCATCGCTGGGGCGTGGTATTGAATGCCTTGCTAAAATCCCTTTTGAATGTGGTCAGACTTCTTCCTGTGAGGTAGCCGAATCTTTCTAATGGTAAATTGAACATGAAGTTTTTCTCCATGTACGTAATCAGATCAATTTTTCCGGGCTCTTCAAAATTGGCCAGCACGTTATCAATCCCCTTATCGATGCTTCTCAGAATGCTGATGGCTTCGGTGATTTTCAAAGAAGCAATCTCCTTTGGCAGCTCTTTCATATCAAAGTAAGGAATGAGCGATGAGAGACAGCTTTCCAGTAGTGGATGATTACTGTAATGAAGAATTCGTTGCTCCGATGCTTTTGGTTTTACATTCAGGTTGGCATAAAACTCCCGAAGTCTCGTGGTAGACAGGTGCATGACCACCGTCTTATGCGGGCTCCCATCTTTTGGATAATTGATAATGGTAGCCAGCTGGTTTCTGGGGATCAGGAAGATGTCGCCCTTTTTAAAAATGTACGAGGCATCGGCCTGTACAATTTTAGTTTCCCCCGAGATGAACCACACCAGCATGTGATGATCGAACATGATGTCCGATTTAAAGAACTTATCCTCATACCAGGAAAGTTTAATATCATCGGTGATGTATTTTGCTTTAAATTCCATTTTGTCTTTCAGTTAATGTTCAGTAAACCGTTTCTGCAAGCATAGTCTGATTTCTTGTTTTCTCATTCCAGTTGCATCAATTGGATGTTACACCGACTGGCCACCGTCAATGAGAAAATTGGCGCCCGTAATAAATGAAGCATTTTCTCCGGATAGAAAGGTGATCAGGTCTGCTACTTCACTGGCTTTTCCAAACCTCGCTAGCGGAATGCTGCCAATCATTTGTTCCTCGACACGTTTATCCAGGCCAAGTTTATTCATTATCTCCGTAGCCACAGGCCCGGGGCTGACGGAATTTACACGAATTTTTCGCGAAGCTAACTCAAGGGCGGCAATTTTCATCACCGCATTCAATGCTGCCTTGCTTGCCGCATAGACCGATGCACTGGGCGGAGAAATCGTAGCCGACGTGGAGGACAAGAGTATAACCGATGCGTTGTCGTTCAATACAGGAATGAGTTTACTTAATGTAAAATAAGCGCCTTTGAAATTGACATCCATGATTTCATCAAACACACTTTCTGTCATGTGCTCGATCGGTGCGAATTTTGTAACGCCTGCGTTGATGAGCAATATATCCACTTTACCAAATTGCTTCGCAACTTCTGCGGCCAGCCTTTCAATGTCTGACAATCTGGACTGATCAGCCACTAAACTATTTACTTGTAATTCCTGCGCGGCTTTTTCAACCGCTTCCTTTCTTCGCCCGGTGATGATTACATTCGCGCCCGCTTCATGTAATCCTTTTGCTGTAGCATATCCTATTCCACTGTTGCCACCGGTGATCACGGCAACTTTATTTTTAAAACTGGTCATAGTAGTATCGTTAAGAGGGTGATTAAATTTGGAATGGGATGCCAGTAAGTTCTTCACTCAACGCCCACAAGCGCTTGGCACTGGCTTCGTCCAATGAGTATGATTTTACTCCGGCAGACATCGTGCTATCAGAAGCCAATTCAGCCACTTCACCATCCTCACAGTAAACACCTCCGATCGTGTTCAGCTTTGGGGTAGTGGCACACCATACTGTAGTGGCGGCTCCTTGTGGAATGGTTTTTAATGAGGCAGCTACTTCGGGCAG
This sequence comes from Flammeovirgaceae bacterium, assembly GCA_023251155.1. Classification (GTDB taxonomy): domain Bacteria; phylum Bacteroidota; class Bacteroidia; order Cytophagales; family Cyclobacteriaceae; genus ELB16-189. The sequence goes on along the minus strand of JAHEZH010000143.1, from coordinate 833 downwards.
GAGGTTGCCATCGGCATCAAGAAATCCCATTTTCTGAAATAGTTCCAGCGATGCTTCTCTTCCTAACTCCGTTCCTGCGATAGAGCCGGGATGAACACTGTAGGCACGCACGTTGGAGGATTGTGCACGAGTGTCCAACTCCAGGGAAAACAAGTTGACAGCGGTTTTGGATTGACCGTATCCGTGTAACGTTTCGTATACCCTGTTTGTAAAATTGGGATCATCAAAATGAAACGGTGCAAACTGATGACCATGCGAAGAAACATTCACCACACGCGCACCATTTGCTTTTTCAAGTGCCGGCCATAACCTGGCGGTAAGCTGAAACTGAGCTAAGTAGTTTGTTGCCAGCTGCGATTCAATACCACGGCTGTCTCTGCGCAACGGCACCCACATGATACCGGCATTATTAATGAGCAGATGAAGCGGTCTGCCCGAAGTAATAAACTTTTTAGCAAACGCATCAATGGAATCAGGATTCATTAAGTCCATTGGTTCTAATTCTACATGGCTAATGCCTTCGAGATTTCGCTTTGCTTTTTCAATGTCTCTTGCCGGCACGATTACAGTTGCACCTGCCGCTGCCAGCGTTCGGGTGGTTTCTAACCCGATGCCGGTATTGCCTCCGGTGACGATGGCGATTTTACCTGAAAGGTCAATGCCGTTGATTACTTCATGTGTTGTTGATTTGGCGTTAAACCCAGAACCTACCGGCTGCTGCAACGCTCCCTGATAATTGTTTTGTCTCATGATTTTAATTTGTTTTTGTGGAGACAAAAGTAGAAGCATTCAATACCCTCGACTTTGTTTAAACGTCCGAAGATGCTTTGTTT
>JAHEZH010000031.1 GCA_023251155.1 Flammeovirgaceae bacterium | reverse complement strand
ACGTAGCTATTACGAATTCCCTATCCGCACCGCGGATGGCACTATCATATGGCTGGGGCAAAGTGTCTATTTTACTTTTTTGGAAGATGGCTGGGTGACCAAAGTGAATGTGGTAGCACGTGACATCACAAGGCTGAGGCAAATACAAGAGAAACTCTCCGAAAGCGAGCGGCTTTACCGCCTGATTTCAAACAACTCCATGGATTTGATATCGCTTTATGATTCAGCTGATCATGATCTGGTCCGCGTTTTTGTTTCTCCTTCTGTAAAAGAAATTTTAGGTTTTGAGCAACACGAAGTGATCGGTCGCTCCCTCTACGATTTTATACATCCGGAAGATGTGCAACGAATGCGCGAACACAAGCACTCGGTCGCATTAAGTGGTAAACCGGTCATAGTGGAATACCGTGCATTTAAAAAAGACGGAACCCTTATCTGGATGGAGTCAAACGTGCAACCTTATTTTGATGAACACGGTAAGATGGCCGGTGTTCAAACTTCGGCACGCGATATTACGGAACTCAAGCGGACGGAGATGGCACTGAACCAGGCAAAAGAGAAAGCGGAAGAAGCGACCATCGCCAAGTCACAGTTTTTATCGATGATCAGTCACGAAATTCGTACCCCCATGAATGCCGTGATTGGTCTTACTCATTTCCTGCTCGAAGAAAGTCCGAAGGAGAGTCAATTGAAATACCTGCGTTTGCTCCGGTTTTCAGGCGAAAGCCTGCTGACCATTATTAATGACATTCTTGACTTCAGTAAAATAGAAGCAGGTAAGATTAGTTTTGAGTACGTGTCCGTGCGGTTAAAATCATTTTTGAATGATATCGTACTGCCCATGAAAATGCGGGCAAATGAAAAGGGAATTCTACTGCTGATGAAAGTAGATCCGAATATACCAGAGGTGATTACCATCGACCCTGTTCGCGTGGGGCAGGTGATTAATAACCTGCTTAGCAATGCCATCAAGTTTACAATGAATGGTTCGGTACAGTTTTTTGTTGAACATGAAGGTATACATGACGGGCTTCATCAGCTTTCGTTTCGGGTCAAGGATTCCGGAATAGGAATTGAAGCCGATAAACTGGATTACATTTTCGAAAGCTTTTCGCAGGCCAATCCAGACACTACCCGCAAATTTGGAGGAACCGGTCTCGGTCTCACGATCACCAAGCGACTGCTGCAGCTGATGGGAACAGATATTTTCGTGGAAAGTAAAATGGGGGTCGGATCAGAATTTAAGTTTAAACTGAACGTAAAAGAATCTTCGCTGGCAGCCGTTGCGTATGAGAACGATTTTTCTTCCAGAGAGGAAGTGCAGCGTAAAAATGATCGAACGCACGTGTTACTGGCCGAAGATAATGATGTAACCCAGGTGGTGGTGATGAATTACCTGGAGAAGTGGGGATATAAAGTGACCGTTGCCAATAATGGCAAAGAAGTTCTTCACCTGATACAGGAAAAGACTTTTCACATCTTACTCATTGATTTGCAAATGCCGGAGATAGATGGTTACCAGGCGACCAAGCTGATCCGTGAGATGGACGATCCGTATTTCAAGACGGTTCCTATCCTTGCGCTTACCGCCTCCGCCATGCCGGATGTGGCCGACGAACTGATGCGTATTGGTATGAATGACTACCTGTCCAAACCATTCAAAGCCAAAGACCTTGACGAGAAAATAATCAAGCATCGCCTTAGTACTATACCGGTTGAAGCAGATCGGTCACTGCAAAGTTCGCTGGATGCTTATTCGGGCGGAGATCAGGAAGTGAACCTGGATCTGGCAAGACGAATGGTCAAAAATATCAATGATCTGCAGGCCGCGATTGTTACGGCGATTAATGAAGATGATATTGAAGGGTATATCCGTTGTTCTCATAAAATGAGAACAACCATCAGTATTCTGCGCAACGAAGAATTTGCGACAGGATTGGAAGAAGTGAAGCAGGCTTTACTGATGAGAAAGGAAACGGCAGCACAGCTGAAGGCAAGAGTTGAATCGTTTAATGCCATTTGTAAGCAAAAGATCGATGAGCTGACTGATTTTTATGTCAGTGCCTTATCCTGATATAAGATGGATGTGATGGATTTCAGTTGAGCGAGAAATAAAATACCGCTCCGATATCTTCTGTTTCCGCACCCCATATCCGTCCACCGTGTTTTATAATAATTCTTCGCACTGCGGTTAACTCCTCATCAAACTGACCTTTGCTGAGATGGCGATAGGGTTTATCGAGAGGAGCATTTTTATGGACATCAAATCCATTTCCGTTATCCATAATGAAATAAACCTGTTCGTCTTCAATCTGGCCAAAAACAATCGTGGGTTCTTTTGTTTGAAGTGTACATCGGATCGCGTTGGCTATTAATTTTTCAACGGCTACTTTCAGCAAATCGTAATCACCCGTAACTAATATGTTTTTTTCAATTTCGAAAGTCGCCTTCAAACCCGGGTTGGTTTTGATAAACTGTGATATTACTTCCTCGACTAAATTCGAGAGACTGACTGTTCTCATATTCAGTTTTTTATAAAAAAATGCGTGTAAGGGCAATGTGAGGTCGCATCTGTTCTGTTGTGACTATAAAGATCGAAAGGATCTTTGCCGCAAAAGGAATTTATCGATGGAAGGAGGGGAATATCCGACTGAAATCAATAGAAAACCGATGGGCTGATGAGGCTTACAGAAGGCTTATTTTCTTGATCAGCCCCTCTCTGTGGTTGGCACTTACGGGAATGATTTTGGTACCTATCTGAAGATTATTCGGATCAATGTTATCAATGCGGTTGATGTTAACAATGAATGAGCGATGCACGCGCACAAACTGATTTTCAGGAAGCTTACTTTCTATTGATTTTAATGTAGAAAGCACCATCAGCATTTTCTGATCGGTATTAATCTTCACATAATCTCCGTAGGCTTCAATCCAAAGGATGTGGTTCAGGTTGATGTTGTGAAGCAGTGAATCTACTTTTACAAACAGGGGGGAGTCAGCCGAAGCTTCTTCTCCACTTCGGGATGCCCCGGTTTCTTTTCGTGCATCCTGAATGTCTTTGACTTTTAAAACGGCTTTCAGGAAACGCGAATAATCATTCAGTGGCTTTAAAAGATAATCGGATACGTTATGCTCAAATGCAGGCAGTGCATATTTGTCTTTATCACTGATGATGATCACTGAGGTTTTGGGATCCAGCAGCTGGATGAGCTGAAGTCCGTTTAGCTCAGGCATTTCAATATCCAGGAAAGCCAGGTCAATCTTTTCTTCTTTCATGTATGCCGAAGCTTCGATGGGATTGTCAAACGACTTTTTCAGATCAAGTATGGCCGTCTTCTTGATAAGAACTTCCAGTACCTTTTGGGCGACCAAATCATCTTCAACGATAACACAACTTATCTTAGAACCAGGCATACGCAGTAAGTAATAACAAAATACCTCACTTTACGTGAGGTATTTTGTTTAGCTTATTCAAGATAAGAAATCTTTCTTGCGAGGCAAGAAGCCTGGGCTTATTTGTTCTACTTAATGGAGAGTATCGCAAATTGCCGGGTTGCATTTTGGCCATTTGTTTTGTCACCAGAAATGGTGCGGGTGAAGAAGACCGAGTCTTGTCCTTTGGTAAAGGTAAGCGGCCCTTCATGATATCGGTGATTGGAAGACTTGCTCATCTTGGTCACCCTGGTGGAGTTTTCAGAATGGTAGTTGACGCTGTCGAATAGGTAGGTCTTTCCATAGGAAGCGGGAATGTGTGTGTCATTGCTGGTAGTATGGAATAGCGAGTTTAAAAATATGCACTATTCCGATGCCATCGTTCACTATGAGCAGCTTCTTCAGAAAGATGTGATGCAAAGTATTCCCGTACTTTGAGGTCGTTGAAAAAAGTCGATGAAGCATCGTCTTCTTCCGATGAGGATGAAGACTGATACGATATGAGACGAGAGATAAAAACTGTTTTTTAACGATTGAAAGTCAGATTGACGTAAGGAACAGGAGCCTTTTCAGGAAAGATGAAATTTCTGACAGGGAAATAATTTCGGAACGTGAATGAAACGTTTGTGAAATTTATAGTGGGAAAATCACAATGAAAGCGGTTCCCTTTCCCGGGGTGCTTTCTACGCGGATGGTGCCCTCCAGTAGCTGTACTAACTCTTTTACAATGGAAAGTCCAAGTCCGGTGGAACTTTCACCCGCAGTAGGGCGAGCAGCGAGTTTTTGAAATTTACCAAAGAGCAGCGGAAGTTCTTCCTTGGTAATGCCAGGCCCTTCATCCATCACTTTGATGAAGAGTTCAGTATTTTTTTCTACGGTTTCAATGCGCACACTTTTTCCTGCGGACGAAAATTTCAGTGCATTCGAGATCAGGTTATCCAATATGCGCTGAAGAATATCCGCATCGGTATTTATCAGGTCTCGGGTAAACTCATTTTTGAACTGCAATGAAATCTGTTTGTCTTCCGCAAGTGCATGGAATTGGCGCTGCATGGAAAGAATGACTTCAGAGACTGAAATGGATGTCTTCTTAATCACCGTTACTCCCTGCTCAATGCGGTTAATGTCCAGCAGATCATTGACCAGCCGTTGCATCTTCGCACACGTGTCCTGCATCAGCACTACGTATTCGCGCTGGTTTGCTTTCAGATTTTCATTATCGAGCGATAGCAATTGCAAAAGACCACTGATACCTGCCAGTGGAGTTTTCAGGTCGTGTGTAGTAATACCCAGAAAGTGATCTTTTTCTTCATTGAGTTGGATGAGCCGCTTGTTCGCTTCCAGCAGGGCATCGTGAAGTAATTTGATTTCTTCCAGGTTGTTCTGAAGTTCACTGTTGAGCTGATCCGTTCTGTCTTTTTCTTCTTCCAGCTGATGGGTGCGTTCTTTTACTTTCCCTTCCAGATTGCGATTGAGCTCTTTTAAATGAACAAGCAAACGATTATTTACTCGCTCTTTATTCCGTATGGTAAAGAAGGCAATGATGGAGGTAAGCCCGATCAGCGCGAAGCTTGAAAAATGAATGATGTTGCTTATAAAATAATCTTCTTCCAGGTTTTTATTACGTTCCAGCAGCAGCCCTTCTTCATGTTCGGTAAATACATTAACCCAATGGTGAATACTGTCGGTAAGCGATTTTCCCTTTCGCATAGTCACAAAATGGGTGGCACTGTCATTTCCGTATTTTTTCAATATGTCCAGGCTAATGGCAAGGTTCTGTTTTTTTTCTTCTACTAAGGGCAGAAGGTGTTGGTTCAGTATCCGGGTCTGACTGGGATTATAGGAGACAATCTCTTTCAGGTGTTGAACATCGGCATCGATCGCCGTGAGCGCCTCTTGGTAAGGGGAAAGGAAGGTACTGTCTCCCGTAAGTAAATAGCCTCTCTGGCCGGTTTCCAGATTTTGGATGAGCGTCAGCAGATCGGAAGAAGATTGAATTACTTCGTACGTATGAATCACCAGAGCGGTCGACTCTTTTTTCTCCTGTACATTAAAATAGGTGATGATTGCACTGATGAGCGTGAGCGCAATGGAGGTAATCAGTAATATTCGAATTCGCTTATTCTTACGCATGCGGTCTCGAAATTACAAAGGTTTTGAGAAAAGTGAAGGGTGGCAGAATAATCAGCACCTGCTGCTATTTCTTCTTCTTGAAAAAACCGCTGAGGTAATTGAACAGCGATCGATCGCTGCCGAGTGTGTCAAAAAAATGGTGAGGGAGCTTATACACTTCCGCCTGATGCAGTTTTTCATAAAAGGCCCCCTGTTTGTTCTCCACCTTTGGCGCCGGGGAGGAGGGAAGTACAATTACACCACCCGATAACTGAATCACTTCCGAAAGTAAGGGCGGATCAAGGGCGGGAAGGGAAGGATCAATGATTGTGATGTAGGAGGTGTTTTTTTTCAGGAAATCGAGAAGTGTATTTTTGACCTCACCGATTTCGATCCAGCGCTCGGTGCGTGCCGGTTTGGTGTTTTTGTGGTAGGCCGATTGCAGGTAATATCCCTGAGCTCCTAACAGAGAATGATAAATATGCTGAAGGGATTGTTCGTCTTTCGATTTTGAGGCGGTAAACAAAAGCAACTCTGTGCCCATCTTGGAAGCCAGCTCCGAAGCCCACGAGTATCCTTCGTAGTAAGAAGAAGTAGCGGCAGAGAATGGAAAGAGTATCTTTTTAACCATGAACAGTAACTTGATCGGTATGATTGAGAGACCAAACAGGCCCTCAAGTCACATGCCATGCAGCCCTTTAACTCGGATTACCCATTCGTAATGGTGAGCCGCTTTTCTGATAGGTCATCGCTCAAATGCCATGCACGGTCAGGCTCTACTCAGTATAATCGGCCTGATCATATAAGGAGAGATTAATAGAAAGGGGCAAAGTGCGATTTAATGCCAGTAGCATCCTTTAAAACATCTCCATCATTTCCAGAACCTGCTCAATCCCATAGGTGAGCGCAAGCATGTACATGGCATTTAACTTCTCTTTGGAGCGTTTTAGTCTCATTTTCACCGCACTGGCATTCAACCCCATTTTTTGCTGAAGTATTTCTATGGATTCGCCCTGTTCGTATTTTAAAGTAAGAAGTGTCTTTTCGTTTTCGGGCAGGTGGTTGATCAGCGTGTACATGATCGTTTCCTGTTCGCTGCGCTCGGTAGTGTCCTCTGAGGCAACGGCCACGTAGGTAGTTTCGTCTTCGGTAAATTGTTCGCTCAGTGCCGTCGTAGAGATACGACTGTTCTTCTTTAACCCTGCAATGCAGTGGTGATGGGTGATGGTGTACAACCAGGTGGAAAAAGAAGCCTGACCACGGAAGGTGTCCAGGTGATCAAACGCTTTCATCAATGATTCCTGGGCATAATCAAATGCTTCTTCCTGATTTTTGGTGAAGGAGAGACATTTGTGATATACCTTTTTGTAATAACGGTCATAAAGCTCACCGAAAGCTTCGCGGTTGCCCTGGCGGATGGCCAGTATCAGTTGTTCGTCAGCAAGAGCAGTGTTCTGTTTCATGGGTTTAAGAATTGATATCTGGTGGATACATCATTGAAATAAGCTACCTTACTTTTCTCTCCGAGCCATACACTCCATGGAACATCCATGGGAAACGATCGCCGGGTAGCTGTGTTGGGTTGCGGATTTCATATTTCCTTGGGTTGAAATTTGTTGATTCAAAAGTACCGGGCCTGCCAAAGTAGTACGAGAGCGAAACACGGATTTTGAAGAATCAGTAAATTGCGTAGTGCGCTGCGAGAAATACGTAGCGGCCAGGCAGGGTAATGGGTCTGCAATCGGGTGAAAACGATATTTTTCGTTTACGGATGCAGTAAGTTTTTTACATTTGGAGCATGAAAAAATTACTGTCCCTGCTTGCCGTGTGCCTGCTCTTTTCCTTTATCCCGGTGAAAAAGCAAACCGTTATCCTTTTTGGCGATTCCATCACCCAGGCGGGCGTGAACCCTGGCGGATACATTGTCAAGATGGGGGAGCTGGCGGCCAAAGAGAACAAAGCGGCCGAATATGATTTTATCGGCGCAGGTATAGGCGGCAACAAAGTCTATGATCTTTTCCTTCGCATGGAAGACGATGTGCTGAACCGGAAGCCCGACATTGTTTTTATTTATATCGGTGTGAATGATGTGTGGCACAAACGTTCTTATGGCACAGGCACCGATGCTGATAAGTTTGAGAAGTTTTATACGGCCATCATTAAAAAGTTGCAGGCGCAGAATTGCAAAGTGGCATTGGTTACCCCCGCGGTCATTGGCGAACGTACCGATTTTAGCAATGAATTGGATGGGGACCTGAACCACTATAGCTCCATCATTCGCAGGCTTGCCGAAAAGAATAAACTTCCACTGGTTGATTTAAGAAAGTCTTTCCTGGACTATAACAAGCAATACAATACTGAAAATAAGGAATCGGGTATCCTGACCAGCGATCGTGTTCACCTCAATGAAAAAGGAAATGAGTTGGTGGCTAATGAATTCTGGAAGGTGCTGAAAGCCATGTAGTCCCGGCTGAACTCAGGATAGCGTTAAATATTTCGTTGCCGTAAAACTATTTTGGTTCATCCTCCATCTTTAGGAGTAGAAAGCGGCAATTGAATCTAATTTTAAACCTTTTCTGTGGCTGGAACTCTACTCGATATTGCAATGATGCATTCTGATACACTCATCACGAGGGCCCGTGAGGGAGATAAGAATGCCCAGGGAAAACTGGTTCAGTTGTGGTACAAGCGCATCTACAACTATGGGTACAAGTTTTTCTTCGATCATGACCTGGCAATGGAAGTGGCGCAGAAAACCTTTATCAGCATGCATAAGAATTTGCCCGCCCTGCAGGACGTGGCCCGTTTCAAATCATGGCTTTACACCATTGCCGTAAACTATTGCCGCGAAGAACTGAGAAAAAGAAAAACAGTGCGTTCCGTTTCTCTTCACGACCTGAGGCCCGGGGAAGGAGAGGAGAGCTATCGCTGGGAAGAAAGTGCACACCGCCATGAGAATCCGGAAAAACAGCTGAGACAAAGTGAACTGTCAGACTTGCTGCAGCAATGCCTGATGGAATTGAGCGAAGAGCAACGTGAAGTTGTGATCATGAAAGAATACGAAGGACTGAAGTTTCGTGAAATTGCGGAGGCCCTGCACATTTCGGAGAACACCGTGAAGTCGCGCATGTATTACGGACTGGATGGATTAAAGCGGATACTGGAGTTGAAGAACATTACAAAGGAAACAATAGGTTATGAGCTATAGGCCGGATGAGAGCACCCTGATCTCTTACTTATATGAAGAGCTGGAGGCGAAGGAGAACGGGAAGGTAGAACAGTTTCTGCAGGCGAATCCTGAAGAACAGAAGAAGTTGCAGCAAATGGCGGATGTGCTGGGAATCATACGCCATGTGCAGGACAAAGAAGTGATTGCACCACCGATCTTTATGGATGATGCGCCACGCACCCGGTCAGTCTGGATGTCGGGCTACTTTAAAACCGTAGTAGGCATAGCCGCCACGTTGCTTCTGTTGTTGGTGGCGACACGATTGATCGGACCGGAAATCCGTTATTCCCAGGGAGAATTAAGAATTAGTTTTGCTGAAAAGAAGATCAGCCCCCCTGCAGCGCAACCGCCTTCCGGCTTGTCGCCAGAGCAGGTACAGGAGATGATTAATTCATCGCTGGTAAAAAACAACGAAGCCATTGCTGCAGGATGGAGTGAAACACAAAAGCAATTGAGTTTATCCATCCGGCAGAACCTGGATCTGAACTCCAGGAAAATTGATGGACTGATGAAGGACGCTTCACTGGCCTCACAGGATCAGGTAAGAGCCTTTGTGGCCAGCATGCAAAGCGATAACCTGAAAAGCATTCGTGAATACATGCAGTTGTCTTCTGCCGAGCAGAACAAATACATGGAGGGTTTACTGGTCGATTTCTCCAAGTACCTCAATGAACAGCGTAACCAGGATCTTCAATTGTTCCAGGCACGCATTGGAAGCATTGAGCGCAACACGGATGAATTTAAACAGGAAACAGAACAGATTCTATCGAGCCTGATCAGCAGTTCAGGTAACGAAACAAAAAAACAAAGCAGTTACGAATAAAAGTAGTTAACGAAGAAGATTTAAAATCAGAACGAATATGAAACGAGCAGTGAGATTTTTGATAATGAGTGTGTTGATCGGTGGAGTAATAACGGTATTCGCACAAGGCAAAATAGATGAAGAACGCATGAGTCGCGATATTGAAATAGCAGAGAATGTATTGCAGACTTTGTTAAGACAGGAATTCGGCAAGCGTAACTTCTTTCCCTATGAAGTAAATGGAACGTACTTGCCCGGTTATGGAGTCACCTTCCGTTTGCCTAACGACTTTAACGTGCCGATGGGGTACATGATGGACAGCGAACCGTTGACGATAAACTATTCTCCCTCGGGTACCACGAGTGTTTATTCGGTGAATGGAACAGGGACAATGACCGTAACGAGTGATGAAGAACAGGCTCCGTCAAGAGATGTGGCGAAATTGAGGTCGACAAAATCCAAGCAGAAGACATCGGCTAACACGGATAGCGTTCGCACCGCGTACAATACAAAAATCATTGAAGCAGCGAAGACATTCCTGGCCGATTACGGAGACCTGATCAGCCAGTTATCCGCCGATGAACGCATCGTGATTACTAATCGCGGAGACGGAGGTCAACGATTATGGTATGGAATGGATAATAATGCAAAACGCTCCCTGCTTTCGGTTGACGCAGCAAAAGGAGATGTAACTCAATACAAACAAGGCAAGCTTACACGTGATCAATTGCTTGGTAAAATAAAAGTGGTGAATACGGAATCGGTCGATGAACTGAACCCTGATCTTGAATTGTTGTCCAGTATTTTTAACCGCCTGTATCGCCCTGATCTTTCCAAGACCTACTATTCAGAAGGAAATATTTACTATGAACGTCTGAAGGATTTTGGTGTGATCTATTACATGAACGTAGTGTCCAGCAGCCGTGATGGATACGGAAGATTTACCATACCTACACTGAAACTGGATGACATTGACCAGGCAACCCGTGATAAGAAAGTAAAGGAATTATACCCCGCCTTTGAGAAAGAGGTAAAAGAAAATGTGTTGGAGTATGGCCGCACCTTAAGAAGTCTTAATGCGGAGGAGAATCTGATATTTAATGTGCGGGTAACACAGTGTGCCAAGTGCGGAATTCCTTCTTCACTGGAGTATTCGGTCAAGAATACCGTGCTGAATGATTACAACACCGGAAAATTGACGAAGGAAGCGGCTTTGGAAAAGATTGCGGTTAAGAAAGGACCCAATCAGTAGAAGACAAGGGAGTAAAATCCCGTCAAACCATAATTACAAGACATGAAGTGTACCGTTCATGCAGTTAAAATGTACACTTCATGTCTTTTTTGTAACCAAATATCACCAAAGGAGTAATACTAAAATAAATGATCTGGCGTTGGGTGACTTTAGTGTACCCCGTGCATTATTAAAACTTAAACCCACACCCCAATGACACGAAAGAAAATTTTTATTGGAGCAGCTGTAGTCGCTATACTGCTCATTGGCTACTTGATTTTTGCAGGCACCAAAGAAGGCGAAACTTCCGATATCATGGCTTCTGTGAAAAAGGGAGAATTCAGAGTGGAGATAGAAACGACCGGTGAGCTTGAAGCAAAGAATTCAGTAAAGATATTAGGCCCGGGCGGCCTGCGTAACTTCCAGATCTGGCAAGTTACCATTCAGAGTATAGTAGATGAAGGTACGGTAGTGAAAAAAGGAGATTGGGTCGCTACACTTGATCGTTCCGAATTTCAAAATAAATTTAACCAGAAGCAGATCGAACTGGAGAAAGCCAATTCCAAATTTGTGCAGACACAGCTGGACACTACATTGTTATTGCGCCAGGCCCGGGATGAACTCATCAACTTAAAGTACGATGTAGAAGAGAAAGCCATCATTCTCCAGCAGTCCAAATTTGAGCCGCCCGCTACGATTAAGCAGGCAGAGATCAATCAGGATAAAGCGAAGCGTGCGTATGAGCAGGCCTTACAGAATTATAAAATCAAGAAGAATCAGAATATTGAGAAGATGCGCGAAGTAGGCGCAGAGCAGCGTAAGGTAACAGACGAGTACGATGGAATGACTAAGGTACTGGAATCATTCAACGTATTGGCTCCTGAAGCGGGTATGGTGATCTATGAAAAAGGCTGGGACGGTAAGCCCGTGAAGGCGGGATCACAGATCCAGATGTGGGAACCCAACGTGGCATCGTTGCCTGACCTCACTAAAATGGTATCGAAGACGTATGTCAATGAAGTAGATGTACGTAAAGTAAAGCAGGGACAAAGGGTAGATGTTGGCCTTGATGCTTATCCGGATAAGAAATTATCAGGTGTGGTGATTCGTGTTGCTAACGTAGGAGAGCAGCGCCCTAATTCCGACTCCAAAGTATTTGAGGTAGCGGTAGAATTGGATGGTACCGATGCATCGCTACGTCCATCGATGACTACGAGTAATAAGATCATCGCTCAGGTAATTGACAGTGCATTGTTCATTCCGCTAGAGTGCCTGCACAATCAGTTTGATAGCATCACCTTCGTCTATAAAAAGGAAGGAATGAAAACGGTGAAGCAGGAAGTGATCGTGGCTGAAACTAACGCCAATGATGCGGTGATAACCAAAGGAGTAGCATTGAACGAGCGTATCTTCTTATCGACACCCAAGGGGATGGAAGAGGATGCCGTAAATCTGCTGCCTGAAATGAACGGCAAACGTCAGAAACAGAAGGAAGAGAAAAAAGAAGAGCCTGCACCACCTCCCGGCCCCGTAGCGCAGGCTGAAAAGACAGTAGAGAAAGCAACGGGTAAGAAATAAAGCGGTAGTAGTTATGATTTCGCAACGCTTGCTGGCGAATCTGTTCATTGCAATCAATGCAGTGGTCGCCAATAAAATACGCTCGTTACTTACTGCGCTGGGCATCATTTTCGGTGTAGCTGCAGTTATTGCCATGATGGCCATCGGTAACGGAGCCCAACAGGAAATTCTGGACCAGATCAAACTGGTAGGGGTGAATAACATTGTGATCAAGCCCATCATCGAACAAACCGAAGAGAAACTGGACGATAGCAATGGTAAGAAAGACAAGAAGAAATTTTCGCCAGGTCTTACGGTTCGGGATGTAAAGAGCATTCAGTCAATTGTGCCTGGTCTGACACGCATCAGTCCTGAAATTTCATTAGACACGTACGTCATTCGTAATGGCTTTCGCAGATCGGCTAAACTGGTGGGGATTGAACCTTCTTACTTTGAGATCTACAATTTTGAGATCAGTCATGGACAGGGCTTTACGGCAGAGCACCTGAAGCTTGGTTCGCCGGTGTGTGTGATTGGTCAGGGGGTGAAGTCGCGTTTCTTTCCCGTAGAAGATGCCATTGGTAAAAGTATCAAAGTAGGAAATCACTGGCTCACCATTGTGGGAGTATTGGGTGAGCGCCTGGTGTCGAAAGCGAGCATCAGCAAACTGGGTATTCGTGATTTCAATATGGACGTGTATGCTCCGCTGCAAACGGTATTGGTACGTTATCGCAATCGCGATTTGATTACCACCGAAAGCATTCGCCTGGCAGGTATGCGTAGCCGTGGCATGATCAGTGATAATGGAGGATCTGCTGAAGCAGAGCAGGAAAGAAAAAATTATCATCAGCTGGACCGGTTGGTGATACAGGTGGAGGAGACGCGCAATCTTCAACCGGCCTCTGAAATAATATCCCGCATTCTCCAGCGCAAGCATTATGATATGATTGATTATGAAATCGAAATACCAGAACTGCTTCTGAAACAGCAGCAGCGCACCAATGATATTTTTAACTATGTGCTCTTTGCCATCGCGTTGATCTCATTGCTGGTAGGAGGTATCGGCATCATGAATATCATGCTGGCTTCTGTGTTGGAGCGCATCAAGGAAATTGGGTTGCGATTATCCATTGGTGCCAAGCAAAGCGACATCATACAGCAGTTTTTATTCGAGGCGATGATGATCAGTGTTTCGGGCGGATTGATCGGTGTTTTGCTAGGCATATCACTGGCATTCCTGGTTTCTAAATTCATTGGAATCCCCACGGTGATTACGTTTGTTTCGATACTGATTTCTTTTGGTGTAGCAGCCTCGATCGGATTAATTTTTGGAATAGCACCTGCCCGCAAGGCAGCCAAACAAGACCCCATACTTTCCCTACGATATGAATAAAAAAATAGTAGCTGTTCTCTTTTGTTGGAGCGGCATTACCTTTGGGCTACATGCTCAGAATGTTTTTTCCATGGCCGATGTTATCTATCGGGCCCAGTCACAATCGCCTATCTTTAAGCAGACCGAGACGAGACGTGAGAACCGGTATTGGCAATATCAATATTACCGTACTAATTACAATCCGCAGATTAGGTTGATCAGTAACAATGCAGGTTCATTATACAACAATAGTTTTACACCTGTGCGTCAACCGGATGGGTCAATTCAGTACCTTCAGCTTAACCAGTTTAATCCGGGAGTGAATATTGCGTTGCAACAGCCCATATCATTAACAGGTGGTACATTGTCAGTCAACTCAACGTATAATTATTTTAATAACATTACCGATAAGACCACGCAATGGAATGGTACGGTGATGAACGTGCAATTGTATCAGCCGATCTTTTCTTTCAATCAGCTCAAATGGGATAGAAAGATAGAGCCTATACGTTATGAAGAGTCAAAGAGAGACTACGCAGAATCCATGGAGCAGATTGCAAATTCATCAGTGGATGCGTTTTTTAGTGTGTTACAGGCGCAGGTGAATTCTCAGATTGCTAAGTTTAACCTGGCCAATAACGACACCATTTATAAAATAGAAAAGGGGCGTTATAACATCGGTACGACCTCAGAGGATAAGCTGCTACAGGTTGAACTTCAGCTCTTGCGTTCACGTAAAGATGTGGCACAAGCTAATCTGGATTTACAGACAGCCAGTTTGCAGATGAGGACGTTTATCGGGTTGCGTAATGGAGAGCGGTTTGAGTTACTATTGCCGGATACCATTCCTCAGTTTGAGGTGACGGAAGAGGAGGCCATCATGTATGCACGACAGACGCGTTCGGCATTCATTGCTTTCGAGCGAAGAAAGATTGAAGCGGAGCAGGCGGTGGCCCAAGCCAGAGGGCAGCGTTATGACGTAGGGATTACCGCTGCTTATGGTTTGAATAATGTAGGCAACGCACTGGGCGATTTATACAGTAATCCTTCACGACAACAGGTAGCCAATATCACGTTCAATGTACCCCTGGTAGACTGGGGGCGCAGAAAGGCCATGATGCGTACCGCTTATGCCAATAAGACATTAAATGATTATGTGATTGCTCAGGATGAAGTAAACTTTGAGCAAGAGATACTCACCCAGGTACGCCAGTTTGAAATGTTGCGTCTGCAGATCGAGATCACACGGAAGTCAGACGAGGTGGCCATGGAACGCTATCGGGTAGCACAGAACCGTTACCTGATTGGTAAGATTGATATTACCAACCTGAATATCGCGTTGACAGAAAAGGACGATGCCAAACGAAGTTATATCCAGGCATTGAAATCATTCTGGATGGCATACTATGATTTGCGCAGGCTTACTTTATATGATTTCTCTGCCAAGAAGTTGCTCTATCATAGTGAGTAAAACGCTCGTTGATTGGAATCATCGGAGACCGCGGAGGTGTAATTTATCAACCTGATGCAATGGGTAGTCCGCGAAAAAAAAACGTTGAATAGGAGTATCGCCAGTGATCTTTCCATTCAACGTTTTTCGTAAAAAAGCGTAATGGAATTGACGGCAGCTTTCACTTCGTGCATGCGGCGAAGAACTCCATCAACATCAAAGTCCGGTGTACGTAAATGGAGTGATCTGTTTCAGGCGAGCTTTCAATTCCTCTGTTATATCCAGTTCATCAATAAATGAGATGAAACTCTGTTGCGTGATCTTTTCGTTTTTACGCGTGAGTTCTTTCAGGGCTTCGTATGGATTGGGATAGCCTTCTTTTCGTAAGACCGTTTGTATGGCTTCGGCAATCACGGCCCAGTTGTCATCCAGGTCATCGTTGATGGCTTGTTGGTTCAGTTCCAGTTTACTGATTCCCTTTTCGAGGGAAGCAAGTGCAATCATGGTGTGCGCCAGCGGCACCCCCACATTTCGCAATACCGTAGAGTCGGTAAGATCGCGTTGCAGGCGGGAGATAGGGAGCTTGGCGGAGAGATGTTCAAACAATGCGTTGGCAATCCCCAGATTTCCTTCCGCATTTTCAAAATCGATTGGGTTTACCTTATGCGGCATGGCCGATGATCCAATTTCACCTTCTTTGATCTTCTGCTTGAAATAATTCATCGCCACATATTGCCACACATCACGACTAAAGTCAATGAGTATGGTATTGATTCGTTTCAGATTGTCAAAAATTGCCGCCAGGTTATCGTAATGCTCAATTTGGGTGGTCGGATTACTTCGTGTTAATCCCAACTCGACAGCGACAAACGTCGTTGCAAAATTCACCCAGTTTATTTCCGGGTATGCAATGTGATGCGCGTTAAAGTTACCCGTAGCGCCACCAAACTTGGCGGAGTACGGAATTGTTTTTAACAGATCGATCTGTTTATTCAGTCGCTCTACAAAAACATATATTTCCTTACCCAACCGGGTAGGCGATGCCGGTTGTCCATGCGTGCGGGCAAGCATCGAAATGTCTTTCCACTGAACAGATAGCGTGGTGAGTTGTTTTATTATCTTATGAATAACGATAAGAAAGTCTTTCTCCATAAATTCTTTCAGAGAAAGAGGTATCGCCGTATTGTTGATGTCCTGAGAGGTGAGGCCGAAGTGAATGAACTCTTTAACATTTTCCAGGCCGAGTCCTTCAAATTTCTTTTTGATGAAGTACTCCACCGCTTTTACATCATGATTAGTTGTTTTCTCTATTTCTTTAATGGCCAGGGCATCCTGTTCGCTGAATTGTTCATAGATTTTGCGCAACTCCGGTTTTATTTCATCTTCCAGCTCGGCCAGCTCAGGCAAGACTTTGCCCAGTGCGATGAA
The DNA here is from genome assembly GCA_023251155.1 of Flammeovirgaceae bacterium. Classification (GTDB taxonomy): domain Bacteria; phylum Bacteroidota; class Bacteroidia; order Cytophagales; family Cyclobacteriaceae; genus ELB16-189. Next base: position 29,446 of record JAHEZH010000031.1, on the reverse strand, counting down.
GTACTCGATTTCCACCAATACCCTGTAACGGATAAGTCCGTATTCCGAAAAGTAAGGAGACAGTGATTGCGTTGTTCTGGCATATCGCCCGTCAACAGGGGAAACAGCAGTAAGCGGAGTGAGTGGCACGGTGATTTGTTTTAAAATGAAGGCGCTAAAATAAGTCTTTTAACGCAATTCCGGTGGAGATTTACCCCTTCTGATTTTTGACAGGAGCATCGTTATTTGCCATTTAGAGCGTACCTTTAAGCAATTATTCTGAAAAAATATGTTTGGTCTGTTTAAGAAAAGTGATAAGAGTGAAAAGAAAGAGGAAGTGCACAGCGGACCTCGTTACTATGAACTGAAAGTGAAGAACATCATTCAGGAAACGAAGGATGCCATCTCCATTGCTTTTGAACATCCTGCGGAAGGAAAATTGAATTATAAGTCGGGTCAGTTTCTCACTCTGATTGTGCCGGTGAATGGCAAGGAAGTACGCCGGGCGTATTCGTTGTGTTCTTCTCCGTTCACGGATAGTGAACTGGTGGTCACCGTAAAACGTGTTGATAAGGGGTTGATGTCCAACTGGCTTCCTGATCATCTCAAGGCAGGAGATCAGGTAAGAATCATGGAGCCGATGGGGCAGTTCACCACAGAGTTCAAGAAAGAAGGCAAACGTCATTTGATTTTGTTTGCCGGTGGATCGGGGATCACACCCATGATGTCGATCATTAAAAGTTTACTCACACAGGAGCCGGAAAGTATTCTTACGCTGATCTATTGCAATCGGAATATCGACAGCATCATTTTTAAAGAGGAGCTCACACGCCTTGAAACAAAACATGAAGGTCGCCTCCACCTGATTCATATATTGGATGAAGCACCAATGAACTGGCAGGGTTACTCCGGTTTGTTAAATCATGACATGCTTCAGAAATTGTTTGAACGTATTCCGGATTGGGGTATCGATAAGACGGCTTACCTGATGTGTGGCCCGGAAGGGATGATGAAGAACGTGGAGCAGATTCTGGCGGAGCATAAAATTCCCAGGGAGAAAATCTTTAAAGAAAGTTTTGTTCAGGGTATTCTTGATAAAGACAAAAAAGAAGAAGCGGGAGCAACAGCATCCGGTAACACCGCCCATGAAGTAACCATTCGCTACGATGGACAAGAGTTCAAAGTAAAGGTAGAGCCGCATCGCACCATCTTAGAAACGGCATTGGATGCAGGCATCGATCTTCCTTATTCCTGCCAAAGTGGTTTATGTACGGCTTGCCGGGGTAAAGCAATTTCAGGTAAGGTAAAACTGGATGAAGAAGAAGGCTTATCGCAATCAGAGAAGAACGAAGGGTATGTGCTTACCTGCGTAGGGCATCCGCTCACGGATGATGTGGTAATAGAGATTGGTTAATCCGCTTTCAGGAGTATACTGCTTTCCAATTTGTTGATGTGTGTTGCTTATCATGGATGGGTTGGTTATTATTATAACTCATTCATTCGATGGAAAAGCGTTCATTATGCAAATACTAAGATTAAGTCTGGCAGCCCCACTTCTCATGGCCACTTTTATGTGTTGTGTGAGCTCCGAAAGTGGATCACCGGATACCACGACCGGTATGCAGCCGCCCACGGACAAGAACTGGTCTTTCGAGACAACGCCTGTATGGGCCGATGAATTTGATTATTCCGGAAAACCGGATCCGGCAAAGTGGGGATATGACACAGGCGGAAGCGGGTGGGGCAATCATGAATTGGAATACTATACCGATGATGTGAAAAATGCCAGTGCATCCCAGGGTAAGTTAACGATTACTGCTATTCGCGAAAAGAAAGGAAGTAATGAATACACCTCCGCACGACTCACCTCTAAAAATAAGGGCGACTTTCTTTACGGCCGCTTTGAAATAAAAGCACAGCTTCCTGTGGGTAAAGGAACATGGCCTGCCATATGGATGTTGCCAACCGATAATGCCTATGGTAGCTGGCCCCGATCCGGTGAGATTGATATCATGGAACATGTAGGTTACGATCAGAATCGGGTACACATCACAGTTCATACGCAGGCATTCAATCATACGATTGGTACGCAGGTAGGTAAGAATAGCCTTGTTGAAAATGCAAGCACTGCTTTTCATGTGTACCGTGTTGACTGGACACCTTATGCTGTGCGTGGCTACATCGATGATCAGAAATTATTTGAGTTTGTGAACAGTGGAAAAAGTACGGAGGAGTGGCCTTTCGATAAGCGGTTTCATTTGTTAATGAATGTGGCCGTAGGCGGAGACTGGGGTGGATCGCAGGGAGTGGATAGTAACATCTGGCCACAGTCAATGATTGTCGACTATGTTCGTGTGTATAAAATGATAGATAAGTAAAGAACAGCTGGAAAGGAAAATAAACATAGACAGCGTCTCTGTGACGCTGTTTTTTTTATTTTTGAGGAGACTGAACCTGATCCATGACTGAGCTGAATCCTGCTGCTGCATTGAATAACCCCCGAACCATAAGAGCCTGGTGCATGTATGACTGGGCGAACTCGGTTTATAACCTGGTGATCACCTCTGCGATATTTCCGATCTACTTCAAAGCAGTAGCCAAACTCAACGGCAGTGATGATGTAATCTTCCTCGGTTATACCATCAAGAATTCGATTCTCTATACCTACGCGCTTTCGTTTTCCTTTTTAGTAGTAGCACTTATTCTTCCCTTGCTTTCGGGTATTGCTGACTATACTGGAAGGAAGAAGTTCTTCATGAAGATATTTGTGTTGATAGGTGGTATTTCCTGTATGGGGCTTTTCTTTTTTGAAGAGGTGAATGATTTGCCGTGGGGAATATTCTGTTCCATTATGGCGAGCATTGGTTATTCCGGTAGTCTTGTTTTTTATGATGCCTTTCTTCCGGAGATTGTTTCCGAAGACCGTTATGATACAGTGAGTGCCAGAGGCTATTCCATGGGATACTATGGGGGAGTGGTGTTAATGGTGATTTGTTTGGTGATGATTTTGAACTTTTCTTCTTTCGGTTTTGATAGTGATGGGCAAGCTACCCGTGTTTCCTTTCTCCTCACGGGAATCTGGTGGATGGGCTTTGCAATCATTCCTTTCAATGTATTGGAGGATAACCGGAATAACGGAAAAGCAAAAGGGAATATTCTGACCAATGGATACAAGGAATTAAGCAACGTATGGAACAGCCTTAACGAATCGCCCTCACTGAAACGTTACCTGTGGGCATTCTTCTTTTTTAATATGGGCGTTCAATCCGTCATGTACCTCGCCCAGTTTTTTGGTACCGATGAATTAAAGATGGAAGAAAGCAAGTTGATTGCTACGGTACTGCTCATCCAACTGGTCGGTGCCTTGGGAGCCTGGTCATTTGCCCGGCTATCCAGGAGAATAGGCAATAAAAAAGCACTGACTATTCTGATCAGTATCTGGATCGGCATTTGTCTGTATGCGTATTTCATTACCAATGAATTCCAGTTTTATGCATTGGCTTTCCTGGTTGGGTTAGTAATGGGGGGTATACAGGCGTTGTCAAGAGCCACGTACACCAAGCTGCTGCCAACGAATACCATTGATCATGCCTCCTACTTCAGCTTCTATGATGTTACGTTTAATCTGTCCATTGTAGTGGGCACCTTCTCGTATGGTTTTATCAACCAGATGACCGGAAGCATGCGCTACAGTGTATTAGCGTTAGGCTTATTCTTTGTGATCGGATTTGTGTTGTTATCCATTGTCAAATCAAAAAAGTTAGATGCAGCGGAGAATTGAATTCTTCCGTACTCTAACTTTTTCAATAGAACAATTATTGAAATGAATCAATAATGCAAATGCTTCACGGTAATTCCGTTGTTGATCAATTGCTTGAGCGAATCGATACCAATTTTTAGGTGTAAATCCACATAGCTGGTGGTCACTACTTTATCACTCGCATCGGTCTTCACCCCATCGGGCACCATTGGGTTATCAGATACAAGGAGCAGCGCACCGGTAGGTATTTCATTATAAAAAGCAGTGGAGAAGATGGTCGCAGTCTCCATGTCAACGGCCATTGCGCGGATCTTGCGCAGGTATTCTTTAAAGTCTTCATCCCATTCCCACACTCTGCGGTTGGTCGTGTACACCGTTCCTGTCCAGTAATCCTGTCCGGCATCGCGGATCGTAGTGGAGATCGCTTTCTGCAAGGCGAAGGCGGGTAATGAGGGCACTTCAGGTGGAAAATAATCGTTCGATGTTCCCTCTCCACGTATGGCTGCAATAGGAAGAATCAGGTCACCCAATACGTTCTTCTTTTTCAGCCCTCCGCATTTGCCCAGAAACAGACATGCTTTGGGCATGATAGCGGTAAGGCAATCCATCACGGTAGCGGCATTGGGGCTACCCATTCCGAAATTGATAATGGTAATTCCTCCGGCCGTGGCACTGCGCATCGGCTTATCCAGCCCCTTTACTTCTACATCGTGCCACTCGGCAAATTTCTTCACGTAATTGTCAAAATTGGTAAGCAATATGTACTCACCAAATTCCTTCAGCGGCACACTTGTATAGCGGGGTAACCAGTTTTCTACAATCTCTTGTTTAGTCTTCATTTATATTCAGTTATTTTGAAACGTGTATCCGTTGAATCTTCCCCCCATCAATCCCTCTATTAAAAAAGAGGAAGGCAAAATATCGATTTTTGATATCATTCGGAAGAAGTACATCATACTTACTCCCGAAGAATGGGTGCGCCAGCATTTTGTTCACTACCTGATCAACGAACTGAAGTATCCCAGGTCATTGTTCCGGTTAGAGGGAAGCCTTACTTACAATAAACTTCAGAAGCGCTCGGATATATTGGTCCGTGATCGGGAAGGCAAACCCTGGATGCTGATTGAATGCAAGTCGCCAGCCATCAAGCTGACTCAGAAGGCATTTAACCAGGTGGCCGTTTACAATATGACCATTGGAGCCAAATACATTGCTGTAACCAATGGTATGATTCACTATTGCTGTGCAGCTACCCAGCCGGGTGAAGAGGTAAGGTTCCTCAATGAGTTTCCCGTTTTCTGATGAGAAAAGTGATGTGTTTATCGTCAAACGTTAATCAGATTGAACCATTAACGTTTGACGATGACAACACGCATTAATTCAGGAATTCGTTCACATCGGTATATGGCAGGTTGAACGAATCAGCCACCGCTTTGTACACCACTTTACCTTGTATTACATTCAATCCTTTCTTCAGGTCGGCATTCTCTTCACATGCTTTCTTCCATCCCTTGTTCGCCAGCTTGATGGCATACGGCAACGTGGCGTTAGTCAGTGCAAGTGTCGACGTGTAGGGTACTGCTCCAGGCATGTTCGCCACACAATAGTGAACCACATCATCAATGATGTAAGTCGGGTCTTCGTGTGTGGTTGGCTTACACGTTTCAATACATCCGCCCTGATCAACGGCAACATCCACCAGCACAGTTCCCGGGCGCATGGTTTTCAGCATATCTTTGGTGATTAGCTTGGGCGCCTTTGCTCCAGGGATCAATACCGCACCTACTATAAGATCGTGTGTCTTTACTAACTCGCGTAACACATAATCGTTTGATACCATGGTATGCACATTCTTAGGCATCACATCATCGAGGTAACGAAGACGATTGAGGTTAAGGTCAGTAATTGTTACATCGGCACCCATACCGGCAGCAATCTTGGCCGCATTTGCACCCACAACTCCGCCACCCAATACCAATACTTTGGCAGGCATAACCCCAGGTACGCCACCCAATAAAATACCACGGCCTTTCAATGGTTTCTCCAGGTATTTAGCCCCTTCCTGTATCGCCATTCTTCCGGCTACTTCAGACATGGGTACAAGTAATGGTAAACTTCTGTCTTCGCGTTCTACGGTTTCGTAAGCAAGGCATACGGCTCCGGTTTTGATCATGGCATGTGCCAATGGTTCGTGCGATGCAAAGTGGAAGTACGTAAAGACCAACTGATCTTTTCTGATCAATTTATATTCCTGTTCGATTGGTTCTTTTACCTTGATGATCATCTCCGCAATGGCGAAAACCTCTTCGGCTGTAGGAAGAAGTTTAGCCCCTGCACCAGCGTACTCTTCATCATTAAAACCGCTGCCTTCACCTGCTTTGGTTTGCACGTACACCACATGGCCCTGCTTCACCAATTCCTGAGCACCGGCAGGAGTAAGCGCTACACGGTTCTCATTGTTTTTAATTTCTTTAGGAACACCGATAATCATTGGAATAAAATTTTAATCTTTAAACATTTTGTAGGCAGGGAGGCAGTCTCCCTTTGAAATCGGGGGCAAAGATAACACTCCGGTAAGTGATTGCCTCGAATGGTGTTAAATCAATTTCACTAATCGCATGAACAAAAATTCGTTGTATGCATTTTATGGTTCCCTGCGCAAAGGCATGAGCAATTATGAATTGTACAAAGAGGCAATGGTTTATCTCTATTCCGTTCATTTAAAGGGATTTAAACTCTACTCGATGGGCGAATACCCGTGTATCGTAAAGTCCGATACCGATAAAACGATAGTCGCAGAAGTAGTTAAGATCACGAATCCGGTGATCGAAAAAGAAATTCATGATATGGAAATAGAAGAAGGTTATTTTTACGATGAAGTAACAATACAAAATGACCAAGTTGGTATTTATCTTTACAAGGCGATCGAGAATTTTATAGAAGTGAAAGAAGGAGATTGGGTCACTTTCTTTCGTCAAAATAAACAATGAGGTATGTTTTGTTTTGAATAAAATTTGGGGCTTTGAACCCGTTCTGCTTTTTTACTATTTTTAAACCGAACAAACGTTAGCAATTTGAATCAGGCCAAAACCATAAAGTCCGCTTTTTCTGCCAAGAAGATTTCTTCTATACTCAGTGATTATCGTCTGGCTTGTGAAAGTCGCGAGGCCAGCCTGATTGGCCGAAAGGAGGTTTTTATGGGTAAAGCCAAGTTTGGCATTTTTGGCGATGGCAAGGAACTGGCCCAAATCGCGATGGCCAAAGTTTTTGCTCCAGGCGATTTTCGTTCCGGCTATTATCGTGATCAGACATTCATGTTTGCGATCGGCGAGCTCACCATGCAGCAATACTTTGCGCAGCTCTATGCCCATACCGATGTGGCGGCTGAACCAGCCTCGGCAGGCCGCTTGATGAACGGGCACTATGCTACGCGTATGCTCGATGAGAAAGGTGAACTGAAGGAATTATCCAAACTGAGAAATAGCAGCGCAGACATATCCCCCACAGCAGCTCAAATGCCTCGTCTGGTGGGTCTTGCTTATGCTTCCAAACTATTCAGAGCCAATCCGGAATTAAAGCAATTCGAAAATCTTTCGGTGAATGGCAATGAGGTCGCCTTTGGTACCATCGGAAATGCGTCTACATCGGAAGGTATGTTTTTTGAAGCCATCAATGCTGCGGGTGTATTACAGATTCCAATGCTCATGTCCGTTTGGGACGATGATTACGGAATATCAGTACCCAAAGAATATCATACCACCAAGGGAAGTATATCCAAGATTCTGGCAGGATTTCAGCGCAACGAAACTGAAAAAGGATTCGAGATTTTTGTAGTCAATGGCTGGGACTATGAAGCCCTGATCACCACATATGAAGCGGCAGTAAAAATCTGTCGTGAACAACATGTGCCTGTATTAGTGCATGTAAAAGAGATGACTCAGCCGCAAGGTCACTCCACCTCCGGATCGCACGAGCGCTATAAGTCGAAAGAACGACTGAAGTGGGAGAGTGCCTTTGATTGTATCACTAAAATGCGGGAGTGGATTATTGAACAGGAGATAGGCACGCCGGAAGAAGTGGATGCCATAGAAAAGCAGGCGAAGGCATCGGCCAAAGCATCGCGCGATACGGCATGGAAAGAATTTAATAAGGATATTCAGACGGATCAGCGTGCACTGGATGCCATTTTGGAAAAAGCATCTTCGATTCATACCGAAATAGGAGACATTCGCGAAGACCTGAATAAAACCATTAACCCGCTGCGGTTGGATGCGGTAAAAGCAGCCAAAAAAGCAGCGCGTTTGTTAATAGGATCGAACGATAGTGCACGGCAAGAACTGATTGACTGGATCGACCGGGTCAGCGAAGAAAATAAAAACAGGTACAGTTCACATTTGTATAGCGAGTCGCAATGGTCGGCATTGAAAGTGCCGGTTATTGAAGCGGTCTATTCCGATCATTCTTCCTTACTGGATGGTCGCGAATTATTGCAGGCATGCTTCGATGCTGCGCTGAAACGTGACCCCTTGATATTTGCCTTTGGTGAAGATGTAGGAAAGATTGGTGATGTGAATCAGGGCTTTGCCGGCATGCAGGAAAAGTACGGTGAACTTCGGGTAACCGATACCGGTATCCGTGAATGTACGATTGTAGGACAGGGAATAGGTGCTGCATTGCGCGGCCTTCGCCCGATTGCCGAGATACAATACCTGGATTATTTCATCTATGCACTGCAAACACTTTCTGATGACCTGGCGTGCCTGCAATACCGAACCAAAGGCGGTCAGAAATCACCTTTGATTGTGCGCACCAGAGGTCACCGCCTGGAAGGAGTTTGGCATGCCGGTTCACCCATCGGTATGATTCTGAATAGTATTCGCGGAATATTTGTGCTGGTACCACGTGACATGACTCAGGCTGCAGGTTTTTATAATACCATGCTTCAATCCGATGATCCTGCCGTGATCATTGAATGTCTGAATGGTTATCGCCTGAAAGAAAAATTGCCTGATAATATAGGAGAGTTCACTGTTCCATTGGGTTGTCCTGAAATTCTTAAAGAAGGAGAAGAGGTGACTATTGTTACTTACGGATCCATGTGCCGTATTGTAATGGAGGCAGCAGAAGAACTGGACAAACTCGGCATCTCCTGTGAGGTGATTGATGTGCAGACGCTTTTGCCTTTTGATATTCATCATTCGATTCTCCAATCGGTAAAGAAAACCAACCGTATTGTTTTTGCTGATGAAGATGTGCCGGGTGGCGCCACCGCCTTTATGATGCAGCAAGTGGTGGAAAAGCAGGGAGCTTATCAGTTTCTGGATTCACGGCCAGTAACGATTACAGGCAAAGAACATCGCCCGGCGTATGCTTCGGATGGAGATTACTTTTCCAAGCCCAATGCGGATGAAATAGTGGAGAAAATCTACGCCCTGATGCATGAGGCAGATCCTGATCGGTTTAAGAAACTCTATTGAGATTAAGGCAGTGTATTGCCCTTGATTAAATATCATCAAGAACGAATGGCTCGCTGGTGATGATATTACTTTTATTAAGCGCACGGTCCATAATTTGCACACGCAGCTTAATGGGTGTATTGCCAAAGGTGAGTTTAAAGCCCCTGCCAATGATGGCATAGTGAATAACACCTTGCAGAGGAGCCGGCTGGCCGGCCTCTTTGGCTAAGACCGGAATACGTCCATCATAAGTAACACACAACTCTTTTCGGAAGTCGTACTCTTCAAAATCTCCCGAGCCATCATTTTTGAGCATCAGGAAATCGACAAAAATATTGTAGTGATAAGGATTCAGCTGAAAGTAAACCGTATCAACAGTAGAGGTAATGTTGTTGACGGTTTTGGTGACGATCTCCCAATTAGTGCATTTATAAGGGTCTACATAACTGGGCAGAGTGTCGTAGCTGGCATTGCTTCTTTTGGTTTTATAGCGTATAAATGAGGCGTCATTTGCAATAGCCAGTGATGTACCCCCGTTTGAGAGGTAATACTTTTTGGAAGGCTCATTGATTTTGAAATAATAGCGTTCAGCGAATTTTGGATCATCGCTATCCGTATCGGGCAATAACCCAATGTCTCCATCACCATCCTTGAAGCGGATGGATAGATCCAGTGTATCGGCATTGGCCAGCCCGTCCACTTCCTCAAATCGGATCTGGTCAAATTCAATTTCCGGTACGCTGGGATACTCGGGAGGATTAAAACAGGAAACTAGCCCCAGAAATACAATCACCGCTAAACCACTAGTCGCCTTCATTCTTTAATTTTAAGCCCTTGTAAATTAATCAACGCTTGCACACTTTTAAAAGTTTTGAGGAGATTTTATATACGGTAAACGCTGCCACGTTCGCTGATATTGCACTGGAGCTCTTTCATCATCAGGCAGAGAATAATCGTGTTTACAATGCGTATTTAAAATACCTGAAAGTGAATCCAGCTACTATTTCATCATTGGAGCAGATTCCTTTTCTGCCTGTTTCGTTTTTCAAATCGCACGAGGTAGTAACCGGGAAATGGCAGCCTGAAGCCACTTTCACCAGCAGTGGTACTACCGGTACTTCCACCAGCAGGCACCTGGTGCAATCCCTTTCCTTTTATCAGCGGCACAGCGAACGCTTATTTGAAGGTTTCTTCGGTCCGCTAAATCAATTTCATATTCTTGCTCTGCTACCTTCTTACCTGGAGAGGGAAGGATCATCGCTCATTTATATGGTTGATTATTTTATTAAACAGAGCAAATCGGAATATTCCGGTTTTTACCTCCATAACCTCGATGCGCTGGTGAAACAACTGGAATTGCTTCAGAATTCGGACCGGAAGGTGCTACTGCTGGGGGTGTCGTTTGCCTTATTGGATCTTGCAGAAAAAGGGCAGATCGATATCCGCAATTGCGTGGTGATGGAAACGGGCGGAATGAAAGGCCGGCGAAAAGAACTGATCCGGGAAGAACTTCATGCGATTTTAACAAAGCAATTCAACGTACCCGTTATTCATTCCGAGTATGGAATGACCGAACTCCTTTCACAGGGATATTCCTTTGGAAATGGAGTATTCCGGTTGCCTGAAAGCATGAAAATTGTGCTGAAGGATGTGAATGATCCGTTTGCAGCCGTAAAAAGCGGCAAAACAGGAGTAATAAATGTAATCGATTTGGCCAATTATTACTCGTGCGCTTTTATTGAAACCCAGGATTTAGGCAGGATGCGCGAAGAGGGTAGTTTTGAGATACTTGGGCGTGCCGATAATAGTGACGCGCGGGGATGTAATTTGCTGGTTGGATGAACGCTGTGGTCGACAAGCCGTGGTTTATTCTCCACAAAGTTTGTTTGCAATAAAAAGATTAATATTTTTGCTATAGACGAATACCACTATTATGAAAACAGTTTTAGTAAAAGGTTTAGCTTTAGTAGCTCTTGTAGTATTTCTTGCTTCTTGCAGCCAATACACTTGCCCTACCTACAGCAAGAAAGAAGTGAAAAAAGCAGTAGGAGAGAAGCATATCTAAGCGGCTTCCCCTTCAAAGGTATTTCTTCACATCCGATTCTTCGATGGATTCAGCGCTCATGATTATAAGGCGCTCGACAACATTTCTCAGTTCACGGATGTTTCCCGTCCAGTTATAATTCTTCAGCTCTTTCAGAGCCTGTTCGCTGATTGATTTCTTCTTTGTACCATATTCCTGTGCAATGGTTGTCAAAAACCGATCCGTCAATTCTTTGATGTCTTCCTTCCGCTCATTCAACGAGGGCACTTTGATAAGGATCACACTCAGACGGTGATACAAGTCTTCGCGAAAATGCGTTTCGGCAATTTCCTTCTTCAGGTCTTTATTGGTAGCGGCAATGATGCGCACGTTTACCATAATGTCTTTCTCACCACCCACCCGCGTGATTTTATGCTCCTGTAAAGCGCGGAGTACTTTTGCCTGGGCAGACAAGCTCATGTCTCCAATTTCATCCAGGAACAATGTTCCCCCGTCCGCTTGCTCAAATTTTCCGAGCTTCTGTTTAATGGCGGAGGTGAATGATCCTTTCTCATGACCGAACAATTCGCTTTCAATCAACTCGGATGGGATGGCTGCACAGTTGACTTCTACAAAAGGTCCATGCGCTCTATTGCTTTGCTCGTGAATAGCACGTGCTACCAGTTCCTTACCCGATCCATTGGGGCCGGTAACCAGAACACGCGCATCGGTAGGTGCTACCTTTTCAATCATCTCCCTTACTTGCTGCAGCGCAGGTGAAGAACCGATCATCTCATACTTGACCGCAATTTTTTTCTTCAGTGTTTTTGTCTCTTTGGTCAGCAGTGTTTTATCCAGTGCATTGCGAAGCGTGATCAGAAGCCGGTTGAGATCCGGTGGCTTTTGCAGGAAATCGTACGCACCCATCTTGGTTGCATCTACTGCCATCTCGGTGGTGCCATGTGCAGAGATCATGATGAAAGTAGTGCCTATACCTTTCTCTTTTGTTTTTTGAAGCACTTCCATGCCATCTACTTTGGGCATCTTTATGTCGCAGAAGGCCACATCGTATTGATTGGCTTCCAGTAAAGCCAGCGCTTCCATTCCATCTTTGGCTTCATCCACTTCCAGCTTCAGTTCTTTCTGGTCTTTAAGAATGTCTTTCAACACCGCGCGTATGCTGGCTTCATCTTCAATAAGTAGAATCTTGGGCATGAACTTGAAATTTTAACTGCAAAAAAATCGTCAGACTAAATTTAGCTTGCCTGACGACTATTCTAATTCTAAAAAAGCAAACCTATAAGCCGGGTTCTGTTTCCTGATTGCTCAGAACTCCTATCATTTATCTGGCCTCGGTTTCACAACCGGGCTCCATCAGCCTACCCGTCACGCCTGCTCCGAAGAACAGATAGCGAGCAGCTATCCCTTTCGAAACGTGACTTATTTGGCCTTTCAACTCGTAAGGTTTACCCTGCTTACACCATCACTGGCATAACGGTGGGCTCTTACCCCGCCATTTCACCTTTTCCTTCAAAGAAAAATCTTTGCAGGTAGTTTGTTTTCTGTGGCACTCTCTGTCTCTCAGTCATTATAACCAAAAGCCTTCCCGTTAGGAAGTACGATGCTCTGTGTTGCCCGGACTTTCCTCCCTCTGATTTCTCAAAGAGCGATAAGACGGTTTGCAACATCAAAGATAACGAAAGTGTGCGAGGAATTTAATTCCGGAAAGGAAGGAATGATTTAGTAAGGTTGAAGGAATGAATACGGATCATTAATTCACATCCACGCCCGTTAGTTTCAGTTCATACTGGTCAGCCAGGTTGGCTACTTCCTGTACCATTTCCTTGATGGCCTCTTCCGAAACCGTATCCAGGGCAGCAACAGCTTCTACCTGCAGGTGATCTTCAAAAATGATAAACCGGCAGTAGTTAAAGAAGGCGGTTTGCTCCATCAATGATTTAAGGTCGATATCGTTGGAGAAATTGCAAACTTTAGAATTGAAGGCGATGATATTGCGATTATACAACTCACTGCGCCTGATGTGCCCCAGCACTGTTTGCGCACGTCCGCCAGACACGGGTACAATAATGATGGAGTGTAACGGATCATACTCCATAAACTGACCATTGATCTGATCAGCGTATTTGCGCATAAGGGCATTTAAATCCATGGATATTGAGTTTAGGTTCTTCAAGTTATGAAAACCCAGTTAATCGAACATAGATTGCCGTTGTATTTTTCTTCGCGTTGATTAAAAATAGAATGCATGCGCGCGCACACCTTGCCTGGAAAATTCAAGAGCGGGAGCCGGAAGTTTAATCATGTTGGCAAAATAGAGCAGCATGTTTACCGCTTTTGATTTGGATTTGATTGCAGTAAGGTCAAAATCGATACTGAGGTAATATTGCCGGTATGGATTCAGGTGAATGGAACGGTTAGCAGAGTCAGTAGCGTACACCATCTCTTCGGCACCATAGCCCACAGCGAGGTTGAGCCACTTTGGAAACCGGAAAAATTTATCGGCATCTACCGATAGCCAATAAGTTTGTCCGTTATAATCTTTCAGCAGTTCCTGGCTGAATCCATCGCCCAGTACATTTGGCCGTTGCGAAGCAAAACCCGTTGAATGAAACGAATATTTAGGGTAGATGCGGATCTCGTTCCATAATTTTTGTTGCCCTAAGTAAAAGGCAGCACCGGCAGTATTGGCGGCAATATCGGATAGCGAAGCTCCATATTCGGAAGAGAACCCATCAAACACTTCGATGGAAGACATGATGCCGAGGCTGGTGAGGCTGCCGGCATTTTGGGATTTGTTCTTACTCAAACCGGTCCAGCGGAATGCATGGGTGGCTACACTACTCAGCTGAAAAGCGGAATAAAAATGACCGGCCTTATCCATCTGTTTCCATTCGGGGGCATCATTGAAAAAATGGAACGATTCACGTGGTGCGTCTTTGTACCATGCCTGGCTCAGGCCCACCATACTGCCTGTGTACGCAGCGGCACTTGTGATGATTAATGCATTGAATCTTTTCTTCGAAAACTGTGCCGTGTCAACCCGCTGTGCCAAACTATCAGCGGCAATGAGCCAGGTTAGTATCAGAAGTAAAAGTCTGAATCGCATCACTTGTTGTTCACGGTAACACTGTCTTTGGGAAGCGGCTCCTGTTTTTCTTCCTCCTCCTTTTTCTTCTCTTCCAGCTCTTTTCTGCGTCTCTCCCGGGTAGAGCGCAGAAGGTCTTTCACTTCATTGAAACTTTGTGTGTACATTAAACTCACACCGGTAGTGATCGGGTTTTGTGTTCCCAATGACGTGTTCACGGTATTGAAGTTCGAACGACTGTACATTTTTACTTTGAACTTGCCATCAGGAGTCAATAAATAATCTACCGTCCAGTCTCCCACCAGGGTGCTTGCATTGGATTGCGTGTATTGCTGATTCGAGATTGTTCCATCGCGCGTTACCCGCAAGCGTCCACCCAGAAGTGAGTACGACATGCGCAGCTGGAAGGTGTTGAATGCTTCCTGATCAAGCGTGCCCAGGTCGAGATCGATTTCAAGATTCTGATCCACTTGCGTGAGCCAATAACTCAATTGATTGGAAAGAAACTCACTCACACTATTGGCCACGGAGCCACTGGTGTTAAAATCATTAAGCGGTGAAAAACGCCTGAGTACAATGAGACTGAATACCTGTCGCTTTAATTCCTGCTCGTCCAGCTTTGCTTTGAAGGCAGTGAAAGCAAGATAAAGGTTGATCGGAGTTCCTGTTTCGGTTACAATACTGGTGGGCAGGTCTTTCGCATCAATATCAAAATTGATTTGTGGTGAAAGAATAGGCCCCTCCAGTTTCAATAATACTTCAGCCGGATATTTCCTTTTCAGACTAGGTGATGAAATCACTTCGGTAGATTGATCAGGAACGATAGGCGCGAAGGAGGCTAATTGCGCATAGCCTGCAGTAATATTCATTACACCTTGATACGGATCACCATACCAGGAAATTCGACTTCCTGGTTTTATGTTAAACTCTTTGTTGATGATGTCGTAAAGGGTAAAGTTGTATCCGCCTTCGGTGAACTCAACGGCACCAAACATGTTGAACTCTCCCTTCGTATCCAGCTGAAGTTTGATATCACCATTACCACGCCCGCGTATAATGTCTCCCGATTTAATATCGAAGATCAATTCGGTGTACGCATCGGGTGTGATGTCGAGATTGAGATCGAGTGTAATGCCGGTTAGCTCTTTTTTCTTTTTCTTCTTGCTTGCATTGAGTTCTCGCGATACCGTACTGTCAGAAAAATTCACGAACGTGATAAACTCTTTTTTATCCACGCTGGATGAACCGCTCAGCGGGATGTAGATGTGTGTATTCTTTCCGCTTCTGGCGGTGGCCGATATTTTTAAATTGCTGGCTGGTCCTAAAATATTGAGATTCCCGGTGGCGTACGCTTCTCCATAAAAAAGCGTATTGTCTTTGATGGTGGTATTCAGCATCTGAAGATTGCGGAACGAACCATCCAGGTTTATCCTGAACGTATTGAAATTACGGTGTTCAACAAACCCATCCAGGCTGCCTTTATTTTTGTAGATGTCCTGCAAATCAAAATCCTTGAAGATGATCTGCTTCGGGTTCATGCCTAACGTACCGGTAAATGAATACAGTGTTTTCAGGTAATTGATCATGATCTGTCCGTCTGTGATTTTACCTTCTCCGTTAATCTTGGGCTGAGTAAATGTTCCTGTTACATCGTATTCACCCGAGAGTGTTCCATCGATCTGCGAGAAAATGTCTTTAAGTACGGGCTCTATGATTTTGAGATTGACATGATCAAACCTCGCCTTCAGGTTCAATGGATCATTTGTTTTAGAAGGATCATAGGATCCGTCAATATTAGCAGTACGTTTCCCCAGGCGGTCGATGTAGAAATTAATAGTAAATTCTTTTTCATCGGCGTTCCATTGTGTTTCGCCCGAAATATCACCGATCAGAAAGTCATTGATGGTAAAATCGCTTACATTGATTTCGTTTTGTACGAAGATGGTGTGGTAGATGTCCCGGGCTTCGGCATTCCCATTGAGCGTTCCTTTGAATTTTTCCGCACTCAAGGTGTTGATGATGCTCAGATCTACATTGGATATGTCGAAGTGCAGAGGCTGATCGGGGTGCTCAGAGATGAAACCATCCACGAGTAACGACTGATCTTCGTACGTTAATGCCAACTGGTGGATGTTCCATTCTTTGTTATGTACTAATATGTAATTTTGCGGATCTACGTTCCAGTCCTTATCCAGCACGTGAATGCGTGAGGGAAGCAGTTTGATACGCGTGCTGTCTTTGAGAAAATCAATCTCGGACTGAAGCCGCACCTGGTTGCTATATCCGTCCTGATCTAAATCCAAATTAAGATCGATGTGATCTTTATTCCAGATTCCTTCCAGTAAAAGATTTTTAGTTTTCAGGCTTTTGGCAATGCGTTGTGCGCTGGAGTTGAACGTAACCGAAGCCAGCGCAGTAGTACTGTCACGGATTTTAGAACCGTTCATTTCAAGTTCGTTGCGGTAGAAAGAGTGATTCGCAATCTCCAATGTATCAATCATGGAGTAGGCTTGGAAGATGGAGGTGAGCCCGTTGGAAAAACTACCCTCTATTTTGGTGTCCAGACTTACTTTCGCATCCAGATCAATCAGTTTTACTATCGGATTGATGTCATGCAGCGTTATCAGGAATTTTGCTTCATAGCCCTGATTGGCTTTTCGCTTCTGATTGTAATAGTTTCGGATTTCTGTTTTGTTGTTGACGATATTGAGATAGAATTCGTGAAAGATATTTCTCAGATCAGTGAACAGGTAGGTGTAGGAATAGTTTCCATGCAGATCAACATCGGCCAGCGAGCTTTTTAATCGAAGATGTCGTTCGGCTTCTGACAAATCAGAATTGATGTTGATGGAATCAATTTCCAGGGAGTCTTCCTTGTAATGGATGTAAATATTTTTCAAGGCTACATCTCCGGACACGCTATCCACCTGAAGCCCTCGGGTATTGATATCGATACGCGTTTTAATAAATAATGGATCAGATAGAAAACCAAGTTTGTCCAGGCGGGCGGTATCTACTTCCGCCTGAAAATTCATCTCTTCAATCCCTTTACGGAAATTGATCGATCCGTTTACATTAAATTGAAGATTAGGGTCATCAATGGATAATCGTCCATTGAAAAGAGAAGAAGCAAAACGTGCATCGGTTTTGATGTTTACATAATTATACCCGCGAAGCCCGATGGAATAAATGGCTCCGTTCAGTTTGAAGTCGGCTGTTTTTGCATTCAGTCCTTTTCCATTGATTCGTCCTTTCATGGAAACCCGCTGAAAGTTAGTGGTGTCCTTGATGAACTCTCCCAGTTTGAAGTTGACGAGTTCCAGATTACCTTCATAGATGGATTTTTCAACGTTCTCATCATGAAGTTTTAAGTTGATATCGGAAATGATACGACCAAATCGGCCATCAAATTTTCCGTTAGCAACAAAGTCGTTCGTGAATCCCGTAAAGTTTCCCTGCAGGTGGAATGTGCCTAAGGGCTTCACCTGCGAGAACACATTGTCCGGGAAAGCAAAGGCCATATCGTGTATATCGACATCGGCTTTCTTTAACTTGAGGTCAATGAATGTTTCGTTGATCGAAGGCAGTCCATCCATATCCAGACTTCCCTGCATGGAAGTGTTGCCCATGCTTACCTGCATATTGCGATAGCTGAACCGGCTTATCTTCCCCCGAATGGTTCCATCCAGGTGAAGAGGGGCTGGCAGCACATGTGCCTGCGGCATAAATAAAGCCAGATCGGCAGGGGTAATCACCGTGTTCTTAAATTTCACATCGATGTTCACCTTGTTATTGAAATCATTCAGATCAAGCATGCTCTTGTATCTGAACGTAATGCTGTCGGTTATGAAACTGTCGCCTGCTTTTAAGGTCAGATCAGTGAACTCCATTCCGCCCTGCGATATGCGGAAGAATGTGGAGAGTTGCTTTACATTGAATTGGGTTCGCTCATCAGTAGCCTGCAGGTAGTGCATGTTAAACTGAATGGTATCGCCAATCACTTTAAAATTTTGTGCATTTACTTCCGGGAGTGCGAGTTTAAAATGATAGTAGTCAAAGCCAGGTGTAATCGTATCTCTGTCCGAATCGTTGTAAATGAAACGGGAGTTGAAAAGAACAATTTCACCAATATTTACCTTGGCCGAGGACGGCCCCTTTTTTCCGGTGGAGGTCATCCGGTTAATACGATCGATCAATACCGTCACGTTAAAATCACGCGTGGAATCCGAGTCGGTGATCTTGGCCAGATTGATGGTGGCACGATTCAGTTCAATGCCATCAATGTTAATGTGCTGTTTCTGTATGAGATCGAGAAAAGCAAAATTGATTTTAAGCTCATCGGCACTGAGCAGGGTGTTTTTTTCCGGATCAAGGGCGGTAAGTCCTTTGATGGATAGCTGATCGTACCATTGAAGGTAAAATGACTTTGCTGTTACCTCGAAACCGCTCACTTTCGAGAACTTGCCCAGGTACCGGTTAATCAAACTTTGTTGTACAGCAGGAATCTGCAGGATGATGTAAGAGAAAATGACGAAAACAAGGGAGGAAAATAATCCGTAGAGAACTATTTTTCGTAGCCAGAGAAGCGTTCTATTTTTAATAACTTGCCACTTCATTCCTTCACCTGATGAGTCCTGTTATTCTTGCCATTGAATCTTCCTGCGATGAGACTTCTGCTTCTGTGATCAGACACGGAAAGGTACTTAATAATGTCGTTGCCTCGCAATCCATCCACCACAAATATGGGGGTGTTGTGCCCGAACTGGCATCACGCGCTCATCAGCGAAATATTGTTGAAGTAGTGAACGATGCCATGGTCAGTTCAGGTATATCCAAAGACGAATTAGATGCCATTGCTTTCACGCGTGGCCCCGGGCTGATGGGTGCATTGCTGGTGGGGGTATCTTTTGCCAAGGGAATGGCATTGGCATTGAATAAACCGCTCATTGAAGTGAACCACATGGAAGCGCACATTCTTGCGCATTTTATCGATGAGCCACGGCCTGCGTTTCCGTTTTTATGCCTTACCGTAAGCGGAGGTCATACACAGATTGTGCTGGTGAAGGATCACTTGCACATGGAGGTATTGGGTGAAACACAGGACGATGCGGTGGGTGAAGCTTTTGACAAGGGCGCGAAGATTTTAGGACTGCCTTACCCCGGTGGTCCGCTTATTGACCGGTATGCGCAGTTGGGCAATGCCGAGGCCTATTCTTTTTCTGAAACCAATATGCCGGGGCTGAATTTTTCGTTTAGTGGAATCAAAACGTCTTTGCTTTATTTTCTGCGTGATGAGAAGTTAAAAGATGCGGAGTTTGTGGATAAAAACCTCCATGACATTTGCGCCAGTTTTCAAAAGGCGTTGATTCGTATGTTGCTGCAAAAACTAACCAAAGCCAGCCGCGAGACGGGCATCCGGCAGATCGCCATTGCCGGTGGGGTAGCTGCCAATTCGGGGTTGAGAAAAGAGCTGGGAGGGTTGGCGCAGAAACACCACTGGCATGTGTTTATTCCTGATTTTCAATATTGTACAGACAATGCCGCCATGATTGCGATGGCTGCTCATTATAAATACCTGAAAGGACAATTTACCGATATGGGCGTTGCACCTTTGGCGAACATGAGTATTAGTTAGTCTGGTGAGGATGAACTATTTTTCAAGATTAGTGTTAGCCGCAATCGTGGCAAAAGCAGGAAAAGTGGCTCATATAACGTAGTAATTAAGTTATCAACGTAGAGGGAAAGCGGATATGGCTAAAGATAAAGACCGGTTCAAGAATGATATTAACGTACGCAACAAGCAGGCCTCATTTCACTATGAGTTTATTGATAAATACATAGCCGGAATTGCTTTGCGAGGGACAGAGATCAAGTCGATACGTGAGGGGAAAGTAAATCTCCAGGACGGTTATTGTTATCTGAGCGAGAAGGGAGAAATTTTTGCAAAGGGAATCAATATCAATCCATATACCCAGGGTACCTATTACAATCATGAGGCAGCAAGAGAACGAAAGCTTTTGTTGAAAAAATCGGAGATCAATAAATTGGAACCCAAGATTAAAGAGAAAGGGTTAACATTAGTACCTACCCGTTTGTTTATCAATGAGCGTGGTTTGGCGAAACTGGAAATTGCTCTGGCACGCGGAAAGAAAACGCATGACAAGCGCGAAAGCATTAAAGAGAAAGATATTAAACGGGAGTTGAGTCGAATAAAAATCGGATAATGGAAAGTATAGATTACGGTGTGTGCCGGTTGTCGGTAGTACCTGTAAGGAAGGAGTCAAGCGACCTGACCGAGCAGGTGACTCAATTGTTGTTTGGAGATCACTATGAGGTGATCAAGCCATCGAAGGATAAGAAGTGGTTGCAGATAAGAATCGTATTTGATCAATGCGAAGGGTGGATTGACTCCAGTCAACATCATACCATCACTAAAGAATATTTTGATCAGATCAACCTGGTTGATTTCAAAATCACCACTGAAGTATCCTCATGGATTTTGTATAAGAAGAATCCGCTTTCCATTGTGATGGGCAGCATTGTTCCGATTGCTGCTTCTGAGCTTTTTAAAATGGAAGAGCAATTTGCGTTCAATGGCGAATCGAAAGCCATGAGCCAGCGCAGGGATTTTGAGTATATTAAATCCATTGCACTGCGCTACCTGCACTCCCCCCACCAGTGGGGTGGCAAAAGCCCTTTCGGAATTGATGCTGCGGCTTTGATGCAGATGGTTTTTAAAATAGGAGGATATTCTCTTCCCCGTACCCTTCGACTCCAGTCACAAGCCGGCAAAAAAGTAAATTCATTAGCCGAGACAAAGCCGGGCGATGTGGCCTTCTTTCAGGACAAGGAAGGTAAAATCGTTCATGCCGGATTATTGCTCGATGAAGATAAGATCATCCACTCTTCCGGTCGTGTGCGCATCGATCATTTGCTGGAAGAAGGCATTCTGAATCATGAAACAAAAATATATTCTCATGCACTTTCTGTCATCCGGCGCATCCTTTAGTTGCCGGTAAGTGTTTCCGGCTGCCGGTTGTTCTCTTGAAAAACTCGAAGATTGGGTTTATATTTCATTCTATGAACAACCGGGTATTGGTTCTTAATCAGGATTTTAGCCCTTTGATGGTGTGCTCCATCGAGCGGGCTTTCATTCTGGTTTATCTCAATAAAAGTGAGATGATCCGATCGGCCAATGGCCACCGGCTGCATTCCATCACACGAAGTTTTCCATTACCTTCCGTTATCCGGTTGAATCGTTATGTTAACGCTCCGTATAAGGGCGTCAACCTTACCCGCCAGAATATTTTCAAGCGCGATAACTTTGAATGCCAGTATTGCGGTGTACGCAGGGATCTTACGCTGGATCATGTAATGCCCAGCTCGCGTGGAGGCGGGCATTCCTGGCTCAACCTGGTCACTGCCTGCAAGCGGTGCAATGCCAGGAAGGGCGATTTTACACCTGAGGAAGCAGGCATGCCATTGAAATACAAACCTTATAAACCATCTTACGCACTTTTTCTGCGTGATATTCATGGAATGAAACAGGGAGAATGGGATGAATTTCTGAATTCGAATAAACCTCAATAATCCAATTCCTCATTTTTATGATTTTCGGAAGAAAGGACACACACGTTGGTACTGGCAGTGGCCGGTGATATTCTTTTGATTCTTCCTGCGGGTCATTTGATAATCAGCCATTATTGAGTTAATTAATAAAAGGAAGTTGTAGACGTAAATAGAAACCAGTAATTATTAAACATTAAAAACATGATCAATAAATTAAAAATGGCTTCGGCGGCTTTGCTTTGCCTGTTAAGTGTAAATGTGGTGCGTGCCCAGAAGCTGGAAATGAAATGGAAAACCGATACACTGCTGCGCGTGCCCGAATCCGTTCTTTACGATCAGAGTAAAAAAGTATTGTATGTAGCCAACATTGATGGTGCGCCCGATGGAAAAGACGGAGCAGGCTTTATATCCAAAGTAGGGCTTAATGGCAAAATTGAAAACCTGAAGTGGGTTACCGGTCTTGATGCCCCAAAGGGTTTGGGGGTATTCGGTGCCAATCTGTACGTGGCAGATATATCGCGTGTTGTGGTGATTGCTATTGCTACCGGTAAAATTACCAGTAAGATTGAAATAGAAGGTGCCAAGTTTCTGAACGATATCACGATCGATAAAAAAGGAACCGTTTATGTGTCAGATACAGGTACAGGCAAGATTCATGTACTGAAAAACAACAAAGCAGAATTGTACTTTGAAAGCGGTGAGTTCAAAGGCATCAATGGATTACTTGCACTGAGCAATGAACTCTATATCGTTGACTTTGGTACGGGTACTAATTACAAGCTGAGTGCAGACAAGAAGCTGGTGAAATTCGCTACCACTTCCGAAGGTGCGGATGGCGTGGTACCTGTAGGTGACGGAAGCTTCCTGGTATCAAACTGGAACGGTGAAGTGTACCATGTTTCAGCCAAAGGTGAATCAACGAAATTACTGGATACCAAAGATCAGAAGATAAGCGCAGCCGACATTGAGTTTGATGCAAAGTCGAAAACGCTTTATATCCCTACTTTCTTCTCGAACACCGTGACCGCGTACACACTGAAGTAACTGCTCTTCGGTTTGAATGAACAAAAAAAAGAGCAGGCTCATCACCTGCTCTTTTTTACTTAAAACTAAACCTGACTTATTTTTTCTCACCGGAAGAAGATTTGTCTTTATCACTTCCCTTGGCACTGTCCAGGGTACCATCCGGAGTATAGCGTGCTTCAAACTTAGCGTCACCTCGCTTTGCTTTGTAAGCATACGTGATGGGTTTCAATACACCATTTTTCTCTTCGGCATTTACCGACCACGAACCTTTGGTCAGTTCACCTGAAATGGAAGAGAAGTCATTTTGAAATGCCTGAACTACCGCTACGGGTACTTCTTCCTGTTTCAGCTTTACATTTTTCTGGTATCCCTGAGCAAACATTACTACTGATGCGCCAAGCATAATCACGAGAGCCATTACTTTTTTCATAACCTAAACTATTTAAATGTGTTTGAATTTTTTTTCCTGCCCCTAAACCATTCAGGGCTGTTGTCCTTACAACGGAGTGATGCCCTGGATCGTTCTGCAATCGTGTGAATAGTTGATAAATGGCACTTTTTTGGTGACTAGCGAACGTATTAAGGGACGAAGTAATGGAGGGCTTTCGGAGTGACTTTATCACTGGAATTGTCTCTAATTGAATTCTAATTTTTAAAATGAGGTGTGCGGGTAAAAGCCGCCTGGTATCATCTGCGGCAGGTGCAGATATAAAGAGGATCAGGCAGAAGATTTGCAACGGACGAGGAGTACAGGGACCGGGTGAGGGGCGGGGGCCGCAGGTAATGCCTTGCAATACCTTTATAAAAAGAAAAAAGCCAACCCTCATTGAGAGGATTGGCTCTTTCGCCGTTGCTTATTCGGTATTACTTCGCGTTGAATTGCAACGCACTGATACCCGCTTGCGCAGCTCCTTTCGGATTTACCGGTTTATAGAAGAAATAGAGTGTATGTAGATTCTGATCGGCAGGAGGAGTGAGGCTTACGGGAACAACTCCATTTTTTTGCCCTGCTTTAGGTGCAGGCATGGTGCCTTGTCCTATTACCTTACCATCCTGTGCATCGAGGTGTACTTCAAAAGCAAAGCCATACTGTGGTGTCTCCTGCCATCCGCACATTACATTCACCGATTTTATATCGGTCAGATCGATATCCGTGATTTCAAACCAGCCTTCGCCCGAAGGAAGGATCAGTATATTCGCTCCGTTATAAGCAAACGAAGTAAATCCCTGTGCTTTTTCTTTTCCTGTAAACATCAGTGTGCTGTTGCGTAAAGCAAGGCTGTTACCACCGGTAAGTGGCTTGGTGTTGTTACCTCCCTTGTCCGTATAGCTTGCCGATAAAACAAGTACGGAGTTTGGCTTCTGCACTACAGGAGTAATGGTTCCTGTAGCCGGCAACGATTTTTTAACCACCTGATCACCCAGGGAAAGTATCCAGGTGACAATCTGATGTGCATCCTCTTTGGACAGGCCGGTATGTGCAGGCATGGCTACTTCACCCCATACGCCACTGCCGCCTTTGATTATCTTTTCAGTCAGCTGACTCATGGCATTCGGGTCTTTACTGTACTTCTGCGCCACCTGTAAATAAGATGGCCCGATGGACTTGTCAGCTTCCTTATGGCAGGCCTTGCAATCCATCGACAGCATTAGGTTTTTGCCGCTGATGGCTGCCTGTCCCTGCTGATGGCCCATTGCGGAGGATGCTTTATCAAAGCCTTCCAGGTATTCATAGGATACAAAGAAGTTATTAGGATCAATGGGAGCGGTATCACCCGCATCCGTTACTTTTACTTCATAGCGCACGGGCTTGTTGGGGAAATAAAAAGACCGATTACCACCTGTGAGTTGGATGTTCACCTGCGGTTGTTCATTACCGGCATACACATTCAGTGCATTACTTTTGGCCGATGCTCCTTCATGATCGGTGGCTTCCACCGAGATGAAATAATCACCTGAAGAAGTATAGGTATATTCTATTTCCGGAAGATCGGTTTCTTTTGTTGTGCCGTTGCCGAAATCCCATTTGAATTTCATTCTGCCTTTCTCAGGATCAACGACATTGATTTTAGCTTTTACGGTAAATGGTAATGAGCCTGTCGTTTTATTTACTTCAATGCCAGCAATCTTTGGTGCCCGGTTGCCCGAAATATAATCGATCCGTGCAATGCCGGCATCCGGATTTTTGGAAAACCATCCGCTACCGTATTCCAGCAGGTAAAGTTTTCCATCGGGGCCCACTTCCATATCAATCAATGAATTCACTTTTACATTGCTTGCAAAGGGTTCCATCTTATCAAAGTCACCATTGGGTAGCATGGTGACCGCTTTCATCCATCCACGGATCCAGTCGTAGATGATCAGTTTGCCGTTATAGTAATCCGGTAAACGTGTTTCTTTAGGGAACATATCGGTGTAATACACGGGGCCGGCCATGGCATTTCGCCCACCTGTTCCTACCTGAGGAAAATCAGGCGAGGGACCATACGGATACCAGATAAATGCCGGAGACAACGGAGGTAACTCCGTCAGACCGGTATTGTTCTTTGAATTGTTGATTGGCTTTTTCGCATCGAAAAATGCACCGCTCTTTCCGGTGACATAGTCGTATTGACGATAGGGATAATTGTTTCCGACAAACAAAGGCCATCCGAAGTAACCTGCTTTGCGCGCCTGGTTCAACTCATCATAACCACGAGGGCCGCGTGTGTCAAGACTGTCGTTCGCTGCATCCGGCCCTACTTCTCCCCAATAGAGATTACTGTTTTTTTGATCTACTGAAATACGATACGGATTACGATTTCCCATCACATAAATTTCAGGACGTGTGTTTGCTGTTCCTTTCGGAAATAAGTTACCCTCCGGTATTTCATAAGTAGCATCGTCTTTCACGCGGATACGGTTGATCTTCCCGCGCAGGTCGTTGGTATTGCTCGCCGATCTGCGTGCATCGTATTGCTCATGACCGGGTGTATCGTTCAATGGACCAAAGCCACTGTTGACGTACTTCTGTCCTTTCTCATCGAAAGGAGTGGAGTTGTCTCCGGCAGAGAAATACAATAATCCATCCGGGCCAAAGGCAATCGATCCGCCTGTATGGCAACAGATTTCACGCTGTGAGTTGACATTGAGGATTACTTTTTCCGTTGTGTTGATCAACGTATCATTGTTAAACGTAAAGCGCGACAGACGATTGACGGATTCACTTCCTGCAGGGCTGTAGTAAATATAGATCCAGTTGTTCTTCGCATAGTTAGGGTCTTTGGCCAGGCCAAGCATACCTTCTTCTGCATTCACACCCGGTATGGAGGTTTTGTGATACACCGGAATGAACCCCACCTGCTTTACTTTTTTAGTATCATTTTTATAGAGCAAAACCTCACCGCGTCTTTGAATCACGAGGATGTCCAGGTTAGGAAGTATCGTCATCTCGGTGGGTTCGTAAAATTCACCAAGCGCGAGTTGTGTTTTCACAAAGCGGTCATCATCGGGAGGGAATTGCGTTTTTGCTTTTGTATAGTTCAGCACGTTATTTTTTCCGATCGCGTATTGAATACCACCGGATAAGTGTTTTAAGTAATTCTCTTCGGTATACGATTCTTCCGTATGCCCCAACTCGGTGTAGAAAGCTCTTCCACCGTCATATTCATGATACCAGCTCATGGGATGAAAGGCTCCGTTGGTTCCGCCCTCATACGAAGTTTCATCGATGGTCATTAACACATGTGCATCCGGATTGATGTCTCTGAAATTGTAAAGCTCATCGGTACGTACCCATGCGGTGTCTTTGAAGAAGCTGGTAGCGGCAAAGTCCCTGTCTTTGATGATGAATTTCGCTTCCTGTGTTTTGGGATGCCCGTTGAAGTAAGCACCAACCAGGCGGCCATACCATTTCCAGTCGTATTCGGTATCGGTAGCAGCATGTACACCCACAAAACCACCACCTGCCTGTATGAATCGTTCAAAGGCCGCTTCTTCTCTTGCATTGAGTACATCACCTGTCGTGTTGAGGAAAATGACGGCTGCATATTGTTTCAATGAATCTTCATTAAAGTATGCTGCATTTTTGGTTGAGTCCACTTCAAAATCATTTTCGATGCCCAGCTTTTGAATGGCCGCGATTCCGTTTGGAATCGATGCATGTTTGAATCCGGAAGTTTTAGAAAACACGAGCACTTTGGGTTTTCCGCTTCGGGTTTCGCTACACGAAAAATAAATCAACGCACAGGCCAGAAGTAAAAAGGCACTTCTCCATTGAAGCGTGAAAGAAAATAGAGTCATAGATAGATTGTTAAAAATCGGCTTCTAAAGTAAGGCTATTTTCCATGAAATGATATCAGACTGTGATGAGCAGAAAATAAATGTGTTTTTGACATTTTATAATCTTTCTACGGGTGCGCAATCACTCCTTTTCTGGATCCTGTTTGATTATCAGATTAAAATTAATGTATTGAATAACAGGTAGTTGAGATAATTATTTCAAATAAACGATAAAAACTGCAATCACGAATAATATAATTCCGTATATATTTACTGCAATGGCGAATAATATGATGGAATTATGAAGATAACCAAGCTGGGCGAATTTGAGGAACTCGTATTGTTAACGGTAGCTGCTTTGCAGGAAGAAGCTTATGGAGTGGAAATCAAACGTGAACTCGAAAGCAGATTAAATGAAAAGCTGAGTGTGGGCTCAATACAATCCGCACTGAAGCGCATGGAAGAAAAAGGATTTCTTACTTCTGAGTTTGGCGAAGCCACATTGAAAAGAGGAGGAAAGCGTAAACGCATTTATACCACTACGTCGTATGCGCACAAAGTGTTGAACGAAATGAAGGAAATCCGTGCGGGTTTGTGGAACGCGATGCCTCAACTTTCCACTACCCTGAAGGCGATATGAGTAAGTTCACGGAATTGAGTCCACCGGAATGGCCCGTGAAACTGTTGCGTTTCTTTCTCAAGAAAGAATATGTGGAAGAAATCGAAGGCGACATGGAAGAACTCTTCTTCATTCACCTGGAAGAAGTATCGCTGCGCAAAGCGCGATTAAAATACACCTGGGAAATGATCAGGCTGTTACGGCCTTCACTGATAAAGAATTTAAAAAACACGTACACCTTAAATCCATTGATCATGTATCGCAACTACCTGAAGACCGCCTGGAGAAACCTGATGAATAAGAAGGCTTACTCGGCCATCAATATATTCGGTCTGGCATTGGGCATCGCCTGCTGCCTGTTAATATTCATGTTTGTGCAGGACGAGCTATCGTTTGATAACTATCATGAAAAAGGAGACCGTATCTATCGCGTAGTTCATGGCAATAAAGATCAATCCATAGAAGACTTTTGGGTTTGGGGTAATGCCCCGATTGGTCAGGCATTGGCAGATAATTTTCCGGAGATAGAAAAGATCTGCCAGTTTTCAGGAAGAGCAGACTTTCTGTTTGCCAATGGAGAGAAGAAGTACCAGGAGGAAGATGTGTTCTTAACTGACTCCACTGTTTTTGATGTGTTCAGCTGGAAGTTGTTGAAAGGTAATCCCAAGACGGCACTAGCTGCACCATTCAGTGTAGTACTCACCGAAAGTACTGCGCATAAATATTTTGGTGACGAAGATCCGTTGGGTAAGTCATTGAAGAGCGATGGAGCTGCCGGGAGAGCAAATGGCGGTGAGTACCTCGTAACCGGAGTGATGGAAGATGTTCCTTCCAACTCACACTTTCGTTTCAATGCGCTGGTTTCCATGAGCACGTTCAGAAAGTCAAGACCGGATATATTTACCGCCTGGGGTTATGTTGATTTCTACACTTACTTTTTAGTGAACGATCAGTTCGACAGGGCAAAGTTTGAAGCAAAAATTCCTTCCTTTATCAACAAGCAGATGGCGGGAGATCCCAATTCCAAATACAAGATTGTTATTGAACCACTCAAAGACGTTTACCTGAGAGCGTATTCTCAGCGGCAACCGGGAGAAACCGGCAGCCTTCCGAATATCTACCTGTTCTCCATCATTGGTGTGTTCATATTAGTTATTGCGATCATCAATTTCATGAATTTATCCACGGCCCGGTCCATGGAGCGTAGCAAGGAAGTAGGCATTCGTAAATCGATTGGTGCCAATCGCGGAAGTCTGATTTACCAGTTTTTGAGTGAGTCATTCATCATTGTGGTGATCTCCATGATGGCCGCCCTCATTATTGTCTATGCAGCGTTGCCAGCCATGGGTAACTTTACCGGCAAGGTCTTTTTCATTCAGAAATTTATCAACACACAAACTAGTGTGATCATTTTAGGTATGATGGTCCTTATTGGATTGGCGGCTGGTTCTTATCCTTCGTTTGTACTCTCCTCTTTTAATCCCGTGAAAGTTCTAAAAGGAATGTCGAAGTCGGGAAGGAGCGGGATTAATCTGAGACGAGTACTCGTGGTTTTTCAATTTAGTCTTTCCATTGCGTTGATAGCAGGAACGCTCATCGTGTATTTTCAGATGAATCATGTTCTCGATAAGAATCTTGGCTTTGATAA
>JAHEZH010000030.1:40503-46079 GCA_023251155.1 Flammeovirgaceae bacterium | reverse complement strand
AATAACTCCATGTATCCGTAGTCAATGGTATTGCGTTTGATATTCACAGCCATATCCATATTGCCACCATCTTTGTAAAATGACATGTCACTGAAAATGGGAGAGCCGGGGATGTAGTTGGTGCCCGATACCTGTTTTACAGCCGTATTCTTTGCCAGTTCATTCTTCAGTGTGCTGTAGTTTTTTTGCGAAGTGCCTGTGCGGAGTGGTAAAATGATTTTGGCTTTTGCGTCGAAGCCAAGATCCTCTTCCTGCATAAAGTGAAGTTGTTGCGAGATCACGATCATCCCACATACGAGTGTGATGGCAATCATAAATTGAAAAACAACCAATGACCTTCTCAGCCATCCGGAGGCATTGCTCATGGTCGCTTTGCCTTTCAACACCTGAGCGGGTTGAAAAGAGGATAAATAGAAAGCAGGATAACTCCCTGCCACCAGGCCGGTAATGATCGTAATGGCAGCTAACGCGAAACTAAAGTAACCCATGTTCTCCGAACTGAACGAAATGGTTTTTCCGGTCAGGTTATTAAAGAAAGGAAGCGCCAGCTGCATGACAACAATGCTGAGCACGATGGAGAACAAGACAATAACCATGGCTTCACCCAGTATCTGCCCGATTAATGAACTGCGGAATGCACCCATTACTTTACGCACCCCAATTTCATTGGCGCGCTTGGTAGCTCTTGCTGTTGACAGGTTCATGAAGTTGATACAGGCAATCAATAGAATAAATACCGCAATAGATGCAATCACATAAATGTAGATGATGCGTGGGCTTTTCTGACCTACATCCGATTTAAGATAGATGTCTTTCACCGGTTCGATACCCAGCGTCTTATTCATACCCAATGCCTTCATGTCTTCAGAGCCGTACTTAATCAATACCTGGTTGATCTTGCGCTCTACTTCTTTGATGTCGTGATGAGGGGAAAGTTTTACATACGAAGGAACGAAGTTCTGCCCGGCCCATTCGTTTGCTGCATTGTCAGAGCGAAGATAAGCAGCCCATCCATCGCTGGACATGGAGGTGAAGAAGTTGCCGTGCATGTGTGTTTTGATATTATCCTTCACTACTCCCGTAATCTTGAAGTTGATGGCATCGCCACCCTGGCTGATGGAAATGATTTTATCTAAAGCGGGTTCGTTGCCGAATAATTTATTTGCCAGCTTATCCGTGATTACTACGGTATTGGCATGTACCAGTGCTTTCTTGGGAGTTCCCTCTACGAACTCATACGTGAATACGTCAAACAAGGTAGAGTCTGCAATGAGGCCTTCTTTTTCATAAAAGCTGTTATCGCCATAGCGAATAAGATTTTGTGCTACACCGGGAGGATTAAGTAAGCGTGTAGCGGCTTCGATCTCCGGTATCTCTTCTTTCATGGTCATGGCAATTGGAGGTGATACTGATCCCTGCTCGCCAAGACCAATGGCCGATTCAAACCGGGTGGTAAGCCGGTACAGATCATCCAGGCGCTGATGATGCTGATCATAGCTCATCTCATCTTGTATGTAAAGCGCCAGCAGAAGACAGCATGCAATACCCAATGAGAGCCCTGCAATGTTAATGAGTGAATACACTTTGCTACGCCGGATGTTGCGCAGGGCGATGACGATATAATTTCTGATCATGATGAATGTACGTTGAGTTTGGGTGCCGAATACACGTTCAAATAAAATAATGACTGAACGGCTTGCTTACTTTCCCCTAAATCAATGCCATTTATAAAACCCCTGAAATCTTTATTTATTCATGGATTACACGTGAAAATCAGATTTGAAACCGAACGGTATTGTCCGCATGCGGTCATTCGATGTGTCCGTGATAGCGCAGCTCTTTCTGGCGCTCGGCGTCTTCCTTCTCCCGTTTGATGCGCACTTTGGCAGGAGGTCCCACCATAATCGGTACATTTTCAGCTTCGACGTTGGCCAGCTCAAGGCCATACATTTCTTCGGTAGCCAGGCTGTGCGATTTGATGAAACGATACCCCTGAATGATCAGGTTATCGAAGTTGGAGATCTCACTATCTACCGATGCCAGCGAGTGAAGTATAATAAATTTGAAATCGGCAGGCATGCTGTGCTTGCGCAGTGAATCGTAATGACTGACCAGATCAATCTCGGCACTCTCCGCCATGTCGTGAAGAATCTTATTGAAGAGCAGGTTCACACGATGATCGGCCTTGAAGCCCAGCTTGATACGTACAAAGAAGCACTTCTTGGGAATGATCGTATCCACCGAATACTTGGACGTGTATGGACTATCCACCGTGTCTACGTGAAGGAACCAATATACATCCGCGCGCTTGGGCCGCTTTTTGAAAATGGAATAGATGATGTTGGAGTCGATGTATCGCTTACTATCGGCTACTGCCATGTAGACCAGGTTGGTGGCTTCTTTAGGAATCGTATCGTCCGACTGAAGATCCTGTATCAATGGCACATAATGTTTCAGATCGACAAACTCCGTGTGCCTGTCGCGTAGTATGCGTGCCTTGAGCAATACAAACATGGTGAGGAACAGAATAAAAGCAATGGCAAAGCTGAACCATCCACCGTGGTTGAATTTGCTCAGGTTCGATATAAGGAATACACCTTCGAGTGAGAAGAAGATGAGCGCCAGTATCGCTGAGCGGAAGGTCGATTTTTTTGCGGTAGTGAAATAGTAAACCAGCAGCGTGGTCGTCATCAGCATATCGAAAGTGATGGCCAGACCATAAGCTCCTTCCATCCGGTGCGATTCCTGGAAGATGAGAACCACCAGTATGGCGCCTGATAATAGTATCCAGTTAATGGCAGGGATGTAAATCTGTCCTTTCATCTGGCTGGGATAGCGTACACGCGTACTGGGCCACAGTTTCAGTTTCATGGCCTCATTCACCAATGTGAATGTGCCTGAGATTAATGCCTGGCTCGCAATGATAGCAGCCAGAGTAGCGATGATGATGGCGAAGATCAGCATCTCATCGGGTATCAGCGAATAGAAAGGACTTAGTCCATTCAGGTAAGTGCCTTCACGGGCCATCAGCCACGCGGCCTGCCCGGTATAGTTGAGTAGCAAACACACTTTCACAAAACCCCATCCCACCCGGATGTTACTTTTTCCGCAATGGCCCAGGTCCGAGTACATTGCTTCCGCCCCCGTAGTACAGAGAAACACTGCGCCAAGTAACCAGAATCCCCCTACGCCAACTTCGCTTCGGTAGTTCACAAGAAGATCCCACGCATAGATGGGATTGAATGCCTTGAGTACAGTGAAGTTTTGTGATAAATGAATCACCCCGAATACCGCAATGAATCCAAACCAGATGGTCATGATCGGCCCAAACGTTTTGCCTACAACGGAAGTGCCGAATTGCTGGAAAACGAAAATCAAAATGAGGATACCGATGACAATGGGAACCGTGGGTATAGAAGGATAATCGATGGTAAGACCTTCTATTGCTGCTGAGATACTGAATGCCGGAGTAATAAAGCCGTCAGAGATGAGTGTGGCACAGCCAATAATGGCAGGGAAAATAACCCATTTGGCTTTGAATTTTCTTACCAATGCGTACAAGGCGAATATTCCACCTTCACCCTTGTTGTCGGCATTGAGAGCGAGGTAAACGTATTTAATGGTCGTGATCAGCGTCAGTGTCCAGATAATACACGATAAGCCACCCAGTACCAGTTGCTCCGAAATCGGGCTGGTGCCTACAATGGCACGGAAGGTATAAAGCGGAGAAGTACCGATATCTCCATAGATGATACCCAGAGAGATTAAAACTCCGGCAGCTGAAAGCCGGTTGCCATTCTTAGTATCCATAATGGTTCAAATCAACTACATTTTCGTGAAGTATCCCGCTAACCGGGAAGGTGAGCGGAGAGGTATATATAACTTCTTTTAGGGGTAAGTTGGTATCTGTTGATCCGAAGGAGCGAGATACGCTGCTATGCAGAGAAATGGCTGACTTTAGACAAATGGAAATCTTACGAGGGATGCCCAGGTACGCGAAACAGGGTTGCGTGGGGTGTGAAACGGGCATTTAAAATACTGTTACTTGCAAAACAGGCGCAAATCTACTGCAATGCTGAATAATTCGATGAATGGATGAAAAAATATTTTGTTTTACACGAGTGAAGAGTTAAACCGCTTATTTTTGTTGAAAACAAAACCAATCCAAAATTATATGAAGAATGTGCTTTATGCCCTGGCGGCAGGTGCTTTATTGATAAGCTGCAATGGCGCAGAAAAAGACAAACTGAAGTCGGAAAACGATTCATTGAAAATGGAATTGCAGGAAAGCCAGCAGTTTGTAGAAACACTTGGTCAAGTAGGCGTATTGATGGATTCAATCGATGCCAACCGCCAGCTTTTGCGCGTGAACATGGTAGAGGGTACTACCTATGACGATTACACGTCACGCATGAAAGACATCAATAACTATGTGAAAGACACACAGAGCAAAATTGATGATCTTGAAAAATCACTTAAGAAATCAAAGAGTACTTCGAATGCCTATTCAGCGACCATCAAAAAACTGAAGGCAGATCTGGAATCACGTAACGCGGAGATCGCTCAACTGCAGGCTAACGTTGATCAGCTGAAAAACGAAAACCAAAACCTGATCACTACGGTTGGTCTTCAGGAAGCGGAACTGACAGATAAAGAAGGTCAGATCGTAGCGAAGCAGCAAGAGTTGGCATTGATCGAAGCCCGTATTCAGGAACTGATGATCCAAAGCAAAATGTCAGAAGCTGAATCATATTTCGAGCGCGGTAAAGCCGTAGAAGAAGCTGCTAACCGCACCAAACTTGCTCCTCGTAAGAAGAAAGAAACACTTCGTGAAGCATTGGAACTTTACAAGAAATCGGTATCACTCGGCTATGCCAATGCACAGGCTAAAGTGGATGAACTGGAGAAGAGATTGAAATAATCCATTCGAAAATGGGAAGATGGGTAGTCCGAAATGGACTACCCATTTTTTTTTGCCCTGCTCTCAGCATGATCCCTGTTCTGCTTTTACTGTATGCCTTTCGATGTGTTCACCCGTAATCACATCAAAAGAAATTCATAGTACTGATTTGAATTTTCAAATCATCAAATCAGCCCATATTCAATTATTCAATCAGCTTCTTCAGCTTCCGTATTTCCTGCTGATTAACAGGTGAGTTAATGGCCGATTCAATACTTTGCTTTTCACGTGTAGTCAATCGCCAGCTCAGTGAAGCGCGTGCATTGTTCTGTCGTATACTGTCCATCTTTTGCAGGATGGGTGTATAGCTTTCGGCCTGGTATTCGATGTCCACCCGATCGATGGAATTGTTGAACCAGGTTTTGGCATGACCAATGAGCATATCGCTGTTGATGTCCTGGAAGTTTTCAAAGTTGTTGTACACACTGCTGATGGGCTGTGTGATATTATCAACGATGGTTTGTCCCTTCTTCGGATTGATGGTGCCTAACTTAGGTGAATCACGGATGGAGATAAACACGACCCCGGAGGTGTTCTCAGCGATCCATTCCTTATAGCAATACAGAAAACGGACGGCATCCGACAAACCAAAATTATCGGATATACCGGCATCCAT
>JAHEZH010000030.1:0-40493 GCA_023251155.1 Flammeovirgaceae bacterium | reverse complement strand
ATCCATAATCTGTACCGGAGGATCGGATGGTAATGTGGTATTAGGGGTGATGTAAGGAAACGTAGCACTCATACGAAGTGCCGATAGAAATCGCAAGCTGTCAGCACCATGGTGTTCAAATAAATGATGAAAATCGACTCCGCTGTATTTGGCCGATTTATAATCATTGAAGTTCTCCAGCTCGTAATTCATAAAAGAGACGGGCCGCGATGCGATATAGAGTTTACGTCCATCGTTTACCACGGTGGGCGTAAGTATGATCATAGGCACCTTTGCTTCCAGCTCGGGTTGCTGGTACGCAGCAATAGGTTTGTTCATCAACCCTTCAGTGATCTCGTTCAGTTGTTGTTCGAATGTATAGGCACGATCCCGTTCATAGGTTAATCCAGCGTATTCAAATCGCGTGAAGCCAACAAACAGATCATTCGCCAGTAAACTAAAGATAAGTGGGTTGAGATTATCGGTGGAGATTTTCTGGCGGTGTGCGATGGAGTAAGGATGTGTCGGCTGCCCGTCCAGTTCCCGTAATTTCAATTCACGAAAATAGCTGGCGCCAATCAATCCACCCGATGCACCGGTGATGAGAATACTTTTCTTCATCAGTTGTCCCTGCGATACACTGTCCATCGTTTGCAGTGCCGTGAGTGTCCACAGAGAAGCGCGCTTTCCACCGCCACTTACACAGAGAAAAATCATCTTCGGCTTTTGGTCTTTCGGAAACTTGGCACGCCAGTTTTCAAGCATCGGCAATACTGCCTGACGATCCTGCTCCATGTGCGTGCTGTCATTCAACTGGCGCAACGCATCTACGGAATAAGGCGCTGCTGCAGTAGTATAGTTAAGTCCGAATGCTTCGTAGCGTTTGGTGAAAAAATCTTCACCCACCAGGTGATTGAGCAAAAGAAAGATAATTAACCCTGCAGTGGCAGACCAGTTGCCAAACCAATATTTGAATGCTCCCGAAAGCATCACAAAAATGGTGAGGAATATAACGAAGCTGCACGCTGCCGGTAATTGAAACTGTGGATAGTCTTTGAAGATACCCAATACTAACACCAGTGCAAGAATGAATAATTCAATCACGACGAGGTTGAAGTGGTTCTGATCAAATACCTGAAGTATGGTCGCACGATCGTAGAAGCGGTTGTTCTCTACTTTCTTCACCTGCAGGGTGTGATCGATATAGTAATCCACGCGCACTTGCTTTTTACGGGCGATGTCCAGCTTTTTCATGGCACTGGCACGTGTTACTTTCACATTCGATTTGATCTTCTCATCAATCCGGCAAACCATGTATTTGAAAATGTCTTTGTTGGTGAGCCAGAAGTAAATGCCGAAGAGCGCAGTCATAAAGGCATAGCCAATCAGCAACCCACCTACGTTCCAGATCAATGTGCCGGTAGTGAGGTATTCATTGTCGAGCTGAAAGCGGATGATTTCATACAGAAAAGTGACGAGAAAAATGAACGGCAGCGTACTGTTATTGATCGAGAATTTGGTGAATGGCTTGGAGAGCGTACCTACAAACGAAAAGCGGTGGCCATCATTGATATAACTGGTGATATGAAAAGCAGTAGTGAAGCCGGCGATTACCGCACCCATGATAAAGAAGCTGGTGAAGTTGACCTTGTTCAGGTATTCCGGATCGAGGAACAGATAAGGTATGCCCAGGTATTTACCAAAGTTTCCCGTGATCATGGCAAAGAGAATGATCCAGCAAAGAAGGAGCACCTGGTTTCTCCGGAAGTTATTGAGTAAGAGCTGAACCGGAAAAGAATAGGCAATCTTGGGAGTAAGGAAATACAGTTTGCGCAGCATAGACTCGATCAGGCAACAAGTTAATTTATTCTGCTGACATTTGTTCGTTTTTTAAACAATGGCTCCGTCTTTAAATAATGTCGGAATTAGTACCTTTGGTAACCACAGAAGAACAGAAAGAAAGCGTTCAGTGATCGTATCCTTTTGATTAGACAAAATGATGAAGTGAGCATCCTGTACTTTCGTCAGGTGAAAACAAAAACCATTGAATTGTTGATTTTAAAATTTCAAGTAGTTGACAAAAACTTTTTCCATTTACCGCTCTTCTGCAGGTTCAGGTAAAACCCGCACTTTAGCCAAGGAATATATCAAGCTGGCGCTGCAATGGCAGCCGGATTACTTCAAGTACATACTGGCCGTGACGTTCGCCAACAAAGCGGCCCAGGAAATGAAAGACCGCGTCATTCTCTACCTGGACGAATTTTCTCGTGGCGTGACCAATAACCTGACGGAAGAGATACGGAGTGAACTGGATTTTGATGCGAAGCGGCTGCAGAGTAAAAGTGCGGATGTGCTCTCATCGTTGTTGCATCACTATTCTCTTTTTTCCATCAGCACGATAGATTCGTTCTTTCAGAAGGTAATCAGGTCGTTTACACGTGAAGCCGGTTTGCTGGGCAACTTTCGCCTGGAAGTGGATAATGACCTGGTGTTGGGCGAAGTGATTCACGAGCTGATGGATGACCTGGGTGAAGATGAACGCCTTACCCGCTGGGTGGTGGAGTTTTCGCGCGAACGCCTGCGCGATGGCGACAACTGGAATGTGGTGAATGAGCTGAAAACTTTTGCCCGACAAATATTCAGCGAAGAATTCAAAACCATAGAGAAAGAGATTCTCCAGTTTCATGATGACGATCGCATGAATGCCTTTCTGCAAAGCATGCAGAAGATCGTGAGTCATTTTGAGCAGCAGATGAAAATTCAAGGTCAGGCGGCCTTGAAGATACTTGCTGATAACAATATCACTGTCGATGATTTCAATAACAAAGACAGGGGTACCGCTTTCAAGTATTTCAGAAATAATGCCGCAGGTCAATCAGTGGACATGACCAAAACACTGGAAGAGTCGTTGGTAAATACCGAGAAATGGGCGAAGAAAAAGACACCGAATACCAACCGTTTTTTGATATTGGTTGAAAATCAACTGAAGCCGCATCTCAACCAGATGGTGGAGTTTGAGAGAGCCAATCAACTGGATGTGCAATCGGCCAGAGAGATCCTCCGTAACTTTTATGCCTTTGGACTGCTGGCACACATTACCCGCAAGCTGAAAGCCTATCAGGAAAAAAATAACCTGATGCTGCTCTCGGATGCGCCACAGTTTCTTAATGGTATCATCAACGAAAGTGATACTCCCTTTATCTATGAAAAAGTAGGCTCGTTCTATCGCAACTATCTCATCGATGAGTTTCAGGACACTTCGGGTTTTCAATGGAAAAACTTTCTGCCCTTGTTGAAAGATTCACTTGATCAGGGAAGACCTAATTTCATTGTGGGCGATGTGAAGCAATCCATCTATCGCTGGCGTGGAGGCGATCTGCAACTGCTTCAATCCAAAGTGCAGGATACCATTGGTGAACAAACGCACGTCATTCCACTCAATACCAATTATCGGAGTGCCGATGTGATTGTGCAATTCAATAATACATTGTTTAAGGAATCAGCGGCAGCCGTTGCGCTTCTCACCGCTCATGAAGCACCACAGCAGGTATTTGATGATGTGATGCAGCA
This sequence comes from Flammeovirgaceae bacterium, assembly GCA_023251155.1. GTDB lineage: Bacteria > Bacteroidota > Bacteroidia > Cytophagales > Cyclobacteriaceae > ELB16-189. Next base: position 36,944 of record JAHEZH010000030.1, on the reverse strand, counting down.
CTCGGTAAAATATAAAGACAAAGGATATGTAGCCGTGGAGTTTCTGGAGCGCAAGGATGAAGAAGAGGACTGGGAAGAGAAAGCATTGAAACGGTTGCCTTTTTTCATCGAGCAGTTGCAGGACAAAGGTGTAGCGCTGAAAGATATAGCTGTTCTGGTGAGAAAAAACGAAGAAGGTCAGCGTGTGGCCTCTTTTCTCATGCAGTACAAAACGTCACCGTTAGCAAAAAAAGAGTATCGGTATGACGTTGTCTCCAATGAATCATTGCGGTTGGACTATGCCTCCTCTGTGAATCTGATCATCAGTGCACTGAAGTACCTCGATAATCCGGAGGATGCGGTAGCCCGTGGCGAACTGGCATTTGAAGCCTCGAAGGGTAAATCACTGGACGCTGTGTTTTTGAATGCCGCACGCAATAGTTTACCGGGGTTATTACCTGAATCCTTCCTGCTCAACTTTCATTGGCTACGCAGGCTTTCGGTGTTTGAATTGACCGAAGAACTGGTGCGCATGTTTGATTTAGGACATCGCAGCGATGAACTGGCTTATCTTCATGCTTTTCAGGACCTGGTGCTCGATTTCTCCGCACAGGAAAAAAATGATGTCTCTTCGTTTCTGGAATGGTGGGAAGTAAACAAAAGTAAAAAATCAGTGCAGGTGCCGGGCCATGTCAATGCCATCCGCATCTTCACTATTCATAAATCCAAAGGGCTGCAATTCAAGCATGTGCTGCTTCCGTTTTGTGATTGGGGGCTGGGGCACGACATCGCTCCGTTGCTATGGGTATCATCATCGAAGCCGCCTTTCAATGCCATGAAGCACCTTGCTGTGTTGTATAGCAAGCAACTGGAAAAGACCGTATTTGCCGATGCCTATTTTGATGAACGGGTAAAAGCGCACCTCGATAATCTCAATGTACTCTACGTAGCACTTACACGTGCGGAAGAGAGTATGATCATCATGGCTCCGGAAGCGACCAAGACGCCGGGTATTTCCACCGTGGGCAAGCTGTTGTATAATGTGATTACACAGTCGTTGGCGTTATCTCCTTATTTCAAACGGGATACGGCTGCCTTTCAGGTGGGTACTCTGGAAAAGCTTTCGAAGGAAGAGCGTGTATCCTCATTTGCCACCATCCCCATGAACTCCTACAGCACATTCGACTGGCGCGAGAAACTGGTGATCAAGCAACAAGGTGCCGAGTACTTTCTGCCTGAACCATCCGCTGCACGCAACAAGATTAACTACGGTATTCTCCTTCATCGGGTGCTGGCTCATGTAAAACATAAAAAACAGCTAAAGGAGGCTCTCCGGATACTGGAGTCGGCCAACGAACTGAGCAGTGACGATGTGGCCACGATTCAACCTTTGCTGGAGAAAATGATGGAACATCAGGTGATCGGTAAGTGGTTTGATCCATCATGGAAAGTCAAGACCGAAGTAACCGTATTGTTGCCGGAAGGAAAACAACATCGTATCGATCGGGTAATGGAAAAAGGAAAGGAAATGGTATTGGTGGATTATAAAACCGGGAAGGAAAAGCAACGGGACCGTGAACAGATTATGGAGTATGCCGTATTGCTCACGCAAATGGGGTATCAGAATGTGCAGGCATACCTGTGGTACCTGGAGGAATTGCGCATAGTGGAGGTAGTCAGTAAATCGGGGTTGAATTTATTTTGAGAAAAGCGCGATGAAACCATTTTTAAAAGAGCTGGCCGAAACAATTGCAGGCACGTATGGCCGGGCCGATGAATTAACGATTGTATTCCCTAACCGAAGAGCCTCTCTGTTTTTTCAAAAGTATTATGCAGAAAGCATTACGTCACCGTCCTGGTCACCTTCGCTGTTAAGTATTGAAGAATTCTTCTCCCGCTTGTCTGACCTGAAAGAACCGGATAAGTTATCGTTGATTTTCACCTTATATGAAGTGTACAACAAGGTGATGAAGGTGGATGAACCGTTCGATCGTTTTTACTTCTGGGGAGAGATGCTTCTGCGCGATTTTGATGAGGTGGATAAATACCTGGTCAATGCTTCCCAGCTTTTTCGCGATCTCAGCAAGCTGAAAGAGTTGGATGAAACCTTTGATTACCTCACCGAAGAACAGAAAGAATTTTTACGCAGCTTCTGGATTTCGTTCGAAGAAAAGCCGGTGGGGAGCAAGGAAGAATTTTTGAGGGTGTGGAGGAAACTGACGGACGTGTATGCGGTGTTTGTGAAAACACTGAAGAAAGAAGGCAATGGCTATGAAGGATTGCTTCATCGTGAAGTATTGGCCAAACTACAGGCGACTTCACTCACTACACTGCCGTGGAATGACTACCCTTTTGATAAATTAATCTTTGCCGGATTCAATGCGTTGACTAAGGCCGAAGAAGGAGTGCTTGCTTATTTTGTAGCACGCGGTGCAAATGTGTTTTGGGATTGTGATGCCTATTACCTGAATAACCGCAATCAGGAAGCAGGACAGTTCATGCGTGAGTACCGCAACCATACTATACTGGGCAGAACGTTTCCCAAAGAAGTGCCCTCAAATATCACTCAGCCAAAAAACATAAAACTGACAGGTGTTGCCCAGCGGATCGGGCAGGCGAAGCATGTGGGCCAGGTTGTGGGCGACTGGTTGAAGAACAGCGGACCGGTTGATCTGGAGAAGACCGTGATCGTATTACCTGATGAAGGCATGCTGTTGCCCATGATGAACTCATTGCCGGATGAGGCCACTAAGGTAAACGTGACCATGGGGTATCCGCTTCGGCTTACTCCATTGTTCAACCTGCTTGACTTAGTGATTGAAATGCAGATCTATCAGAAAGGAAATCGCTTCAGTCACCGGCAGGTAACTACATTACTCGATCATCCCTACCTGATTTCACTCACAGAGAAAAAATCGCAGGAGTGGCGCAGAGAGATCATCTCCGGCAATAAAGTTTATGTAGCAGCCAAAGAGTTTGGACCGAACCCGGTATTTGATAAAGTATTCAAAGTAATAAGCGCCAGTGATGCTTCAGGCTACCTGCTGGAATTGGTGGAGATGATGGGGTCACACTTCGCACAACAGCAGGGACTGGATCGTGAATATGCTTTTCACTTTCACCGCCACCTTTCGCGCCTGCACGAGATTTTAACACGTACTCAACGAACCATCGAAGATCAATCAGTGGCGTGGCGTGGATTTCAAAAACTATTCCGGCAGGTCATCCAGTCACAGCGTATTCCTTTTACCGGTGAGCCATTGAAGGGATTACAGATTATGGGGGTAATGGAAACCCGTAATCTCGATTTTGATAACGTGTATATGCTCTCCTTGAATGAAGGAATGCTTCCTGCACCTTCAAGGCAGGGGTCGTACATTCCGCACTCTATCCGTAAAGCCTACGCTTTACCCGCTTTCGAACATCAGGATGCATTTTATGCCTACTTGTTTTACCGATTACTGCAGCGCGCGGATACTATTCACCTGTATTACAACACCGAGCCGGATATTATTGGTAATGGTGAAATGAGCCGCTATCTGCAACAGCTGATTTATGAATCGGGTTTAAAGATCGATAAGCAGGTACTACATCTGCCACTGGAAGTAAGTGAGGTGACTGCGGTAACCGTGAATAAAACCCCAGAAGTAATGCAGATTCTGGATCAGTACCTGGAAGGTGCGGCGAATACAGAAGCAGGGGAGAAGCAGAAATTTTTCTCCCCTACGGCATTGAACGATTACATCGAATGCCGTTTGCGTTTTTATCTGAAACACCTGGCCAAATTATATGAAGCCGAGGAAGTAGAGGAGGAATTTGATGCGCGTATGTTCGGGAACCTGCTGCACGATGTGCTGGCATGGCAATACGAACCATTTAAAAGAGAAGGTAAGCAGGTAACGGCGGAAGATACTGATCGGCTGAAAAAGAATACCGAATCACTTATTGATAAAGCCTATCGCAGGCATTTCAGAATGGATGCAGAAGAGACCATCGTATACGAAGGGCAACGATTGGTGGTAAAAGAGATGATCAGCGATTTTGTAAATAAGGTGCTCGATCATGATAAAACGTATACCCCTTTTCATGTCGATATGCTGGAAGAACGGTTTATTCAGATTTTTCCGATTGCATCCGGTAAACGGATTTGTGTGGGTGGAACAATCGACCGGGTAGATGAAAAAGATAACGTGATCCGCGTAGTGGATTATAAAACGGGAAGAGACGATACCGATTTTGAAAGCATACCTTCACTCTTTGCACGCGAGGGCAAACGCAATAAGGCGGCATTTCAAACCTTTTTGTATTCGTACGTCTACGGTTTGCGCAATCCTGAAAAAAGAGGAGACATCAAACCAGGATTGTATCATCGTAAAAAGTTGTTCTCTTCCGATTTTGAATTCGGTCACACCATGGGGAAATCGCGGCAGAAAGAAATGGTGGAAGATGCCAAGCCGTACTTCTTTGAGTTTGCTGAGCAATTGAATGAATTGCTTACCGAATTATATGATGTGCAGCAACCGTTCGATCAGACGGCAAATGAGAAAGCGTGTATGTATTGCTCGTTCAAATCCATTTGCCGGAGGTAAAAAACAAAAGGGTTGCTTGAAAAAGCAACCCTTCGGTCAAACCCCACATTACTATCGTATTACCCTTTTACCAACTCCACGTTCATGTGCAGTTTTACTTCTTCGGCTACAACCATTCCACCGGCCTCAGTCAACGCGCTCCAGCTTAATCCGAAATCTTTACGGTTAATTTTTCCATTCAATTCAAAACCTGCCTTGATATTTCCCCATGGATCTTTGGTTGTTCCACCAAATTCCACATCCAGTTCCACTACTGCGGTTACGTCACGCACAGTAAGGTTACCCAGCAATTTATAGTTGTCACCAGATGATTTTTTCAATACACCTTTGCTGAAGGAAATCGTAGGATATTGAGCCGCAGCAAAGAAGTCATCTGATTTCAGGTGACCATCACGATCAGCCTGGTTAGTATCGATGCTATCCACATCGATAGAGAAACTTACCTGTGCATTGTTGAAATCATCACCTTCGGTGATCACTTCACCGCTGAATTTTTTGAATGATCCCGTTACAGTAGAGATCACTAAGTGTTTTACCTTGAATTGTACTTCGGAGTGCGTAGTATCAATTGCCCATTTTGTAGTTGCCATAATCTTTTTGCGTTTATTTCTTTTTTAATTAGTGTCGTATTGACAATACAAATAAACGGCAAAATGAACGGCAGGTGCATTGAACTAGGTTAAGAAAGAAGGACTTTCATCTTGAACTGGATTAAGATGCCCTAAAATGATCTTGAACAGGCACCTTGGGTAGATTGCATCAGTTTTGAATCAGGTTATGGAATCGTTTTTTGCGGATCGTACCTCTTTTCAGAAATAGGCATGCCATCCGTATGCGTACCCTGGTTTACCTTGTTTTGCAATAACGCTTATTTACCCATCAGTTTTCTTCTGATTTTGCTTAAAAACTCGGGTGTAATACCCAGGTAGGAGGCAATGTATTTGAGCGGTACGTATTGCTCCAGTGAGGGATATTTCTTCTGAAAGGTTAAATAACGGTCTTCCGCTTTTGCAGAAAGATTTTGAATGATACGACTTTGATGATTGATTAATGAGTTTTGGAAAAGGATGCGAAAGTAGCGCTCAAACTTGGGATATTTTTCGAGCAGCTGATCCATACTCGGTTTGGGCAACAACAGTATTTCGCTATCGGTCAGGGCGCGGGTAGCATGGATGGACGGAATCTGCTGTGTGAAACTAGGCAGATCGCCGGTCCACCAGCCTGCTGTGGCAAACTGCATCACATGATCGTTGCCTTCCTGGTCAGTAAAATAACTCATCAGGCAGCCCGAGTTAACATGAATAAAGTAGCGGGTAGGTTCTCCTATTTTTTCCGGCATTTCGTTCTGCTTCACCTTCAGCGGAAGGAAGAGCGAAGAGAAGTAGGAAGCCTCCTCCTCCGTCAGTGTGATGTGTTTATTTACCGATTCCAGAATCTTGGTAGTGGTCATGCAAAACAAAAATAGTTTTCTTTGACGGGTATCAATAATTTTGCTGCATGGATCTTGACCGCTTTCGCGAATTATCTCACCATAAGGCCGCAGAGAATAAAAAATTTCTTCAGACACTGAAGAAGAAAGATCCGCGTAAGGTAGATGATGCCTTTCATGAAATGCATGACGAAGTTTTTGAAGAGGTGGATTGCCTGCAGTGCGCCAACTGTTGCAAAACCACCAGCCCCATCTTTTATCAAACCGACATAGAGCGCGTGGCCAGATCCATTCGCATGAAACCGGGAGACTTCATTGAGAAATACCTGCGCATCGATGAAGACAAGGATTACGTATTGAAGTCATCGCCTTGTCCTTTTCTGGATCAGGAAAACTATTGCCGCGTATATGACGACCGTCCCAAAGCCTGCCGCGAATATCCGCATACCGATAGAAAGAAGATGGTACAGATCATGGACCTTACCTACAAGAATACGTTGGTTTGCCCTGCGGTAGCAGAGATGGTAGAACGTTTGAAGAAGGCTAAAATATAAACAAGCTAAAACCGGTAACTCAGCGTAAGCCCTTTGTTCTGCTGATTGATGTTCAGGCGTACCCCAATGCCTTCCAGCTTTCTTTCGTATTTACGTTGTGCGTGTGCCCCCACTATCCATAAAGGAATACCCGCACCCAGCCCTGCTGTTCCTCCCAGGAACAGCAACGCTCCGGTTTCAGCATCCGCGTTAGAGCCGTTATTGTAATAATAAGTACCGTTGTAATAGGTGGCGTTGGAGGTGGCTTTGCTCATCTTCGATACACCCACTACAGCCATAATTCCACCGGCAATGGAAAGGATCATTCCGGTATTTTTCATCCGCTTGTATCGCTCTGCTTTGGCGGCATAAAACATTTTGTCTTTATCAAAACCTTGCCCCAGGGTAGCGTGAGCAATAAACAAAGAAGCCAATAAGAAAAGGATGGGTTTCATAGTGAGGTGCTGATGTTGGGGGTAAACCATTATGGCTAAGGTAGAAAAATACGGAAGCATAAAAAAAAGCCAATGGCTAAAAAACCATTGGCTCATTTTCAAATGGACTATCGCCCGATTACGCTACCTGAGCTTCCAGCTTAGAAGCGAGCACAGACTTAGGAACGGCACCGATTTGCTTATCAACTACCTGGCCATTCTTGAATACCAAAAGCGTAGGGATAGAGCGTACACCAAACTTTGCAGTCACCTGTGGGTTCTCGTCCACATTTAATTTGGCGATTACTGCTTTGCCATCATAATCTCCGGCCAGTTCTTCTACTACTGGTCCGATCATTTTACAAGGACCACACCATTCTGCCCAGAAATCAACCAGCACGGGCTTATCTGAGTTTACAATTTGGTCAAAATTGGCATCGGTTAATACAACTGCTTTTCCCATAATATTTATAAAGATTAAAGTTTTTAGTTTATGACTCTATTTCTAATGTTTCTACAGTGTCCAACACAAAGGTAGGTGAATTTGTTCCAAGTACCGCAGCACCTTCCGGTTTGTTGGCCTGATCGGTGAGCCAGCGCACATCGTTTTTGTCGGTAATCACGCCTACTTCGGCCATACGCTTCAGGTCTTTAATGAAATTATTAGTGGGTTTGATCTGAATACCGCGTGCCATCAGCTCGGTTTGTATCGACTCCACATCGTCTTTCACATACATCCGAAGCACACCTTTTCCTGTATTTTTCCTGCAAAGCTTATCCAGTGAGTCGACAAACTCCGGTGTAATGGAGTTCGTGCCGATGCGCAGCGCAAGGCCCATTACCCTCTTGGAGGCCAGTTCGTTCAAAATATCAATGTTACGTACTTTAAACTCCAGGTTTTGTTCACCCCAGCTTTTCTTCACCACATTGCCTTCGATAAATAAAAACAATCCGGGCGTGAGAAAGGATTTAAACTTGAGGTAATCATCACTCCACAGCAGAAATTCAAACTTACCCGAATAATCTTCCACCACCATTTTGCCAAAAGGTCTACCGGTTTTGGTGAGCTTGTGTTCTACCGCCGAAACAATACCACCTACTTTAAACTCTTTTCCTTCTGATCCTTCAATGTCACCTAATGCGGATACCGGTGAATTGCAGAATGTGTCAAACTCAAACTTGAAATTATCCAAGGGGTGACCCGAGATATAAACGCCTACCACTTCTTTTTCGAAGTGTAGTTTTTCTATTTCGGTGAATGGTTCGATCACATCAATCTTAGGCATTGGCATGGAAGTACCGGTACTTGCGCCAAACAAACTGGCTTGTGCGCTCAGTGCCTCCTGCTGTAACTTGCTGGCGTATTTGATTACCTTTTCAGTAAGGGTGATATCGCCTTCTTTGGCATACACATAATGCCTGCGGTGCGCTTCCTTAAAGCAATCCAGTGCACCGGATAATGCAAGGCATTCAAATGTCTTCTTGTTCACCGCGCGTGCGCTCATGCGTTTAGCAAACTCAAACACATCTTTGAATGGGCCATGCGCTTTACGTTCTTCAATAATGGCTTCAACAGCTGCCTCACCCGCTCCTTTGATTGCACCCAATCCAAATCGAATCTGTCCTTCCTTGTTTACTTCAAAGAATACGCCTGACTCATTCAAATGAGGGCCGAGTACTTCGATGTTGATTTTACGGCACTCTTCAATGAAGTAAGTGACACTGTCCAGGCTGCTTTGCGAATGCGTCAGCACGGCAGCCATGTATTCGGCAGGATAGTTTGCTTTTAAATAGGCCGTATGGTAGGCGACCAGTGAATAGCATGTCGAGTGCGATTTGTTGAAGGCATATTGAGCGAAGGCTTCCCAGTCGGTCCAGATCTTTTCACAGATCTTTTCATCATGGCCGTTTTTCTTACAGCCCTCAATGAACTTGCCCTTCATCTTATCCAGCACGTCTTTCTGCTTCTTTCCCATTGCTTTACGCAACACATCGGCATCACCTTTACTGAAGTTGGCCAGCTTTTGTGAGAGCAACATGACCTGCTCCTGATACACGGTGATTCCATACGTGTCTTTCAGGTATTCTTCCATCTCGGGCAGATCGTATTTGATGATCTCGCGCCCGTGTTTACGTGCAATGAAGTCAGGGATGTATTCCATCGGCCCGGGACGGTACAGGGCGTTCATCGCAATCAGGTCTTCAAACTTATCCGGTTTCAGACTCTTGAGGTGGTTTTGCATCCCCTCACTTTCAAACTGGAACGTCCCGGTGGTCTCTCCGCGCTGGTAAAGCTGGTAGGTCTTTAAGTCAGTAAGCGGAATGGTATCAACATCGATCTGAATGCCGTGCCTCTTCCTGATATTGGTGATCGCAGTCTTGATGACGGTGAGTGTGGTTAGTCCAAGAAAGTCCATCTTCAGCAAGCCGGCACTTTCTACCACGCTGTTGTCAAACTGGGTGACCAGCATCTCGGAATCTTTCGCAGTGGCTACAGGCACAAACTTGGTGAGATCATCTGGCGTAATAATCACACCACAGGCGTGCATACCCGTGTTACGCAGCGATCCTTCCAATACAATCGCCTGCTTCAATACCTCGGCACGCTTGTCGGTACCATTCCTGATATCATTCAGTTCTTTTACTTCTTCAAACGCTTTTGCCAATGAAGTGCCTGGTTTTTCAGGAACCATCTTGGCCATCACGTTGGAGTCAGCCAGGGGTAACTCCATAACGCGTGCGCAGTCTTTGATGGATGACTTGGCCGCCATGGTGCCATAGGTAATGATCTGCGCTACCTGATTGGAACCGTATTTATTGATCACATACTTTAATACTTTATCACGACCTTCATCATCAAAGTCAATATCAATATCGGGAAGTGATACACGGTCGGGATTAAGGAAACGCTCGAAGAGCAGATCATAAGCGATCGGATCTACGTTGGTAATACCGATGCAATAGGCTACCGCTGATCCTGCTGCCGAACCACGTCCCGGGCCTACGGAGACACCCAATTCCTTGGCTTTGTTCGTAAAATCCTGTACGATAAGAAAGTAACCCGGATAACCGGTTTTCTTAATGGTTTCTAATTCAAAGTCGAGACGCTCGGTAATCTTGGGCGTAAGCTCGGCGTACCGTTTCTTGGCCCCTTCATAGGTAAGGTGGCGCAGGTATTCATCTTCTGTTGTAAACTCCTGCGGAATATCAAACTTGGGAAGGAGCACGTTCCGCTTCAGTTCGTAGGTCTCAATCTTGCCGATGATCTCGCTGATGGTTTCAATGGCTTGCGGCAAATCGCGGAAGAGTTGCTTCATCTCATCCTGACTCTTGAAGAAGAACTCGTGATTGGGCAACCCATAACGGGTGCCACGCCCGTAGCCGATAGGTGTGGACTGAAATTCTCCTTCTTTTATACACAGCAATACATCGTGTGCATTGGCTTCTTCTTTCTCCAGGTAATACGCTTCGTTGGCAGCAAAGTATTTCACGGAATACTTTTCGCAGAAGCGGAGGAGTGTCTCATTCACCCTGTCTTCTTCGGGCATACCGTGGCGGTTGAGTTCCACATAGAAGTACTCACCGAAGGTTTCGTGCCACCATTTGAATGCTTCTTCTGCCTGACGTTCACCCACATTCAGTATCAGGTGAGGGATTTCACTGTTCAACCCACCGGTAGTAGCGATCACACCTTCCCTGTATTGGGTGATCAGTTCTTTATCAACACGTGGATAAATTCCGTACAGCCCTTCAATAAACCCGGTAGAGCAGAGCTTGGCCAGGTTATGATAACCGCTTTTGTTCTTGGCAAGCAATACCTGGTTATATCGTTTATCCGGATTGTCTTTGGTGAATTTTAATTTCTTACGTTCATCAGCGACATATACCTCACACCCTACAATGGGTTTGATCTGGTGCTTCAATGCTTCGGTAACAAATTTGAAGGCACCATACATATTGCCCAGGTCAGTCACTGCTACGGCAGTCATGTTATTGGCTTTCGCTTTCGCGATGATCTCGCCTACATTGGGCGTGGCCTGTAATACGGAATACTGTGAGTGAAGATGCAAATGGCAGTAGGGAGCTTCCGTTAACTGACCATTGGCATTGGAATAATCGACAGTTGCTTTCTTCTCGCGCTTGGCAAAGTTGGCCGCATCGAGGTTGGGTTCTTCGTACTCAATTTCTTCAATGGGAGTGGTGTCAAAAGGAGTGACCACGCCACGTGTAATCAGGCCAAAGAAGGAGCGTGCAGTAGCTGCCACATCATAAGCCGCATCGTGTGCATCGCCAAATCCTTTGCCGAAAAGCTTTTCGTGCAGCTCGATGAGCCGTGGCATTTTTAACCGCCCACCTACACCACCTTGCAGCTGGCAAAAATCGACAGAGGCAACTCCGGTATCTATCTTTTGCATGGCGAGCAGTTGCTCAGGCGCAAAAGAAGTGCGTATGAATTCGGCACCAATGATATTGATGTCGAACTCTATATTATGGCCTACAATTACTTTCGCTTTGCCCAGATCAGTAATGAAATGAGCCAGTGCTTCTTTCAATGGAATACCTTCCTGCTGGGCACGCCGGGTAGAGATACCATGAACCTGTTCCGATTTATAGGGAATATCAAATCCGTCAGGAAAAATAATATGATTCTGTTGCGAGAGTAGCTTTCCTTTTCCGTCATGCAACTCCCACGCTAATTGTACCAGGCGCGGCCAGTTGTCGAGATCAGTAATGGGTGCAGTCTTATTATGCGGAAGACCGGTGGTCTCCGTATCGAAAATCAAATACATGAATTAAACTAAGTAGTAGTGGTTTGAAAAAGTAAAAATACCTTCTGAAGGTACACGGTACAACAGTGCCATTTCGGGAAAAGTTTTCTTCTTTATGGGAAAAATAGACAAATGATGAAGATAAACAACTTCATTTTCAGCCACTTAATCTAGTGGAGTGAGATTCGTGGCTAATGGAAGCGTTAACCAATCTTTTTTAAGTTTCTATGAAAACGTTGTTCCAGAGTATTGCCAACTTCATCAAGAAGCAATGGTTTTTACTTGTCATGGTTGCAGCAATAGCTATCATCATCATCCTGTTTGAGAAGCTCTGATGATGGGTTCCATTCAGTAGTGTTTTTCGTGTGTCAAGCGTTATTTAGAACTCTTTAAAATAGCACGCTCAATTGTTTGGTAAAGCTTTGAGAAGTATTTTTGGCCGGTTCAAATATCAGCGAAGAATCCTTTCATAATTGTTCTCGGTACGAACATTATTTTAAACTTTTGAAAGGAGTATTTGTTTTGAGTATGGATGAACAGATTAAATCCTAAACTAGATGAATTGGTTTACTAACCTTCTGACAAGCTCACTCGGCAAGAAAGTTTTAATGGCGCTTACGGGCTTGTTTTTGATCACCTTCCTGATCATTCACTGCACGATCAACGCGATGATATTTTATAATGATGGAGGCGCAACCTTCAGTCACTGGGGGCACTTCATGGGTACCAATCCCATCATCCGCTTTCTGGAAATTGGCCTGATAGTCGGTTTTCTGGTACACATCATTGATGGCTTGTTGTTATGGAACCAAAACCGCAGCGCACGACCTGTCAAGTACAGCTTCACCAAACACCCGGAAAAGAGCAAGTGGTATAGCCGCAGCATGGGATTGCTGGGAACATTGATTCTGATTTTCCTCGTGATTCATACGGCTCACTTCTGGATTCCCAACCGCATCAGCCAGGGCATCAGCAACTGGGAGCATGGTGAAATTGATCTGTATGGAAAGATGCTGGTAATATTCCAAAATCCGGTTGTGGTTATTGTTTACGTGCTGGGATGTTTCTCCCTTTTCTGGCATTTGCTGCACGGATTTAAAAGTGCATTTCAATCTCTCGGACTGAATCACAATAAATACAATGGTGCGATTTCATTTGTCGGTACTACTTTCTCGATTGTAGTTCCGGTCATTTTTGCACTGATGCCAATCGCCATTTATCTGGGTTGGATACAATAAGTTATTAAATAGCACAGCGTCTAAACGAATAGTTCTCAAAGTAAAAAGATATGGCTGAACTGGATTCCAAAATTCCCCACGGACCCCTAAACGAAAAGTGGAGCAATTATAAAGAACATGCGAAGTTGGTCAACCCGGCAAACAAGCGCAAGGTAGAAGTGATTGTGGTGGGTACCGGTCTTGCCGGAGCATCTGCTGCAGCTACACTGGCCGAGCTGGGTTATAAAGTAAAGGCATTCTGCTTTCAGGATTCACCAAGACGCGCGCACTCCATTGCGGCACAGGGTGGTATCAACGCCGCAAAGAATTACAAAAACGATGGTGACTCGGTGTACCGTTTGTTTTATGATACCATAAAAGGTGGTGACTTCCGCGCACGTGAAGGCAATGTCTATCGCCTGGCGGATGTATCCCGGAATATCATTGACCAGTGCGTGGCACAGGGTGTTCCTTTTGCACGTGAATATGGTGGCTTGCTGGATAACCGTTCATTTGGTGGTGCGCAGGTATCCAGAACCTTTTATGCACGTGGTCAAACCGGGCAGCAATTGCTGTTGGGTGCTTACGGAGCGTTGGAGCGCCAGATCGGATTAGGTAACGTGACCATGTACAACCGTCATGAGATGGTGGAAGTGGTGAAGATCGAAGATAAGGCCCGTGGCATCATTGCACGTAACCTGGTTACCGGAAAACTGGAACGCCATTTTGCTCACGCAGTGATATTGGCAACCGGTGGATACGGAAACGTATTCTTCCTCTCAACCAATGCGATGGGAAGCAACGTAACAGCGGCATGGAAAGCACACAAGAAAGGGGCTTATTTCGCTAACCCCTGTTATACACAGATTCACCCAACGTGTATCCCGGTCACTGGTGATTATCAATCAAAGCTTACGCTGATGTCTGAATCATTGCGTAACGATGGACGGGTGTGGGTGCCCAAGAGCAAAGAAGATGCGAAAGCCATTCGCGAGGGCAAAAAGACGGCTGCCGATATTAAAGAAGAGGATCGCGATTACTACCTGGAGCGTAAATATCCGTCTTACGGAAATCTTTGTCCACGTGATATTGCATCGCGTGCAGCCAAAGAAGCCTGTGATGATGGCCGTGGAATTGTGGCTTCCGGTTTCGGAGTGTTCCTTGATTTTGCGGATGCGATCAAACGCCTCGGTATCGATGTTGTAAAAGCACGTTATGGTGAGTTGTTCCCGATGTATCAAAATATTACGAACGAAGATCCATTGAAAACACCCATGAAGATTTATCCTGCAGTGCATTATACCATGGGTGGTCTTTGGGTGGATTATGAACTGATGACATCTGTGAAAGGATTGTATTGCCTGGGAGAAGCGAACTTCAGCGATCATGGAGCAAACCGATTGGGAGCTTCTGCGTTGATGCAAGGCCTGGCGGACGGATACTTTGTGATTCCGTATACCATTGGCAATTATCTTTCTTCTGAAATATTTGTTAAACCGATTTCTACCGATCATCCTGCATTTGTGGAGGCGGAGAAGGAGGTTCAGAGCCGCTCTGAAAAACTGATTGGCATTAAAGGAAAGAAAACCGTTGATGATTTCCACAAACAATTAGGAAAGATCATGTGGGAGTACTGTGGTATGGCCCGCAATGCTGAAGGATTGACTCACGCACGCAAACTGATTCAGGAATTGCGTAAGGAATTCTGGAGCGATGTGAAAATTCCGGGAACATTGGACGAATTCAACCCTGAATTTGATAAGGCTGGCCGCGTAGCTGACTTTATCGAGTTGGGTGAACTGATGGTGATTGATGCATTGAATAGAAATGAATCATGCGGAGGTCATTTCCGTACCGAATACCAGGAGGCAGGTGAAGCAAAACGGGATGATGCAAACTATGCGTATGTAGCAGCATGGGAACATACTTCCGTAGATGCAGATCCGATTGTACACAAGGAAGCGTTGGTGTACGAGAATATTGAAATGCAGGTTAGATCGTATAAATAATTGAGAGCATGAAATTCAATTTAAAAGTTTGGCGTCAAAAGAATACAACTACTCCCGGTAAATTGGTCGATTATACTATTGACAACATCAATGCAGATCAGTCATTCCTGGAGATGGTAGATGTCTTGAATGATAACCTGGTTCGCAAAGGAGAAGATCCGATTGCCTTCGACCACGATTGTCGCGAAGGGATTTGTGGGATGTGCAGTATGTACATCGATGGACGTGCACATGGACCTCATCATGCGGCAACTACCTGCCAGTTGTACATGCGTACGTTTAAAGATGGTGATACCATTTATGTAGAACCATGGCGTGCCAAAGCGTTCCCGGTATTGAAAGACCTGGTTACCGACCGAGGTGCATTTGATCGGATCATTGCCAAAGGTGGTTTCGTCAGTGTGAACACGGGCCAGGCGCAGGATGCAAATAATCTTCCGGTAAATAAAGACGATGCAGAGAAAGCAATGGATGCTGCTGCATGCATTGGTTGCGGTGCCTGCGTAGCGGCCTGCCCCAATTCAGCAGCAATGCTTTTCGTATCCGCTAAAATATCACAGCTGGCATTGTTACCACAAGGACAACCTGAGCGTGACAAACGTGCTGTTGCTATGATCAATCAAATGGACGAAGAAGGATTTGGTAACTGTACCAACATTGGTGCCTGCGAAGCCGAATGCCCTAAAGAAATAAAACTGACTAACATAGCCCGTATGAATCGCGATTACATCGGAGCGATGATCGGTTCGAACGAAGCGGGGCTGTAGCTAGCAGAGTGGTTGGTTAAAAGTTTAATCGCATAATGGATTGTTAACCGCGATTAAACTTTTAATCAATTGCTATTCACTTTTACAAACGCTGAATCCAATCCGTCCGCTGGTAGCCTCCTTCAGGCTTGATTTTCCAATATTGCCACCGGCCAGAATAACATCACGATCAGGGCCGCTTTCAGCTAAATGTATTTTAATGCAGGCTTCCATGCCAATCAACTGCTGATAGGTAACGGAAGAATCATCCGCCAGGCGCGTAATGATGGTTTCACTTTTTCCATTATCCGCATTCACCGGGCTAAGCAGAAGAGCTACTTCCGCGTTAGGTGTAGCGATGTTACCCAGGTGGAGATGTACGGGATATTTTAAGGTTCCATCCGTGCCGTTAAGCTGCACATTGGCAATGGTGGTTCCGTCTTTCTTTTCTTTAAATAGAATAGTGCCATTTACCGCATAATCCGATGCCTGCTGAAGCAGATAAGTGGTTTCATTTCCGGTAAAATCGGTTACTTCATTTACCGATTCCGTTTCCTGACAGGCAAGCAGGATCAGTCCGCACAAAAAAAACAATCCTTTCTTCATAAAACCCGCTGATTTATAGGTCTAAAGCTAAAAAAATTAAAACAATATTCATCGCCAGCAAGTATAAGCAGTAGATTTGTTATATCATTCGCTCTGAAAGTGGCACGAATGTCGCATTAGTAAAAACGAATAAAACCTCTTCTTATTCTGTGAAATACCTTGTTCCCTTTGTTTTTTTAATGGTTGCCTGCAGCCCTGCCGTCAATACCAGCCTTCAGACTAATCTGCAAAACACGCGGCCGGCCTGGCTTTCGTCCAAGCCACCACAAGACACCTATTATATTGGTATTGGTCATAGCCAGAAAGATGGCACCAATAACTACATACAGGCGGCAAAGAAAAGTGCGCTGGATGACCTGGTGTCGGAGATTAAAGTCAATATTTCCTCTACCTCTGTATTGAGCCAGATCGATGCCAATAAAGAGTTTCAGGAAAAATACGAACAGATTATTCAAACGACCGCTGCGGATGAGATTGAAGAATACGAGCAGGTAGATGTCTGGGAAGATGATAAGAATTACTGGTCTTATTATCGCCTGTCAAAGCAACGCTACAAGGAAATCAAAGACGAACAGAAAAGGAATGCCGTAACACTGGCGCTTGATTTCTTTACCAAAGCAAAGCAATCCGAGAAGACAAACGAAAATGTACAGGCACTCAGTTTCTATTTTCAGGGATTCAGAGCGGTGGAGAAATACCTGGCAGAGCCTATCCGCATCATGTTTGAAGAAAAAGAGATTGTGTTAACCAACGAAATCTATGCCAACATTCAGCGTCTGTTGGACAAGATGCAACTCACGATTACGCCCAATGAAATTGTATTGAACCGGAGAGTAGCATTGAATGATCACACCGTGATGGTGAAAGCCACCTATAAGGATTCCAAAAAGAATATTGCTGATTTGCCATTGAAAGCTTCTTTCGAAAAAGGGGCAGGTGATGTTTTTCCTGATTACAAAACCAATGAAGGAGGGCAGGCGAAGATTTTAATCACCAAAATCAGCGCGAGAGACCTGGAGCAGACGGTGGCGGTAAAGCTTAACCTGCTTGCCTTTGCAGGAGATAATGCGTCTGATATCTATGCGCTGGTGGCACAGAAACTGGTAGTGCCCAAAGCCAACATCTTATTGAAAGTGCAGCGGCCGTTGGTGTATGCTACTGCAATAGAAAAGAGCCTGGATGTGAATAAAGACAATCAGCAACTCACGAATAAAATCAAGAACTACCTGACCAATTCAGGCTTTGAATTTACGGATGATAAGAGCAAGGCAGAACTGCTATTGAATGTGAATGCGAACTCGGAAAAGGGGGCCGTGTCGGGCAGCATTTACATCACCTATGTTACGGCAGTGATTCGTGTGGCGGCGGCCAAAGACAACAAAGAAATCTATGCGGTTACGCTGGATCGTATAAAAGGATACAGCCTTGATTTTGACCGCTCCAGCCAGGAAGCCTATAACAAGGCGGTGGAAAATCTGGAAAAAGAAAAATTGCCGGAGCTATTAAATGCGATTTTACAGTAAAAATCAATTTTTTGGATTTTTTGGACTGAAAAAATCAAACCTGATTTAGTATGGCCTGTTAATTGCATTAATTAAATTGCATAATTAAAATTATCCCACGTATATGAAAAAGTTAACTAACCTTTCTTTTGTAGTGATTGCGATTGCAGTAGCAGTAATTGCCGGCTGTAAAGGAAAAGAGAAATTGCCTAAGGGTGAAACCGAAGTGGTAGTGCCTTGCTCAGGCCCCGATTTCTTCACTACTTCCAAGTACTTCCGTTCCAACTCCATGGGCGAAAGCATGGACCAGGTGACCTCTAAAAAGAAAGCATTAACCAACGCGCGTAACGAACTCGCACAAGCTATTCAGACTACTGTAAAAACAGTAACGGATAACTATGTGAACTCACGCACGATGAATAACAAAGAAGAGTTAGAGCAACGTTTTGAGAGCCTTAACCGTGAAGTGGTAGATCAGACTTTGTCTGGCATTGTAACCAAGTGCGAAAAGCTGATGAAGACTGAAAATGGTACCTACAAAACGTATGTCGCTCTTGAGTTATCCGCAGATGATCTGGTGGCTAAATACAACGAACGTCTTTCAAAAGATGAGCGTTTGAAAATCGACTACGATTACGAAAAATTCAAAGATACGTTCAATGCTGAGATGGATAAGTTGAGCAAAGGCGGTAACTAATATTTTCAAACTCGTATTGAAAAGCTCCTGATACTCTCGGGAGCTTTTTTTATTTTAATGATCCTCTAATAATGATACGCCCTATGGCAGGATATTCAGGGACTCCGCTGTTGAAAAAATTAGGTATCAAAGAAGGATACCACTGCTTTGTGTTGAACGAACCGGAAGCGTATTGGGAATGGCTTAGCCCTCTCCCGGAAGGAGTGAAGGTGAAAAAGAAGGTAGCTAGAGAGTCGTTGGATTTTGTTCATCTCTTTGTAAAGGAAATGAATGTTTTCGAAAAAGAATTTCTTCAATGCAAAGAGGCATTGAAGCAGCAGGGCATGATGTGGATATCGTGGCCCAAGAAATCATCGAAAGTGGCTACCGATTTGGATGAAAATAAAATCCGCGATTTCGGATTAGCCAATGGGTTGGTAGATGTAAAAGTATGTGCGGTCGATGACGTGTGGTCGGGATTGAAATTTGTCATTCGCCTGAAAGACAGGAAATGAGTAAGTACTTTACTTTGGTCTTACCAGTACCGTCTTCAATTCCTGCCCGGTGGTTTTACTGATGTAGCTGAGGGTAAGCGTATCTTTTTTCATTACATAGTTCTTCTCAAAAAATACTTGCTTGAATGGTGTGTGCCCATCGGTGCTGAGCATGTGCGTGGTGGCGGTAAGTGTTTTTTTTGTGGTGTCAAGTGTATAGGTAAACTCACCTACATAGCTTTTTGCATTTTCTTTATCCTTGAATTCGTACCAGATTACCGAGTTGGTTGAATCGTTGGGATCGTATTTTTTGCCCGCTTGCTCCCAGCGTCCCAGAATCTTTCCTTCATCTCCCTTTAATCCCTCCGAACAGGAAGCAAAAAGAGCTGACAAAACAACTAAAGTGTGGTAGAGTAGTTTGCGCATAATGACGGCAAAGTTATTTGAATAACCTTCTTAATCCTAACTGCTGCAATAAGTCACATTACAATTTGGCGACCAGCCACAGCGTGCCCGAGGCCGCTATAAATAGCAGGAAGAACAGCAAGGGAGAAAGTGGTTCGTATTCCGCGATATTGCTTACAGCGCCGGAATCTTTTGCTGTGCATAGCCGATTGCGCCCGACCTGATTACTTACGCGCAATGCATTCCATTCACTTTTGTCAGTTACGTAAAAATTGAACCGGGAAGAATCGGGTGCGGAGAACTGGTGCCATCCCGCCTGATCTGCCCACACCGTTCCATGCCATAATTGATGAATCGTTACATTCTCCTTCAGTGGAATACGGATGCTGTCATAATACAAGGCAGGAGCATCAGCAGCTGCGATTACTTCAAAATGAACCGGTTCATCCGGTGCATACGGAAACAGTGAAGTAATGCGTAGCCGGAAGGGTTGTGGTTTTTTGCGCGAGGCATGTTCAATCAATGGCGACCATACACTGGCATACGCAGTCTTTTTTCCATCCAGCATTAGCCGGTAAGTTTCACTTAACAGCTGAAAGGCGGTGACTCCTGCTCCCTGATAGAAGTAACCCGAAAGCGCGCGATGATCGGTGTCTTCCTGTACCGCACTCACGGCAGGGGAAGACCTCATTCGCCAGGGGGCGGCAGAAAACGTGATTTTATTTTTCCATTGATCCGAAGATAAAGCAATGGTGTCGGTGGTTACTGCAGTCAGTTCGTAAGGAAGAAATCGCTGAATGTTTTTAACCGGCTTCGAAATGAGAAGGATCATTCCCAATCCATGGCGGACTGCCGATTCAAGTGATTGTATTTCGGACTGACTTAAATCATTGATCGCTTCCGGTGTAATGAACAGCACATCCAATGCATCGAGCACAGTAGTGGTGAGCTTAGGTAGTAGTTGCTTGTCGCGATTGCCATACTCGTAGTGATATACATTTTTTGAAACCTGATAGCGCAGCGTGATGGAGTGACCGTGGTCTTCCAGGTAGTTTTTCAGGTAGCGTGTTTCAAAGGTGGGGAACTGCTGAAGGAATAAGATGTTGAGTTTTTGCTCTTCGATGACCTCTACCGGCAATGTATTGCTTTCAAGAATCTTTCCATCCGCTGTCAGATTCAATTTGTACAGAAATCTTCCGGCTTGTTTAGGCAATGTTCGTAAAGCAAATTCGGTCGTGCCTGAATTCTTCAACGTGATTGAATCTTCGATACCGGCCGGACTAATCAGTTGCAATGAAGAGGCTTGTGTGTGATTTACTCTTCCGCGAATGAAATTCAATTGATTTTTTTTCAGTGATGACGGTGTGATTTGGGTGATGCCTTCCGGTAGCTTGTTTTTAATATAATCGAAATGTAAATCGTACTCCTCCAGTGCAGAAATGGGAACGCCTTCACCCACTACGAAGCGAATGTCTTTCGCATCTTCCTGTAACGAATGCCAGGAAGTGATGCTCTTTGCTTTAGGATAAGCGTCCGCATCGGAAGAACGAATTACCCTCATTCCGTATTTCTCAACCAAACTATCGGCAATGCGTTTATTGTAATTTTTGGTGAGTAGCAGTGCTGCGCCAATGGTCTTTTCCCGCTTTACGGAGGGGCGGATGATAAGTACAACTAATGTAATCGTAATAATCAGTTGGGCAATAATGCGAATAGCCAGGTAGTGTTGTTTGCGTTGTATCTCTTTCCAGATAAAAAACAGAGTGAGCACAACAGCTACTGCCGTTACCAGCCACAACGGAAAAAATGAATTGAATATAATCTGATCCCCGTTCATGGTTTTCCTTTTTCCAGTTGTTTTAAAAATTGCTGATCAAATGGATGCAATGTATTTCGTGTGGCTGAAGGAGAGGTGGCTTCCGGTGGTAATACTTTCCAGAAAGAATTCCGTATGGTAATCAATGAAGCTTTGCGGTTTTCAGGTGCAACTTCGTTGGTCAGAATGGATTTGAGTGCAGACAGACTTTTGATGTAAACGACCGGTTGAGCAATGGCTACACCAGCCAGCTCATTTCCTGCTTTTTGTAAGATAGTTTGCTCAGATGAGGTAAGCACTGGATTTTTTTTCAGTAGTAATGATTCAATCGTAGTCAACGCTTCACGAATAGCAGGATAGCTGATTGCTGTGGTGCTCTTATTACTGTTAAACGAATTTTTCACTTCCGCCAAATCACCGCTCAGTCGCTTTTCTTCTTTCAGTGGAGGTGCATCAAAGCCAGAACGATGAACATACACGCGGGAGTCATTGCTGATCTCTTTCAATAACTTTAGTATTTTGTATTGATAAGGCAACGATTTATCCGGCTGATACATGCGAAGGTAGAGTTCGGCATCCCACATCAGTGTCAGTGCTGCTTTCAGTTTTGTTTTTACAGATTGCTGAAAGAAGGTGGCTTCTTCTTCGCTGTCATGATTATGCATGAAGGCGGCCATTGGATTTTTTTCGTCCCCTTCCTTTTCAGTGTGGTCGTGGTCGTGTTGCTTTTCGGCTGGAGCAATGCTCTTTTTATCGGCCACCAGGTTGTGTTCGTTTTCGGTATCGTGCGTGTGACCAAATTTCTTGGCGACATCTTCTATCTTCTCGTCATGGTCTTCATCGGGTGGTGCGCTCTGTATGCCTATTCCTGATTCGGCTTCTTCACCCATAAACTGACCATAGCGCAGGCGTAATACTTTCTGATCATACCCCAACTCATTGCTTTTGGAGTTGAAATCTTCTTTGGAAATTTTTTTTGCTTTTCGGTCTTCCAGCAATTTCTCACTGTCCATAATGATTTGTCGCTGGCTACGGAAGTATTCCGGCATCAGGTCAACCCCCAGGCCGGCATCCTCCACCATTTCGTAGGAAGCGGTATCCTGTAAGGCGATGAAGAATGTTTCTGTACGTGCTTTATTGGCTAACGGAGTTTTATTATCCATGGCTTCAATGTAGAAATACAATTCATCTCCTGGCTCCAATCCCAGTTTCAAAAGATCCATTGCGCGGGTAGCTTGTTGCACTTTTCCGGTGATTACCGATGGAGAAGTAAAGCGTAATGTCTCTTCACGAAACTTCACCGATTCTCCGCTTCCCTTACTTACAGTAGCGATGATGTGCGAATCGCTCAATCCAAAATCATCGCTTAGCGTTGCCTTCAGATCAATAACCAGTCGGTCGGTGAGTTTTAGTTCAACGAACTGGGCGAGATGATCAACTGCGATACGTGGCGCTTCATCTTTGATGATCTCGATGGGGTAATAGTCGGATGGATGAGCCGCGCCAGACTGATCCTTCCACACATATTGATAAAATCCATTTTCGGTGAAAGTGCGTTGGTACGTAAATGAATTGCCCGAAGGTGTTTTGAACTGCACGGAATCCTTTCCGGAGAATATCATGGACAATCGAGGAGGTGGGCCGTCAAACGTAAAATTCCATTTTACTGTACTGCCTTCAATTACTTTTAATGAAAGGGATGAAGAGGTAATCGTTGCTTTTTGTGTATAGGCAGGTGGGGTAACGGTTACGGTTGTTTTACTTAATGCAGTAATGACCGGGTTTTCTTTATTGTCCGCATCACCACCAAGGGTATTCTCACGTACTGAGCCAGCAGCAGAATGATTGGATTTCAACTGCATAGCCACGTAGCCGGCAAGAATACCGGTTACAAGTACAAGGGAAGCCAAAAGCAATCGGTGCGGAAAACGGATAGTGTTTTCTATCGATTGAAGCTTTTGATAGACAGTTGACTTTTGCAGATGCTGTAAGGTAGAAAGCGGGTCGTTGTTTAAAAGTAAGTCAGTACTTGCTTCCAGTTGCGGATAATGATGATTGAGATAAGTGGTGATGCGTGATTCGGTGAAGCCATACAGGTTTAACCGGAAGAAGAGTGTAGCCACGGTGGTAACACCAGTAATCAAAGCTGCAGTCCAGGCAATAGCAGGGGAGACGAAATAGTGTGTAATGGCAAAGACCATACAAGCTACCCCCAATGCAAACAAGGTGATCTCTATCCCTCGCAGCAGCAGGTATTTATTTTTTATTTTATTGATCAGCTGTTGCTCTTTACTCATTGATTTCGTTGGTAAGCAATTATTCGTTCGGTGATCCAGATCAATAGAAAAAGGAGAATAAGATAATGGTCAAGTGAAATGGAGGAAGCTGTAGTAATTGCTGCTGTTTTATCTGAAGAGGCTGCCCACATCATTTCATCGGGCATGGTGCGCTGATCTTTGGCATCAGCAAGCTGATTGATATTATTTTCGGGTAGAATAATCTGAGCGAGTGTCGTGCTGACCGCACTGTTCAGAATGGTCTCTTCATTTAAACGTTGGGTGAGCAGCCAGCAGGAGGGAGATTCTTGTTGTAAGAGCGGTACGTTGTTCTTTTGCCGGAATTGAATAACGGATCCTTTTATATCTGTGGGTAATTCTTTTTCCGAAAACCAGATCAGCCAGTCTGTAGTTGGATCGATGGGTGTTGTTTCGTCAGTTTCATCAATGATGAGGGTACGTACCGCATTGGATTGAATGACGTTCAGCAACGCTTTCATGATCTTTTTATCATAGCTGAATGCAGGGTTGCTCACCAATGTAATCTGCACGGTATCATCAGGTAAAATGGGGATGGAATCGTTTAGGATTTTGATCAACGATTGATCCGGAAAACGTACTGACTTATTTCTATTGTAATGTGTGTTTTCGTTTTCGAGTCGGGCATTGATTACGGTCACACTGTCATTGCTTTTACGGATGGCAGCGATGGGGTAATCGGCATTAGTGTTGGGTATCGTTATCCATGTCAATGCGCTCTTGCCTGATCGCTTTCCTTTAAAGGCGGTGATTTTAGCGGTAGATAGAAATAAGGCATCAACAATACCCTGGTTTTGCACGTGTTCACTGAGCGACCAGTACGAGTGACCAATACTTTTTCCATCGAGCAAGAAGTCATTGGACAATGTGTGAAGCTCATATCCCTGAGTCAGGAGACTGTCTTTCAAGGCAACTGCGGTTGGATGGTTTTGAAGCTGTTCTTCAACGATCACCCATTTTTGGGAAGTGGATTTGGGCCAGCGGAGATGGCAGAGGAATAAAACGAGAGTAATAATCAGCAAACAGCGTAATATGAAAAGGATAATTTCATTCAGCCGAAGACTTTTGAATTGTTGCGTATTGGAATCCTGAAGGTAACGCAGGCTACCCATGCGAATTACTTTTCCTTCCCAACGACTGAGCAGGTGAATGATCAGTGGCACTGATAATGCGGATAACCCCCAAAGCCAGAATG
Source organism: Flammeovirgaceae bacterium (assembly GCA_023251155.1). Lineage (GTDB taxonomy): Bacteria > Bacteroidota > Bacteroidia > Cytophagales > Cyclobacteriaceae > ELB16-189. The sequence continues at coordinate 12,230 of JAHEZH010000030.1, read as the reverse complement.
AATTTGCTAAAGCCATCAGCGCATCAGTTTTTTACGAATGGTTAAAAAACTACGGAGCACGGTCTCTGCTTCCTCACCACTATTGATCAACTGATAATTGATCTGCTTCTCCAGCATCCAGTTGCGTGAAGCGCTGATCCATTGCGTAACTTCATCGACATACTTTTTCTGCTGAGCGCGGGTGTCTGCTTTGATGAGTTGCCCTGTTTCCAGATCTTCAAATGAAAACGATCCGCCATAGCTGAGCTCCATTTCTTGTTTGCCCATCAGGTGAAAAACAATTACCTCATTTCGTATCGTCTTTAGCCGACTGATAAAATGCTGGAGGTCATTATTGTCATCATACAAATCGGTAAAGAAAATAATCAGCTCTTTTCCCTGGTGATTATAAACATGATCCAATCCGTTTCCTTTCTTCCATGTGCTTTCGCTTTTTACTTCAATGAGTTCATTGAGAAAACGCATGAACTGCTGTTGCTCAAAGCGGGGCTCCACCGAATGGATGTGCAGATCATTTACTACGTACAATCCGAATGTATCGCTTTGTTTGCGTGCCAGGTAGGCGAGGGCCGCAATCATCACTTTCGCAAACTGAAACTTGGAGATACCTCCTTCTTCATAGGACATCGAATGACTGGCATCCAGCATGAACTTAACCGTGATGTTCGTTTCAATTTCGGATTGCTTGATGTAATAGCGCTCGGAGCGGGCAAACATTTTCCAATCCAATTGACGGAGGTCATCACCGGGCTGATAACTTCGGTATTGACTGAACTCTTGCCCGGCACCCACACTCTGGCTTTTATTACTTCCACTCATGAATCCTTCCACCACGATACGTGCGACCAGTTCCAGACCACTTACCGTGTTCAGGATTTCCGGCTTGAGCAACTCTCTGATCTGGGAATTCACGCGGATAGTTATTTATAACGATTTATGGATTTGTCTTCGGTCAGTTTTACTATGGGGCAATACGCAACGCAGCCACAACGTGTTCAATCAGGTTCTTCGTCACTTCATCAGAAGTAACACCTTCCGCCTCTGCTTTGAAGTTCATCAATATACGATGGCGCAATACCGGGTAAGCAACGTGCTTAATGTCTTCCTGTGTTACTGCGAAGCGACCTTTCAATAATGCCCTTGCTTTGGCGGTCAGGATCATGGCTTGCCCGGCACGCGGGCCTGCTCCCCAGCGTACCCATTCTTTTACAAATTTCACTTCGGTTTGATCGGGGCGTGTGCCACGCACCATTTCGCTGACCATTCCAATAAGGTCTGAACTGATGTGTACTTCACGCACCAGTTTTTGTGCCTCCAGAATTTTACTTCCTTCAATCACCCGGTTAATCTTTTCTTTCTTCTTTCCCGTTGTGCTTTCCAATATGGCACGCTCTTCCTGTGAGGTAGGATAGCCAATCTTGATGTATAAAAGAAAACGATCGAGCTGAGCTTCAGGCAATGGAAATGTTCCTGCCTGCTCAATCGGGTTTTGTGTAGCAAGAATAAAGAAAGGGCGCTCCAATGGGTACGTAACACCGGCATACGTTACTTCAAACTCCTGCATCGCCTCCAGTAAAGCGGATTGCGTTTTGGGTGAAGTACGGTTGATCTCATCGGCCAATATGATGTTGGCGAACAGGGGCCCTTTGTTGAACTGAAATATGCGCTTGCCTGTAGTGTGATCTTCTTCCAGAATTTCTGTTCCGATAATATCGGTTGGCATCAGGTCAGGAGTGAACTGAATGCGTTTGAATTTTAATTCAATCGCTTCGGAAAGTGTACGAATCATCAAGGTCTTGGCCAGGCCAGGTACCCCTTCAAGCAGTGCGTGGCCTCCGGCCAGAAATGTTACCAGCAGTTGATCAATGATCTCTTCCTGACCAACAATCACTTTTTTCATTTCCAGCTTCAGGTTGTTCAGATCGCTGATGATCTGCTGAACTGATTTTTCTACGGAGCTTGATTCTGTACTCATTGGGCCGGTTATTCGTTAATGGTTATTCGTTAATGGTGTAAAATGAAAAACTACTAATTGAGCACATCTTTCAATCAGTAACTTTTAAACTAAAATCAACTCGTTAAAGCGTACATCACAATATTCACGCTAAAGCGCGTGTTGTCTATTTTATAAAAGCGTTTGTTTCTGAAATCGTAATCCCATTCGCAACCATAGTCTTTGTTGCTGTACAATACACTGATCTTGCCATTTACTTCGATCGCCTTCAGGTAATTATGTACAATATCATCGCCCCAGCCGTTCAATTCCTGCGAAGTAGTAGGCGGGCCTTCGAAATTAAAAAAGGAAGAATAGAGGGGATGTGTATTCGGTATCTTCTTCAATGCTTCTGGTCCGAAGATGCGCTCCATCTGCGACTCAAACGATTTGGCGAAGAGCCCGTCAATGTCATGATTGCAATCGTCTACAAATACAAAGCCTCCATTCTTTACATACTTTTCGAAGTTGGCACGTTCCTGTGCGGTAAACTCTACCAGTTTATGGCCACTGAGGTAGCAGAACGGGCAACGGAATATTTCATCACTCCCCAATGCAATGATGTTCTCCCGCGTATCTACCGCCAGGGTGGTGTACTCAATTAATGAGTTAAGCAGGTTGGATGGCATGCGCTGATCGACATCCCAGTCGCCCGACTCGTATTGAAGGCGGGTGAAGAAGAATTTATTTTCCAGTCGCATGGGTTAGAGCCGGTGTTTCAATTTTTACAATCTGCAATTTTAAATTTAAAACGATGATTACTGCATTTTTCCTTGTGAATTATATGAGCGGAAAGATGACCGTATGGTAATTGATTACAATCGATTTCCGATCACCCGATTGGTAGTAAGTGGATTCCGCACAGGTGAGAATCAGTGCGAATAACGCAGGGGGGAAAGCATAGCGTTGACCCCCACTTCGCAGTGTGCGCATGAACAGGGCTTTGTCACGGACACCTGTGATTAAAGATAGGAAATGCGTTCCTTCCTTCGCCCGTCTGTTGCAGCATGGAACAGCTTAATGGGTTGGATAAGTCAGGTACGAATTGCTTGATTAAGAAAGAAGCTTATGGGGGGATGGATTTATCAATCAGGGATTTTTCTTCTGGTCTACTTTTACATCCCTAAACATGAACAGATTATCACTGACCCTGATGTCCTTGCCACTGGAAGTAGTCACATTCCGAAGAATGACTTCTTTCGTTTTGACATAAGGAAATTTTTCCTGGTAGGTAGCGTCTTTCATATCGGGGTTGAAGTTGGAAAAAATAGCGGGACCTTTATAATCCTCCGGATGAGCGGAGTCGTTGATCTGGAGGTTTTCAATAGTGATGCGTTGAGGCATATAGCAGGTATAGCCAAAATCATGCAAGCCGGAATAGGCCCCTCCGATCAGGCTGGCAGATATGGCGCTGCCCCCAGCAGGTATAAAAACACAGTTCCGGATAATGAATTCGCCCTGCCATGTGCTGCCGTAGTCAGGGCGCAGGTTGACGAGATTTCTTCCACGGATGGTGGAGTTCTCCACGATCAGCGTTCCGCTACCGATCGCGTTGATTCCCATGTGCCCCATCGTAGAGTTGCGAATGGTAGCATTGGCTACTCCCATGTGCGCATCAAACCGCGAAAAGACACAACTGTCATACAACAGGTTTTTACTGTAATTGGACCCCATGATTCCCCAATAGGTATTATCATTGATGTCATTGGTTTGACTGCAATTAACGAATGAAACGTTCAATGCGCGATTAACAGAAATGTCGTACGTCCCCATGGAAACAGGTTTGTCTGCTCGGCCAATGGTGCTGTAGGTTTTGTGCCCGGTGAGGATTGTATTCTTAACCGTAACATGGGAACAATCACTGATGTTGATGAATCCGCCATAAGGTGCTCCATGATCTCCTTCACCGGTGATGCGATGTTCAAGCCGGTTAACAACAACATTGGAACGTCTGATCGCGAGGTTGCGGGCATAATAGTTGTATTTCGATTCGGCTTTGTTGGCAATGGTAGTAAACCGTCCTCCGGTGATGGTCAGGTTGGTTTCGTCAATGGGCAGGGCGGTGATCTCCGTAATCTGATCAAAGTCCCAGATGATGGGAGCGTGCATATCCACGTTGCCATTTTTATCCACCACAAAAATGTCCGTTTGTGAAGCTCCGTTGGTTGGATTCAGTCCGAAGCGGATATAACGTTTAATATTGGAATCAGTAACCGTGATCAGGCAGGCAGCGGGTAAAGGAATGTTTATTTTTTCCTGGTTCTTTTTCAATGAAGAAATCGATTCGATTTTAAATGGCTGCAAGGTAGAGCTGACCATGAAAACAGGTGCATTACGATTCTGGACTTCGGTATCGTCAATGATAAAGGCGGCCGTACCAAAATCGGTGTCTGTCTGGATAATCACAGTGCGTTCTTTGCCGCCAATGTAGTACGTGGCATCTTCATTCGCCTTCACTGAAAGGCCATGCTGATTGGCGAATGCATGGGCCGCAGCGATCGCATTGAGATCATCGGTTTGGCCGTCACCTCTGGCATTGAAGTCGTTATAGTAAACCCATCCGCGCGATTTCCATCTACGGGCATCCTTTTCCGGTACATTGATAAGTAATTCACCCTTTTCATTGATGCGTACATACGTTCTCTTTCCAAGCGAAGTAATGATCACTTTCCCGGACGCTTCATTGGTTTGTGCTCGTGTTATGATGATACTGGTTAATAAGAAGAACAATACGAAAACAGACTTGGTGTGCAGTAATTTCATAAGTGTACGGATGACGTGTATTTTATAGACGTTAACATGGAGAAACCCCCTTACATTGAATCCGGAATATCTGCCAATTAAGGTATAAACGGTATTTCATTCGCTTGAGAGGTTTGTCGCAGAGGAGCGCCTGTGCAATCCGCTCAGAAGATAAAAGCGAGGGTTGATCTGATTTACAGGCTGCGCATAGAAAGGGTTATCACGGACGTCTCCAGGATCAGAAGTGAAAATGCTTTCGTCCCCTTCATTACAAAACGAAATGGACCGATGGCACGGATAAGCTGGTAATATGTGCCAGCGCAAAAAAGAAAGGCTGCCTCCGTGTGAATGAAGCAGCCTTCCCCCAATCCATTTACCTGATCTTATACCGCATCCGATAAGCTGGAGAACGTAAAGTCCCTCACTTTCAACGGAGGTAATAAATAATTCTGATTTGATTCAACACTTACGGTGCGCTCCACTTTGCCTAACTCTTCTAAGTTATTAAGCATAATGATCGGGCTTTCGTTGAAACGGAAATTCTTGATCGGATATTGAATCTTTCCATTCTCGATATAGAAAGTACCATCGCGTGTAAGGCCGGTCAATAGCAATGACTGAGGATCGACATCGCGTATATACCACAGGCGTGTAACCAATACACCCTTCTTGGTTCCTTTGATCAGGTCTTCCAGTGATTTGGTTCCACCTTCCATAATGGCTGCATCAGGACCGGGTATAGCCTTCACGCCTTTCTTCTCCGCCCAGTAGCGGGAGTACGAAAGATTTTTGATTACTCCTTTTTCAATCCAGGATACTTTTTCCTGAGGGCGACCATCACCGTTCCAGGTGCTGGTTGGTAATTCAGGGTGAAGCGGATCGGAATAAATGTTCACGCGCTCGTCCATCAGTTTTTCGCCCAGGCGAGTGCCACCACCTGCTTTGCTCAGGAAGCTGCGACCTTCATCGGCCTGGCGTGCATCCAGCCGGAAGAAGATATTTTCAAGCAATACAGCTACTGCAGCAGGCTCAAGAATCACCGTGTATTTACCTGGTTCTATCGCTTTTGCTGTGGCTGACTTCAATGCTTTGTCCGTGGCAATCTGTGTCGCTGTTTTCGTATCGAGCTTGGTCACATCGTTATAGCCGCGTGTGGCGTAGCCCGAACCTTTACCATCCGCCGTACGAACAGTAACCGAGAAGTTGGTGTTGGTAGAAGTGGTATAGGCAAACAAACCTTTGGAGTTCATCATGGCGCTATACCCCGTGTTGTCTTCCAGGAAACCGGCAGCTACTGCTTTACCTGCTTTGGCTACTTCCAGACTGGCTGCGACCAGGTCTGATCTCAATTTCGGTGTGATATCGGCTGTTGATTTGACATACGTTTTTGGTTCGGCGTAAGTTTGAGGACCAAGAAGCGAAACGTATTCCGGATTTTCAGGAGCCAGTTGTGCCAGCTCTTCTGACCTCCGTACTACTTTCTCTAAAGAGGCGTCATCAAATTCATTGATGGTGGCCACACCTGATTTTTTACCGTAGGCAGAAGATACCACCAGTGTGCTCTGACTTACTTTTCCGCTTGTCGATACAGCATTGCGTGCATACCGGATGTTTGCACTGTCTGTACCACTCAGGTTCACTTCGCATTCATCTGCTTTGGAATAGCTCAGTACTTTCTTCAATAAAGCCTGTGCTTCGTCTTTCGTTAGTATAGGCATTTTTATCTTAGTTATTGGTTAAATAGTGAATAGTTAATGGTTGACGGCTATCCGTTAATAGTTGTTTCTGACTATCAACGTTTAACTATTAACGTTTAACCTATATTCCTTGCTGTGTTGATTACATTAACTCCGTTGAACCGTGCCGTAGCTGATCCGTGCGATACCGAGTTGCTTTGTGGTGGCTGGCCTTTACCATCACCAAATGCTCCACCCAAGCGGTAGTCACTGGCATCGGCAATCTCAGTACATGAATTCCAGAACTCCTGACTGTTGGCCTGGTAGGCGACATCTTTGAGCATACCGACAATCTTTCCGTTTTTGATTTCGTAGAACAATTGTCCACCGAACTGAAAGTTGTATCGTTGCTGATCGATAGAGAACGATCCGTCTCCCACGATGTAGATGCCTTTCTCTACCCCTTTAATCATGTCGTCAATGCTCTTCTTCTCTTTGCCTGGTTGTAGCGAAACATTTGGCATGCGCTGGAATTGTACACTGCTCCAGTTGTCGGCATAGCAACAGCCGCGCGAAGCATTTAATCCAAGAATGTGTGCCTGATCGCGGATTACCTGGTAATCCACCAGTACACCGTTCTTAATCAGATCCCATTTTCCAGTTCCTACCCCTTCATCATCATAACCTACAGCGCCCAGTGAATTCACTTCGGTTTTGTCTGCGGTGAAGTTGACAATGTCACTTCCGAATTTGAACTTCTTTGTTTCCCATTTATCTAATGTCAGGAAACTTGTTCCTGCAAAGTTGGCTTCATAACCCAGTACACGATCCAGTTCGGTTGGGTGCCCCACGGATTCGTGAATGGTTAGCCACAGGTGAGACGGATCCAAAATCAGATCGTACTTGCCGGGCTCTACGGATTTGGCTTTCAGTTTTTCACCGGCTTGCCGGCCTCCTTCTTTGGCATCTTCCAGCATGTCGTAGCGGCCTTTGTATAACTTCACACCACCCGCACCGTTGATTTTATCCTGCGGGCGATGACTGAGGTATTCATATCCCATACCCATGGGTGCGCTCAATGTGTTACGTGTTTCAAACTTGCCTGTAGTGGCATCGATCTTGGTGATGAAAAACGCAGGCCAGATGCGGTGAATATCCTGGTCGATATAGGAACCGTCAGTTGAAGCAAAATATTTTTGTTCATTGATGAGGAACAGGAGGGAAGTAATGTAATTGGCTCCCTCTTTCATGGCGGCATCATTCACGCCAAGTAATAAATCTACTTTCTCTTTGATGGGAACTTCAAAACCATTCTTCTCGATAGGTGCTTTCCAGCTTACTTCACCGTATCCTTTTTGCGGGGCAAGGCGCACCGGTTCGGTAAGCAGGCGTGAATTCTCTTTGGCAATAGCCACTGCTGTTTCGGCTGCCTTTGCGATGCTGTCTTTATCAAGCTTGTCGATGGCTGCAAACCCCCAGCTTCCGTTGGCGATCACACGAATACCCATCCCGTACGATTCGGTATTCACAATGTTTTGTACTTTGTCTTCGCGTGTCACTACAAACTGGTTGAGGTAGCGGCCAATACGCACATCGGTATAGGTGGCACCTTTGCTACGTGCGGCATTGAGTGCCACATCGGCCAGCTGCTTTTTCAAAGCAACATCAACGCGTTCAAGGGCTTGTGCCGGATCGATGGTTTTCCCCATCGCAGGCAAGCCCGCAAGCATGGCAGCTGCACCTACAGTGCCCATGCCCGACAGATACATAAAATCTCTGCGTTTCAAATTAGTCAGGGTTTAAATGGTTAGAGATACTTTAAAGTACTGAGACGTTTAAAATGTAAAAAAGTTCTGTGCCCTATTTAGCATTTTATTGCTACGGATGCAATTTGTTGTTCGGAATCGAACTGTGAAAGGGATGTGAAATGGCTAAAGCGCTTTACGTAAGGATCGTTAGCGCACGGTTGCCGCGCTGAATACACGCGTGCACAATATTGGATCACCGGTATCATCGGGACGCGATTCACCCCTTAAATAGTCATAACCACACCCGCCCGGTTTATTTTACATTACCGAAATTGCAGGGATAATCAGGAAGATAACCATCACTAAAAATCACCAGACTTTATGAAAGTAGTACGCGTACAGTATACCACCACCCTTGAATTTGCGCCCATCAACCAGGCCAACATAGCGGGAATAGTGAACGAATTGAAAGCCCTTAATCATCCCGGCATAAAATACGGTTGCTGGCTATTACCCGATGGAAAAACGTTCATGCACTTTGATCAGTTTGAAAACGAGGAAGCGCATGAGGTATTGATCCATCTGGATTCTTTTAAAAAATTTGATGAACAACTCTGGGCAAGTGGCTTGGAGAAAGAACCGCAGTTGGAGCATCCTGTGCTGGTTGCCTCTACGGAAGTTTTTTTCTGAAACAATCATTATTTCTCAATAAAAAGATCCGGAGGCCTCCTTGTGTTCGGTGCTCCTTTATTTTACTAAATGGTGAACCTTAGGAGCATACATTTAGCTCCTGGATCGTTCTATGCCGTTAGCAGCTTATCCATAATAAAATCTTCCATCCAAAATCCTTCGCCAATATCGATGTCTTCCTTTCCTGCAATAAGGAATCCCTGCGCCTCATAGAACTGCACGGCTTTGTTGTCGCGATTGACATTTAGTGTGAGCGTTTGATTTTTGTTTTCGTGGGCAATAGCAGATACGTGTTGAATGAGAAACTTTCCTGCACCTTTCCCCTGAGCAGAAGGGAGTAAGTATATTTTATGAATTTTTGTTTTTGAAAGCCCCCTGTAATTCAGTTCATAAGAAATATAGCCGAGGTACTCTTCTTGCTCTTTGACTAATAGAAAAACATGTTTCTTTTTATTCACCTGTTCGGTTAACGCTTCCGTACTATACATCATCTCCAGCATGTAGTCAATTTGCTTCGCAGACAAGATGGATCCAAACGTAACCGGCCACGTAGTGCGGGCAATGTTTTGAATGATTGCAAAATGATCTTCTTTGGCTGAAATGATCTCCATAGAGCGTCTTATTTTTATTTTTTGTAGCGCACGTTTGCAACGCATGCTGTTCTTAACGCATTACTCCATCATCACCAGATCAAGATACCCTTTCTTGTTTGTATAGTAATCCGTACAGAACTGTAAAGATAATCATCCCGCTCGTTCACCGTCTCATCGGCAACGGGATTGTTATGAATAGAGTCATTTTTTGACGGGCGATGCTTTTATTCTGATCGTGTAAATAAATCTACCCATTCCACTCGTTTTAATGTTGCTGGAATGTTTTTGAACCTAAATCATTTTCGATGTATTGCCGCTCCGTAAAGAATAATTCTACGGCAAGAGTGATGGAGTTACTGACTAATTTTATGTCCTCGAAAAAATCTTCCAATCGTTTTTCCAGTTTTAAAATGGCAACAATCAAGTGGAAAAAGAGATGGTTAATTCCATCTAAGTTGTTACTTGATTCAAAATTCGATTATGATTAACAGTGCAAGAGGTTTTAACCTATTGTCTCTTTTGTCTTATTTGTGGGTGTTTTATAAAATCCCTGGATTTACTCCAGGGATTTTATTGCATCTGTACTTTACTATTCAAGACGATAAATGAGTTTGACTTGTCCAAACTGATTTCTTGTGTGCATATATAGCGATGGGGCAAGAGTTGTATATAGGTCGATGCTGAGGGCTAATGATTTATTGATATCACGAGTTCCACCGAGAAGAAACCCAACTTCCATCTGCGATCTAAGGAAGTCGCGGTGCGAATCGTTGGCTGCCCATGATCTTCCCAATACTCCTGTATAGAATGCCAGTCGATCATTATGATTGAATTGTATGGCTAGCGGTATTTCTATGAAGTAATGATGGTTTTCACTTGCAGTTGCATCAATCCGTACGTCTGGTACACCTTTGCCTTTGTAAATACTTCCGTAAGAAAGCAACGATTTTCGTTTAACTTTCATACCTAAATTAATTCCACTATTTATCGCCCATCGTTTAGCAAGTGCCCCGCTAATGCCCGCACCGATTCTTACTTCGAGTGCTGGATAAGGGTCTGTCTTTACTTCTCCAACGCGGAACTGTGAGTAAGCGCCTCCGACTAAAAGGTGAAACCTAAACTTCTTTTTAGTCTGTTGAGACCACGCGTGTGTATTAACAAGAAATAACAAGATGAAGATTACTATTCTCAAAACTTCTGTAATTAAATTAATAACAATGAATGACAGCCCAATTGCTTCCAACCCCTTGAGAGTTAGCTTCTGCATGGATACCTGTAAACTGAATTGTAGGTATAGCTAATGGTACCTGCCAAAGAGCTGGACTTCCCAATGTCCCTGCAAAAACGGTCAGACTGTAGCCGGTTCCGGTTACCGAATCAGCGTTAGTGCCCAAAGTCTCCGTAGATCTTACTGTTGATGTTACAGTATAAGAACAATTTCTAGCGCTTAGGACTGTACTATAATCTTTCCAATTACAAAATGTTCCTGTGCGAAGTGTACCCCAAACGACTGAAGAAACATAGGGAGTATAGTAATCTCCTGATACGATATGTTCGGTATATGCATTAATGTAAACCCTTCGATCATTTTTGCATCCACTTGGATTATCATAGTACATAGCTTCCAGGTAAGTTCCACAGTTGGCATTTGTACGTCCAGCAGAAGTAATTGACTCGGCTTTTAGGTCAAAGATGCGAAATATTTCATCGTTGAGATTATCTGTATTAGATATTGCATTTAACTTCTCAGCATTATCCAATTTCGTTACCACAATTTTGCTTCCCTGTACTAGTTTGTGCGCATACCCATCAGCAAAGTAAACCCCATTTCTATTGCAGATAAAGCGATAAAGTGGGCTCATAATTACAGGAGCGTAAAGGCTATCTTTGAGGGTTATCACATCTTTATATTGATTCAGTACAGCGTTGTGCGCGTCAACAGTTGTTGCTTGATCGATTGCGTTGAGTGCTTCTTCGTAAACGCTTTGAAAAGAAACGAACCCGCTTTCTTTCGTTACACCCTTAACCGATTGAGCCCTTCCGGATTTATCGGCAGATGTGTTCATTTTGTAATAATTGAATATTGCGTTTCCATTCTCGAAACGTAAAGCGGCTTGGTTGGATACACTGACATCTGGGGTAGTTTCTTCATTAGTACATGCAAAAAGTAGCAATGCAGCGATCGTGGCTAAAACAGATTTTTTTCATTGAGGTTGTTTTTTGAGGTAATACAATTCCAGTGAACACGTACTGTTAACGTCGTTTTGCAAAACATAAGTAAGTTATATTAAAGAGAAAAAATAGCACTTCGTTTTATGAAAAAAGTAAAAATTTAATAATTGAATGGGTTACCTGCGAAGTAAAAATTCATAAATAAGTTTTGTCTTTCGCTTTTACGTTGGTTGTATATGTGTTTTACCATTTTATGTTTTGTTTTCAAATCTCTTTTTCGGTGGGACAATTAATTTTGAAATAGCCTCATACCTGATTTTAGGTATGTCTCAATCACTTTTAGTATCGAAGTCAAAGCAAAAATGGAATACTTAATGATTTCTTATTGAAAAAGGAATGTGTGTTGTTCGATTTTGATATAACCTTGCTATGAATTTCCTCTTCCTGCTAACAAAGGCCCGCTGGTTGAGTGATGCTCGTTTGGTAAATTCATTTTATTGATCATCGGTAATTTATTCATGTAGCTTACTTCAATGGTGAACACACCAAAGTCTTCCGTTACTTTTCCTTTTACTTCGTAGAAACCCCGGCCGCGAAAGGGATAGCGATACGTGAT
>JAHEZH010000029.1 GCA_023251155.1 Flammeovirgaceae bacterium | reverse complement strand
AAGCAGGTAACCGATATATCGCCAGGCAAACAGGAAATCCTCTTTCTCTTTTTGTGATAATGTAAATCCGGACTGCTGCATACCCAGCAGGATTATGTAAGAGAAGGCCAGGTTGGTACCGGCCATATCTTCCTGGTTGATGGGCTGTCCCCACTTCCTATCCCATTGTCCTTGTTTTTTGAGATAATACCTGGATAACGCATGAATGAGGCGCACTTTATTGATAGGGATGTGACCCGTATTCCCATCATCCAGATTTCCCGGAGTCAATACTTCAATGACAAAGGACGCAGTATCCATCAACCGCTTGCCGGGGGAGTGTCTCATTTTATCCGACAGATACAATGCTTTATTTCCGGGAGAGGCGGCATAGCAATACGGCAATGACATCGCCCCGAGCAAGGCCATCATTTCTGAAGCGTAGTGGTGGAACAGCCGCTGGCCACGATGTAATCGGCGCGCATCAAACCAGGTGGGCTTTACCTTTTGGCAGATCAGAAACTTTTTCAGGGCAGAGTTGGGCTGTTGTGTGATGAGGTCTTTTTCCAGTTTCAAAAGCGCATATAAAGTAGATTGCTCGCCCTTGGAAAACGTGCCGGCAGTTAATTTGTCAGCGGCCTCATCTCCTTGCAGTCGCTTTTTATCTAAAAACCGGTTACTCCATTCCATAAATTCATTGTCCGTAATCACAAGTAAAACAAAATAATGGCATTTATGTTAAGAGAATCATCTGGAACACTACCAGGAAACTGCATGAGAATGAAAAACAGCTCACTTTCAGATCAGGACATTGATCGCATTATTGAAATGGCATGGGAAGACCGGACACCGTTCGAGGCGATTGAGTTGCAATTCGGCTTATTGGAGAAGGATGTTATCGCGCTGATGCGAAAGCAACTGAAGGGCAGCAGTTTTAAAATGTGGCGTACCCGAACCAATGGCCGCACCACCAAACATCAGGCGATAGGTTTTATAGAGAAAGGGCGGTTTAAGTCAAGTCGTCAGAAAGCGATCGCTGCAAACAAAGTGAGCAAGCGATGAATGAATCATTCCCCCGCCACGAAAGCTCCATCTCTTTTCCTGTGGATTACTCTTCGATCCTGGAGCGTATCAGTCAAATTGATCCGGTGCACTACGGCAAGACAAGAAACTTTATCGATGGTGCAGTCACGTATTTGTCACCTTACATTTCCCGTGGTGTCATTAGTGGTAAGCAGGTACAAGACTCGGTCTTGGCAAAAGGGCATCTTCCGCTTGCCATTGAAAAATTTTTGCAGGAGTTGGCCTGGCGGGAGTATTTTCAGCGTGTATGGCAGGTAAAAAGTGAAGCGCTCTTTGCCGATATGAAACAAACTCAGGCAGAGGTAATACATCAGCAAATGACCAGCGCAGTGGCAGATGCCTCCACCGGAATTACAGCCATCGATGATCAGATCCTCGAGTTGTATAAGACCGGCTACATGCACAATCATGTGCGCATGTATGTGGCAAGTATCTCCTGCAATATAGGTAAAGCTCATTGGCTGGCACCGTCACGCTGGATGTACTATCACCTGCTGGATGGTGACCTGGCCAGCAATACCTGCAGCTGGCAATGGGTAGCCGGAACATTTTCTTCCAAAAAATATTATGGCAATCAGGAAAACATAAACAAGTACACACGTACACACCAAAGTCGTTCATTTTTGGATATGCCCGTTGAGCAACTGCCGGGTGCGCCGCTGCCGGATGTCTTACAATCAACGGTTGACTTAACGTTAACGACCCGCTTACCCAAAGTACCACCTCCAATAGTTGATGCAACCAAACCTACACTGATCTATAATTCGTACAATCTTGATCCGCTCTGGCGAAAAGAAGAAGAGGTCAATCGGGTACTGTTGCTGGAGCCATCGCACTTCGAAAAATTTCCGGTGAGTGAAAAGGTACTTCAGTGGATCATACGCCTCTCCGGCAATATTCCCCACTGTCAACTGATGGTGGGTGAAGTCGCTGAACTGGAAGCATACTATCCGCATTCCGCATTAGCTCAAAGTGTGCTCGTTTCAAAAGAACATCCTGCCTTCGACTATTATCCGGGCATAAAAGATCCCAGAGATTGGATGTATCCTGAAGTAGCGGGATACTTCCATTCATTTTTTTCGTATTGGAAGAAGTGCGCAACGTTTCTGCAATAAGAAAACGGATTGCTGGCCTCATTCAGCAACGGGTTATTAGACGCAAACAGGTTGAACTCCACAACAAAGTAAAATTGAACTCCACAACAAAGTGTTTGCCTGGATTGATGTGGACTTTTGCACTGTTCAATCAAAAGAAAAATACCATGAGCAAAACAGTTTTAGTAACCGGAGGAACCGGCTTTGTCGGCATTCACGCGATCGTGCAATTATTGAAAAATGGCTACCACGTTCATACCACGCTTCGCTCGTTGACAAAAGCAGACATCGTCCGGAATGCACTAAAAGAAGCTGAAATAACCAATTTTAGTGGTCTCTCCTTTTTTGAAGCGGACTTGACCAGCGATGCCGGCTGGAATGAGGCCGTCAGCGGTTGTGATTATGTGTTGCACATAGCTTCACCCTTTCCTGCACACGATCCAAAAGATGAAAATGACCTTATCATTCCTGCGCGTGACGGAGCCTTGCGCGTATTGCGGGCGGCACAAAAAGCGGGCGTAAAACGTACTGTGCTTACCTCATCGTTTGCCGCAGTAGGGTATAGCATCACTACTAAAGATCATCTTTTCACAGAAGCTGACTGGACAGATCACCACGTACCTCTGCCCGCTTACATTAAGTCAAAAACAGTAGCAGAAAAAGCGGCCTGGGATTTTATTAAAAACGAAGGGGGAACGATGGAATTGACCGTGATCAATCCGGTAGGCATTTTCGGGCCTTCCATAGGAGGCATCTGTTCGGCTTCACTGGATATAGCGGTATCGGGCATACTGAACGGTGCCGTCAAAGAAAGTCCTGATTTTACCATGGGCGTGGTAGACGTAAGAGATGTGGTGGACATTCATATCAAAGCCATGGAGCATCCCAATGCCGCAGGGCAACGATTCATCGCTACCGCGGATGGAGTGATGAGCTTTTACGATGTGGCGGAGTTATTTAAAAAAGAACGTCCGCTACTGGCTAAAAATGTGGTACAGATGAAACCTACTCCTGTTGAATTTTATAAAGAGATGTCCAATGAAAAAGCAAAAACTATTTTAGGATGGAATCCCAGAAGCAGGGAAAAAGCTTTATTGGCGAGTGTGGATAGTTTGGTAAATTGAATCCTCTTACAACCGGCAATTTAATCCGTGGAAAGTGAAATTGAATACGATACAATCCTGCCACTTAGGTCCTGAGATTTCTCCCGAACAGTTTATACCGGAACATTTTTTCTTGTATTTGCTCGAAGGTTCGATGAAGGCTTTTGACGGCAGAAAAAAGTATACCATGGAACCGGGCGATTATTGCATCGCCCGGAAAAATCATTTGGTACGCTACACCAAGTACAAGAATGAACGAGGATCTTTCGAGAAAATAATCATTACGCTGGATGAATTGTTTTTGAGGTTTTCTTTAGAGAAACATCGGGTATCCATTGAGCCGTCAAACAGCATGGATTCATTTTTGTTTATTCAGGAAGAGGTGTTGATCAAAGGGTTTATCCAGTCATTAGCACCCTATTACAACGGAGGTGAACAAATAGACCAGACCTTTGCGGATGTAAAGCGCGAGGAGCTGTTGCTGATTTTGTTGAAAAACAATCCGTCCCTGGCAAACATCTTTTTCAATTTTGGGATTCCACAAAAAATGGATCTGGAAGAATTTATGAACCGTAATTTCAGATTCAACATCAGCTTGGAACGTTTTGCCTTTCTCACGGGCAGAAGTTTGTCATCGTTCAAAAGAGATTTTCAGAAAACATTCGCAGCCACACCCGGAAGCTGGCTGAAGAAAAAACGATTAGACGAAGCCTATTTTCTACTCAGTAAGAATAATGCCAGGGCAAATGATATTTATCTGGATGTTGGTTTTGAAGACCTGTCGCATTTCTCATTCGCTTTCAAAAAAGAATTTGGGCTAGCTCCAACCGAACTGACACGAATGAAATAGCTGAATGAGCTGCCTGCAAGCGCACTATTTGGATACTAAAAAAGCCACCCGATTTCTCAGGTGGCTCGCAGCGCTAGTAAGTTAGGTTTAGCAGGCTGCTTCTGTTTTCTTATTTACTGCTGGCAACTAATTCTACATTCAATTCAAAATTATCTTCGATGGCTTTATCGCCAAGGTTCTCGAAGAAGTTCCCTGAACGGAATTTGATATCGAACTTGGTGCGGTCAACCACAATTTTTGCTGAAGCAGTCAATTGATCTTTGGCCATTTTGATCGTAGCTGGAAACTCCACTTCGTTAGTAATGCCTTTGATGGTAAGATTACCTTTTACGGCATACTGGTCAGTCCCTTTCGAATCGATCTTGGTGATTACAAATGTGGACTTTGGAAATTTATCGGTGGCGAAGAAATCATCCGCCTTCAGGTGTCCTTCAAGTCTTGCGCTGCCATCGGCATCTTTAATCGTTGTCATATCGATAGTGAATGTGCCCCCGCTGATGGTTTTTCCTTTGCTGGTAAAACTTCCCTCAGCAAGGTTGATCGTGCCATTGTGCTGGCCAGTCACTTTTTTACCTACCCATGTAATTTTGCTTTTTTGGGTGTCAACTTTGAATTCAGCATCTTTTACCATAAAAGACGACAGCGTGGTGATTACAGCAATAAGAACTACAGTGTTTAAGTATTTCATAAGTTTCGCTAAGTTAATTTGATGAAATTTCGGTTAACCCGCGCAATTAACATACACGGTAAAATCGGAATTCGACCGGTTTTTCAAATTAATCGACCGATCGGCTATCCCTTAGAAAAGCAAAAAGGCTACCTCTTCAGTAGCCTTACGCTGGTATGGTGTATGACGTATGTTTAATAAGCACGGTCTACGGTACCTGATCCGTATACTTTCTTGGTCACGTTCTTGGTATTGCCCTTGTGCTTCAGGTTACCACTACCCATCACCACCGCGTCCAGCTGGTTAGTGACGTTAAGCTCAGCATTACCCGATCCGCTTAGTTTTACCTTGGCATTTTCTACAGGGCAAGCATATCCGGTCAGGTTACCTGAGCCTCCCAATACTGCATCGAGCGTAGTTGCATACCCGCGCAGATTCAATTTACCAGAGCCTGTTACCTCTGCTTTGATGGTATTGCCTTTTAAATCCACATCCAGACTTCCGCTTCCGGCCACACCCAGGGTGATGAAATCTGTTGCAATCGAGTTTTCTGAAATAATTTTACCACCGCCATTTACCTGCAGGTCGTTGATGTTCTTCATGCTTACATATACTTTCATGGTAGGATTAAGCTTGATATCATCAATCTTAGCCCAAATGCTCTTGTTGGGGTTATCCGGCTTGCGGTCGATGTTGATCATCAATATTCCGTTTTCTACCTTAATATCGGTCAATTGAAAAATATCAGGCAGTGCTTCTACAGTTACTTCCTGCTTGTTGGTTTGCTTCAGGTAAACGGTATAGTTAGAGTTTACGTAGATGCTTTTGAATTCTGGCAGCTCCAGGGTCTTTTTAGTGGTGGTCTGCCCGAAAGTGAGCGAAGCGGCGGAGAGCAGAAGCAGGGAGATGAGGATAACGGCGAAGAGGAAATTGATTTTTCTCATGTGGCTTTAGTATTTAAACAAAGCTAAGGTGCAAAACCCCAATAAATCAAGTACTTATTGATCGATAATATTACATGAAAAGCGGTAAGTTTTCCTAAACACGGGTTAAGCCGGACCGGTTAACGCTTCTTTTTGAACATAAAATGGTAGATGATCATGAAAGCGACCAGCCCCAGCCCCATCGTGATGAGAAGGCCAGGTGTAATGAGTTTAACAGCGTGCATAATTGAGTTTGGATGGAAGATCGGTGACCGGGCCTGATAACGGAGTAAGGCAGTTGAATTTAAAACCTTATACGCGCCTGAAATTTAAGATCATTTCTGGTATTTCCATTAATCCATTCGCTGCCTGAGCCGATCGTATCGCGATCAGTGTATCGGGTATGCGCCCAGCGTAGCCACAGGTCGATCTTTCGCGTGAGCGGGTATTGCAACAGGATATAGGTTCGTGTACCTACCCCGTAGTAAGCCGGGAAGGAGAAGGCCAGCCATACATCATTTTCATAGACATATTGCCGGTTGTCATCGTCATCGGTATCAAACAGGGCATAGCGGGTAGTGACAGAAAACTTTCCAAGATTCAGATTCACGTCTTGCATAATAGCGAATCCTTTGGTGGTTGACGCAAGATGATACGTGCTGAACTGTGCCCGTGTTTTAAAACTCCATCGGCCATCTGCAGCATAATCCAGATTGATCCAATAGTTTCTCTTGCGGCCAATCGCTGTCTGATAGATCGTGGTTTCATTGCTCAGGTTTCGGATTTTATTTTCTTCACGGGCCTGTAGAAAAATGGAAACCGTCTTAGAGGGCTGATAATTAAATCGCAGCAGCCATTCACTTCCGTTGGAAGGTGCGTATCCGCGAAAGCGTAGCCAGGGAAACCGAAACAAATCAACATAACCTGATAATGAATACGCTTTAGTAAACTGGTACTTCCATCCCCAGTACATTCCGGATTCGTTTTGCGTAAGGGTATTTTCAGCTACGGCATTACTGTATACACTTTGAAAATCGCGATCGTACTTCCGATAAAGTAAGGATACATCCAATTTAGGGGTGAGGCTTCCAAGCACACCGGCTACAACCGCTTTCCCTTTCCTGATCGTGTGAGCTGCTTCACTAAAGAAGGTCACGTTGGCGAAGGTGTAGTTAAGATAGATGCCTGCATTGGTGTTTTTATCTCCCGAGAATGAATATTGATTGTAAAGCCGTGGAGCAGGATAAACAGGCAGGTTGAATAACGTTTGATGAACAATGACGCCCGCATCGAGCGAACGTTTTCTGAATTGGAGGACAGCACCATAGTTGTTTTCACGCAGTTGTTTGCGCCTGGCGATTTCAGTGGGGGTGCGGTGAAAACCGGTAGTGATCAGGGAGGAAGAGAAAAAGAAGGTCGCATTGGAAGTAGTATCAGAGGAAAGGCTGGCATCTCGGTAGAGGTGCGAACCAAAGCTATGAATGAACAATGAAGGGGTAACCCGACAGGAGATGGCGACACCACGAAAGAATCCAAATTCATTTAATGAAGTATAAGGAGTAAACCCAAGATTACTTCTTCGCATCGTGATGATGGTCTCCGATCCTTTACCCATGCCGAAGCCTCCACCAAGAATAAGACCCTGCCCGAATTGCGCCTGGAAATCTCCGGCGATTACATTCCTTATTCTTCCTTTGTTCTGAAGTTGTCCATGAAAGGAATAATAATCGAAGCCTGTTTTTTTTCGTGATGGATCGAAAGCAATGGTTTCGCCTGCATCTTTTTCCATGGTGAACCCGAAACTGAAATCGCCTGTTCGGTTCACTCGAAAGCGTGCATATAATTTATCGGGCGAGCCGGCATAGCGTGAGACGGAGTCGGTAGTAGATAAATATCCTTTACGATCTTCCAGCGTGCGCTCATAACGGGTGATGAAGTAATTATTCTTTTCAGACAAAATGCGATGGAGTAACGAAGCGTTGATCTGGTCGGCAGGGTCATGTACCTGTACAAAAGGCATCAGCTTGTAAATCGTATTCAGATCAAGCGTGTAAAGACTTTGAAGTTCATAAACGGATAGATAGGGACCATTTTCTTCACGGTAACGAATGATTTCCTCTACCTGATTTTCTTGTAAAATGAAAAGAGAACGGAGTTCTTCGGTAGTTGCCTTATTCAGATCAAGCGGATTGCCCAGCATCTGCGCGATGTTCTCATACAGTTCTTCATAATTTAAATCAATATCCTGTATGGGAAAGAGTTCGTCGGCCAGCCGTTCCATGGAGTACTCTTTGCGCGGATACTCCTGCGCGTGAAGGAAGGAGCCTGAGAGGAACGGGAGGAGGAGGCACCACACTAATCCATACTTAGCGCTCACTCTTCTTTCGTTTATTGATCAGATAAATGGCAGAAGCCTGATGGATTAATCCAATGACATGATTGTATTGCAGTCCCTGGTCTATTTTAAGTTGCTTGACAAGGAAGCCCAGGCCAAAGAACCCAGCGTAGGGCTGAAGACTGAACCCCGTACGGAAGAATACTTTTTTATGAAGAGTATATTCCAGTGCGCCTTTTAGGGTGGCATCCTGCTCCAGTTGTTTCCTTACCTCTGCCAGCAGTACTACTTTATCGGTAGGTCTGAACCCAATACCGGCTGTCAGTGAAGCGGGCACCCGTTCATGATCCTGCTGAGATATTCTGGGCTGGTTAAGGTTAGTGATGTACGCACCCACAATGAGCTTTGATGTGAGCTGAGTGATTCCGCCAAAGTGGATACTCCACGCACTTTTGGTACCAAATCCCTGAGCGCGGTATTGAATGTAATTGACTCTGATGCCAAGTGAAGTGATACCGATTTGATTGCTGAATCCACTGCTGATAACGTGTTCGTGATACAAGTCATCACCAAAGCGAAAGAACCCGACACCTGCGGTACCGATGTTTTTGACCGGTGCATTGATGACCGCTGCAATGCGATTTGCTCCGGGTAGTGCAGCACTTATTTCATAGGCGAAAGCAGTAGACAGCTTTTTTATTTGTGCCAGGCCTCCAACATTATTCAGTAATGACCACTCATCGGCTGTGCTGGAACAGGCGTAGGCGAGTCCGGTAGCTCGTGCGCCCATGAGTGTATTCACACTCTGGCTATACGCGGTTGAAAAGCAAAAGCTGCTTAAAACGATGAGGCATTTTAAATTCAAGTTTAGGTATATTGAGGTTTAAAATGAAGATACATAATTAAATGGTACGGAGTATAATTTTATATGGTCTATTTTTTCTGGTGATCATTCGTGGGGTACTCGCGCAGGAACAGATTACGGAGTATTATGCGGATCAATCGGTCAAAGCAAAAGGTGAAAAATCCGCCGCGGCAAAGACAGGGAAATGGACTTACTTCTATCCGGATGGAACAATTAACTCGATTGAAAACTATAGTAACGGAAAGCTGCAAGGTACCGTGGAGTATTTTTTTCCCAACGGTGCCCGGCAAGGAGTGGAACATTGGACGGATGGTTTGCTTACCGACTCGGCGATCTACTTTTATAAAAATGGAGCGATAGAAAAGAAAGGAGTGTATGAGCAAGGTCGCTACCAGGGTGAATGGAAATTCTTCCATGAAAACGGAAAGATATACCGATCAGTAAATTATATCGATGGGCAACCGGAAGGAGCGACCTGGGTTTATAGTGAAGAGGGATTACGGATACAGGAAGGGCGATACCATCAGGGCTCGGAAGATGGCGAATGGAAATTTTATGATGAAAGTGGGACGCTCAGCTACTCCGGAGCTTACCTGAATGGAAAGCGAACGGGTACGTGGTACAAATATGATAAGAAGGGAAACCGGAAAGTATGGAAGTATCCGACCGAATAGTTTACTTAAAATTCCTTCTTGATATTAAAGAAGAACCCACTTACACCTTCTCTGTTGAACGTGTATTCTACCCGCAGTACGTTATCGTAAAGCATAACGATGTCTACACCTAACCCGGTTCCTGCCAACATCTTATCGGATAGGCGCGTGTTGATTTTCTCTTCTTCATAGCGATGATAATTCTGAACATAGCCGGCATCCAGATATCCTTTCAGGTAAATCGCGATGGGCAGATACCGGAACTGTGATATGGGCATGAAGTCGAGATGCCATGCTCTTGAAAAAACTCTTCGCTTGAGTGTGGTTTTATTCATGAAGAAATTCGGACCTTCAATCACATAGATTTCATATCCTCTGATGAATTGTTGCCGGTAACCCAGCGCACTGTAAAGCGAATAGGGCTGGTTATTTGGCCCGCTCAACAGTAAGGATGAAAAATTGGACAGATAAAGTTTATTTGCAATCTCTTTGTAGAATGAATAGGTAACATTGGCAGCCAACTGATTTACATTGCTTCCAAACATTCCAAACGTTTTTTCAACAAATGCAGTAAGCCGGTGCCCGTTGAGCGGATAGGCTTGTACATCTCGATGATCAGAATTGAAGGAATAGGAAATGGAAGCGATGCGTTGTTGGGTTTCTCCGTTGAAATAAAAATTCGGATTGCGAAAGGCAATGGTGTCCGCTACACTGCTTTTTTCATACTCCAAGTTAAAGGCATGTGTGGAATAGAATGATTTACGATAGGTGTACGACAAAGATCCTCCGATTGTTTTTTTTAATGTCTTTCTCCCTTCCAGATAAAGCAGCTTATGGTCTTCGGTGAAATAGGCAAGATTTTTAGGTTCTGAATAATCAAAAGAAAAAGATAACCCCTGTTTTTGTTTCTTGTCGATGTAGGGAATGCGATAGGTAAGATCAAATTTCCGGGTGAACCCAAACTGGGCAGTAAGACGCAATGTTTCATTACGCCCACGGAAATTGTATTGGTATAATCGCAGTCCATAGTTTACTCTGCTGAAGTCATGGTGGTAGTTTTGCCACCATTCATTGAAGTTGCGATCGGACAGTTCGAAAATAGGAATTGGAAAGGTGTACCATCGCTCATCCACTTCAATCAGAAAATCGATAGTAGTATTGGACAACTGAAGCAAACGGATGGACACCGTATTGAATAAGCGGAGATTATAAATCTTGTTTCGGTCTCTCTGCAGGGTAGCCTGAAGGTGCTTGGCGGTGATGGTATCGCCTGGCTTCATTGTCAGCTCCCGGAGTATGATCTGATCACGGGTTATTTTATTTCCAATAATCAATACGCGATTGAGGGTGAGTACCCGCTGATCGGTTGTATCCAATCCAACAATCACCGTATCGCCCGCCGATAGCTTTAAAGCAAAACCATGTGTTGTAGCGAACAGGCTGACAATGAATATAAAAAATCCCAATACCTTCCCCATGTGCAGCCTTGATAGTAAATGATCAGGACGGTCCATGCGGATTGGATGCCGGTAGTGGCAAAAGGTTTAAGAAGGTAATTGAGTTGTTGGCTCGCGATAAGAACGCATCAGAACAATTATCCCAACGATCACTAATGGAATACTCAGAATCTGTCCCATAAACAACGGAAGGGTCGTTTCAAATGCTTCCTGTGGTTCTTTGAGGAATTCGTACGCAAAACGCAAACTCCAAAGGATAATCATGAAGAGCCCGAAGATTCTACCTTCCGGTAGTTTCTCTTTGTATCGCGACCAGTACCAGAAAAGAAAGGCAAACAACGCTACGCAGGAAATGGACTCGTATAATTGTGCCGGGTGGCGGGCAATACCTATCGTACTGATCTTGGCTACATATACTCCAGGCTTTTCTTCAACCGTATGGTACTTCAATGCATCCATAGGAGATTGTTGAACAAATTCAGAAAAAGCAGAATGCGACAGGTAATTTTTTACCGTTGAATTCAGGTACCCTTTCACCTGTTCGATGGAAGTATTGGGTTTGAAGAACAGGTAGATGAGAATAGGAACTCTTCCGTTAGGTCCTTCCGGTAAATCTTTATCCTTGATGATGGAGATGCTTTCAACCGGATTGTTTTTTGAATCCTTGTCCATGATCGCTTCAGATACACGGTTGATAAATACTACACCCATCGGTGAATCCGTTGGTTTACCAATGATCTCCGAATTGAAAAAATTACCCATACGAATGAGCGCCCCGGTAAGTGCTACCAGAATGACGATGCGATCAAGGGTTTGCATATAATTTTGCCCCGGCTTTTTCTTGCGGCTGTACAGCCATAGGGCAAACAAAATCCCAAAAGCAGCTCCGTGACTTGCCAAGCCCTGAAGGCCCGTGAAACGGAAAGTGGGAGAGAATTGAAAGGGAAGGAAAATGCCCAATGGATCCTGCCAGATCATTTCCGGCTGGTAGAAAATAATATGACCTAATCGTGCGCTGATGATTGTGGTAATGATCATGTAGATCGTAAGGGTCTCCACATCTTTTTCCGGCTTGCCTTCCTTTTTAAACATGTAGTACAGTATCTGCTGGCTGATAAGGAACCCTAAAGCAAACAGAAGTCCGTACCAGCGAAGCGAAAACGAAAGAGCATCTATCGAGAAAATTTCAGGGCTACCGTTCCAGATCAAATAAGAAAGTGTCATAAGGCTGTTAGTGAGCATTTAGCTGATCGCAAATATAGGAATTGAGCGACAGGCACAGGCATGAATAAATGAAAAATTGAGAAACATTAAGGCCACAATTGCTTGATTTCCAATGCTTAAAATTAAGCTAACTCCAACTCTTCCAGTTCTTTTGCAAAGCTTCCTGATAATATGGGAAAGCGGCACCAGCTGCGTGGATCTACATTCAGATCATCGAAGTGAAAAGAAGGGGCTAACCGTTCGCGTTTCCATTGATTGGTTGACCACAGGCGGAAGAACTTTTTGATGTATCCTTTGATCTCCGCAGGCGGATAGTGAAGAGCAAGCACCTGATACACTTCTAGCGGAGGTTTCCGATCGCGGATAGCCAGCTTTTCGATCTCTACCAGGATCGCGTACGGCATCAGGTCTTTTTCATCGGTCTGTGTACGTTCGGCCGGTCGCAATTCGGCCGTGGGAGTAAGGCTGTTCACATAGTGCAATCCTGTATAACCCAAATTCGTTTCCGCCCACTTCAGCCATTGAAGAATGAACGGTTTATCGATACCTGCGATAGGAGCAAGGCTGCCGCTGGTGTCACCATCCATGGTCGCATAACCAACGTCACCTTCACTACGGTTGGACGTGGTCAGTAATACAGCTTGTTTTACATTGGCCAATAACCAGATAATGGGTGATCGCGATCTTGCTTGTATGTTTTGCAACGCAATGTCATCGTTCTCCCACGTCAGTGAACGGCCAAGCGCATTTTCAATTTTACCGGTGTACGATTTCACTTCCTCATCAATCAGCCAGTGATGAAACTCCGCTCCAATGGATTGGGCCAGCTTTTGTGCCGATGTAAATGTATCTTCGGATGAATTGCGTGTGCCCTGGTAAGCGCACGTCAGCAATTGAGATACCGCTGTGTGATGATCGGTGGTGAAGTCGATACGCACGGCTGCACAGAATGCTTTCCAGCCTAACTCCAGTGCAGCTCTTCTGACCATTTCAGAAACAAGTACAGCACAGAGTGAAGAGTCCGCTCCTCCACTCAGGCTTAATACATAACCTTTGGCCCGGCTTTTTCTGACGTAATCAAATAAGGCAAGTGAAGCTGCACGAGCAAACTCTTCGTTTCGCTCTTTACCATCGGTGAATGGAACGAGCGAAGATTTTTCCGGTTGGTCAAAGTCTACGGTGGTGGCCAGTAAATTGTAATTTTTGAACGACAGCCTGTTGTTCACCGCCAGCAGTTTCCCTTTCTGTGCAATGATGATGTCGCCATCATAGATCATACGGCCTGCTTCGTTGCCCAATAGATTGACGAACAGGTAAGCACAATTGAATTTCTCTGTTCCCTCCAATACAACTACCTGTTCACGCACTTCACTTTTGCCCAGCGCAAAATGACTGGCACTGGGGTTTAGGATTAAGTCCACACCGCGTTGCTGTAACCGATATCCGGGGCGATTTATTCTCCAGGCGTCTTCACATATCTCAAACCCGAATTTGATACCATGCGCTTCATAAATCAGATCACCGACAGCGATAGGTTCTCCGTTTACGTTGATCTCTTTTACTTCTCCGGCCGGCCATGCATCAAACCAGCGCGGTTCGTAGTGAACACCATCCCGTGCTAAATTCTGTTTTAAAGTGATGCCGATGATTTTGGTGTTATGGATGACGCATGCACCGTTGTACGTTATGTTTCCAACGCGAACAGGAAGCCCCACTGCGACAATGATATTGATACACGCTGCTTTGATTTTCTGAAGTTCTTCCCACGCCTGCTCGGGTACCCATGAACTCAGAAAAAGATCTTCGCTTCCATATCCGGTGATGGCCATCTCGGGTAAGCACAGAATCTGTACGGCTTCTTTTCTTGCAGCCTCAATGGCGGCAACTATGTTTTTGGTGTTGTTGTCCCAGTCAATCGGAGTTTGATTGACGGTAGCACCGGCTATTTTTATTGATTTCAATTTTTCCAGCAGTTGAATGTAATACGAAAGTTATTCGTTAAGAATGAATAACGACCAACAAGATAAACATAAAGATTAAGCGCAAAGTGTCCCTGGACTGCGCGATTATTCGCCGCATTAAATACTCAGCAGATCGCAGGTTTTCATGGCGGCATCCTGCTCCGCTTTTTTCTTGGTAAGTCCATAACCCAGTCCGTAAGCCTGGTCGCCAATGTAAACCTGCGCGGAAAACTCACGGCTGTTGCGGCCTTTTTTTACGTTCAATATTTCGAACTTGATCTCTTTGGCGTTGCGCTGTGCCCACTCGATCACTTTACTTTTGTGATTGGAGTTCGAATTGATTACCAGCTCAAGATCGAAATGCGGGAGGATAAGTTTATCAATCACAAATTTCTTGCAGCGCAGGTAGCCTTTATCCAGATACACCGCTCCTACCAATGCTTCGAGTGTGTTACCCAGTATTACCTGCTGCAGTTGCGTGTTCTTGCTGTCAAACTGTACAATGGCATTTACACCGATTCGTTTGGCCAGGTTATTGAGCGATTCACGGTTTACAATGCGCGAGCGAATCTCCGTAAGAAAGCCTTCGTCTTTGAAGGGATATTTTTTGAACAGATAATCGGCTACGGCAGCTCCCAGTATGGCATCTCCCAGATATTCCAGCCGCTCGTTTGATTCGCGAAAGCCATCGATCTCTTTGGCTTTGGAGCTGTGCATGGTCGCCAGCTGATACAATGCAATATTGGAGGGAGAGAACCCCGTTATCGTAGTGATTGCAGCAATCAGCTTACGATCTTCTTTTTTAGATATTCCGGTAGATCGTTTTATTAAGCTCCACACAAGGAAAGCGCTTAATCTACTTTTCTTAGAATGATCGAGAAATTGTGACCACCAAATCCAAAGGTGTTGCTCAATGCCACTTTCACATCACGCTTCTGTGCCGTGTTGAAAGTCATATTAAGTTTGGGATCCAGCTCCGGATCATCAGTAAAATGATTGATGGTAGGAGGTATGATACCTTCCTTAATTGCCAGCAGACAGGCAATGGTTTCAATGGCACCGGCCGCTCCCAGCAAATGACCCGTCATGGACTTGGTCGAGCTGATGTTCAGTTTATAGGCATGCTCTCCAAATACTTTCTGGATCGCTTTGATTTCACCCAGGTCACCAAGCGGTGTAGAGGTACCGTGCGTGTTAATGTAATCTACTTCTTCCGGTTTAATTCCGGCTTCTTCCAGCGCATATTGCATCACTTTGATGATACCTGCGCCTTCCGGATGGGGAGCGGTAATGTGGTAGGCATCAGCCGACATGCCACCACCTATGATTTCGGCATAGATTTTCGCACCGCGTCTTTTTGCATATTCGTATTCTTCCAGCACCAGTGCACCGGCTCCTTCACCTAATACAAATCCATCTCTGTCTTTGTCATAAGGACGTGATGCGGTTTCGGGAGATTCGTTTCTTTCAGAGAGGGCTTTCAACGCATTGAATCCACCTACACCGGCAATGCATACGGCGGCTTCCGATCCACCCGATATCATGACATCGGCCTTACCCAGCTTGAGGTAAGTATACGCATCGTATAATGCATTAGTGGAAGAGGCACACGCCGAAACAGTAGTGTAGTTGGGGCCTCTGAAGTTGTACTTGATGGAGATGTGACCTGCACTGAGGTCAGCAATCATTTTTGGAATAAAGAAGGGGTTGAAACGAGGTGTGCCGTCACCGGCAGCAAAGCTCCTCACTTCTTCCTGAAAAGTTAACAACCCTCCGATACCTGAACCCCAGATCACGCCTACGCGGTCAGGGTCAATTTCAGCTATCGGAAGGTTGGAATCTTTTATTGCCTCATCTGCCGACACCATTGCATATTGTGCAAAAGGATCCATTTTTCTGGCTTCTTTGCGATCCATGAAATTGTTGGGATCAAATCCTTTCAATTCACAGGCAAACTTGGTTTTAAACAAGGTGGAATCGAAACGGGTGATAGGTCCAGCACCACTTTTTCCGTTTTTCAATCCTTCCCAGTATTCCGGGAGAGTATTTCCAATTGGGGTAAGGGCACCTACACCAGTAATAACAACACGCTTAAAACTCATAGAAAAATAGCTAGTGACGGAGACTCCGGGTTATTTCTTTACGTTCTCCTCAAGGTAAGAAATCGCCTGACCTACAGTGGCAATGATCTCCGCCTGATCGTCCGGAATAGAAATGTTGAATTCTTTTTCAAACTCCATGATCAACTCTACTGTATCGAGTGAATCAGCTCCAAGGTCGTTTGTGAAACTTGCCTCAGGAGTTACTTCAGATTCTTCTACGCCCAGTTTGTCGATGATGATCTGTTTTACTTTTTGTGCGATTTCAGACATGATGTTGTAAGGTTTAGCTTATTTTAAAATCTGGCGCAAAGTAAAAGATTTGCAGGAATATTGGCAAACTTTGCGGCATCAGGCTTTATTAAGGATGGGAAAATGAAGAAAAAGAAGCTAGAGGTAGATTATAGTTATGACTTTGATTTGCTTGGAATTAGCTCATCAGCAAAGGGTTATAAGCTGGCCTGGGAAATCAACCGGTTGATGAATATTAATCTGGTGAAGCAAAAGGACCTGATTCTCTATCAAAAAAAGGATACCGAGATTTCCTTTTCCTGCTTTTGTTATGAATCGGTACCCAATAAGTTGATGCTGTTTCGGAATAAACCGAATGAAAATGAGCGTGCCAAAGACTTTCTGGTGCCCGAGTTTCCGCATATGGACTACATTTTCATGACACAAGGCGAAGAATATACCCTTAACAAACGATTGCAGGAACTCTTGCGAAATATTCCTTCCATAGAATTAGTGGCTTTTCTACCTTTAGCCGCTCTAAAATCGAAGGACAACTTTATTTTTTGAATGAACTCAGATTGCCTTGGTCTCCCGAATCGCTTCCTGCGCCCTGCTCTACCGAGTATCGCTTGGCATAAAATCTTAACTCTTGAACTCTAAACTATAGTATGGAAAGAATCTCCTTCAACAAAACGAAAATTGTTGCTACCGTTGGACCAGCGTCTAACTCAAAAGAAATGCTTCGCAACCTCATTAAAGAAGGGGTGGATGTATTTCGTCTTAATTTTTCTCACGGTTCGCACGAAGATCACCTGAAGGTGGTCAACTTCGTTCGTGAATTAAATCAGGAGCTGGGCACTACCGTGGCACTGTTGCAGGATTTGCAAGGTCCTAAAATCCGGGTGAATGAAGTGGAAGACGGAACCGTCATTGTAGCAGGAGATGAAATTACCATTACCACTCAGCAACTGAAAGGTAATGCCAAGATCGTCAGCACATCCTACGAGTTTTTGCCCAACGATGTGAAGCCCGGTGATATGATTCTGATTGATGACGGTAAGATCGAATTAAAAGTAAAGTCGGTTAAAGGGGTTGAGGTAGTCAGTGAAGTAATCTATGGAGGCCCGCTGAAATCACGCAAAGGCATTAACCTTCCGAATACAAAAGTGTCAGCCCCCTCACTTACCGCAAAAGATTTAATCGATCTTGAATTCGGTATCAAACACAATGTAGACTGGATCGCGCTTTCGTTTGTGCGCAAGGCATCTGACATCAATGAAATGCGTGCTATCATTGATAGCAAAAAATCGACTTCCCGCATTGTCGCTAAAGTCGAAAAGCCTGAAGCCCTTGAAAATATTGACGAAGTAATTGCGGCTACTGATGCGGTGATGGTCGCCCGCGGTGATTTGGGAGTGGAGATCATGATGGAAGAAGTGCCAATGGTTCAAAAGAAACTGGTGCAGAAATGCAATGAGCTTTCCAAGCCGGTAATCGTCGCTACCCAGATGATGGAGAGCATGATTGAAAATCCTCGCCCTACCCGTGCAGAAACCAATGATGTGGCCAATGCCGTAATGGATGGCGCTGATGCCGTAATGCTTTCTGCTGAAACGGCTGCGGGTAAATACCCGATTGAAGTCATCCGCAGCATGGTGCGCACCATCAGCTCGGTAGAAAAGCAAGGCAATATCTATTTCCGCTTCCGCGAAACCAATGAAGCGTCACTAACTTATACACACGATAGCTTTATTCTTGCAGCCTGCACGCTGGCCAAAGATGTAAAAGCAAAAGCCATTGTCGGATTGACTTCATCCGGCTACACCGCTTTTAAAGCTTCATCGCACCGTCCTAATTGCAGTATTTTTGTTTTCACCGGTAATAAAGCGATACTCAATACCATGAACCTGGTATGGTCAACACAGGCTTATTACTATGAGAAGCAAAACTCTACGGATGAGACCATGGCCGATGTCATTGATACCTTGAAAAAAGACGGTCATGTGAAAACAGGAGATAAAGTAATTATTCTGGCGAGTATGCCTATACAAGAGCGCAATCGTACCAATACGATGAAGATTGCTGTGGTTGAATAAATTGAACTGATGCTGGATACTTGATGGCCGACATTCAAGTATCCAGTTTTTTAAATAGCCATCACCTACGATCGGGCCTCCAGTCTCGGTTCCACTAAAATCACTTCTTCCTTCTCCACCACCATAGCTCCGGCAGGATCACCCTTTCGCTTGCGCACAAATTTCTTGGGGGTGTAAATGACCGCACAGAGCGTTTCGGTTCTTCGCTTTGAATTATAAGCAGCTAATTCCGCAGCCCGCTCAATGACCTCTTTAGGAAACTTCTTACCGGCCTGATGTTTAATGATTACGTGAGAACCGGGAACATCTTTGGTGTGCAGCCACAAATCTTCTTTAAAGGTGTACTTCAAGGTGAGTTCGTCGTTCTTCTCTGCATTGCGGCCAACCCATATTTTATATCCCCTGAACTCAAATTCGTGATAGGGTGGAGGCGGAGTTTCTTTTTCGCGCGGAGTGACTATTCCGGCATCGCCTACTTTTTTTCGAAACTCTTTTAACCCTTCTGTCGCTTCTATTTCTGCTATACTTTTCTTCAGCCGGGCTACTTCCTTTTCTTTTTTTGCAATGGCTTCTTTAAGCTTATCCGTTTCGATTTGCTGATTTTTGCTTTTACGGTAGAATACTTCTGCATTCTTCTGAGGAGAAAGCTCTCGCTTCAGCTTGATCTCTAATGGCTTATTCTCATGGTAAAAATCTTCAATGATTACTTTTTCTGCTCCCGTTTTGATCGCGTGCATATTGGCCATGATTAGATCACCCCACGCCTGGTAGTGCTGATCGTTTTCTATTTCGTCAAGTTTGATTTTACTTTTTGAAATGTAGTGCAGGGAGGCGTTAAGCTGATCCTGAAGTTGTTTCAATGCACCGTTTTTCTCTGAAGCGAAATAAAATGAAGTGGTATAGCGATGAAAGAATTCGTTGATCGCCCGGATTGGCTCGGAATAGTGACCGGTAATTTTTTCTGAGGGAAGAAGTGAAAAAATAAGCTTCCCGTTTTTGTCGATCAGGTAGAATTGGGATTGATGTAATTGGTGGATGGTATCCTGAATGAGATTCCATTTCTGATCGGTTGATAATTGATCAAATCCTTTTTCCTTCAGGTAATTCGCTACTTCTTTACCAAACGTGAAGTAGTGTTGAGCAAGTGCATGCTCATTCGTTATGAATGCTTCCTTCGACCAATCAATGGTGCGATCTAATGAATTGATCTCCGTTTCCAGATCGGCTTTCTGATGATTGCGAAAGATGCCGGTGATTACGTCATTTTCCGCCACAAGCACATTGGCACGATTTCCATGCATTTTGAAAATCAATTGCAGATTGTCTTCTAATTGCAGTGCGAAACTGCGTTCATTCTCAAATTGCCTTATGCCAATGAGTTTTTTAAGAACAACGTCCGGAAATAAATCAATACTGTTTTTGCGTGCACGACTGAAGTTTTCGGGAAAGGAAAGACAACTGAACGCAGGGGCCAGGCTGGCTTTGATAAAGAACGAGTTTTGGGTATTGTTCAATTCAATCACCAATTCATCTTTATTCTGACTGAAGCAGGACACGATGGAGTAGCCCTGCAAGGTGCTGTTCAGTTGAGCGGAAAGCTGACGAAGAAAGTAATAATTGTTGTGCACGAATTACAGCGTGATGGTCAAGCCATCATACGCCAAAGCTACGGATTCAGGAAGTTCTTTTTCTATGATTTTGTGCCGGCCCAGTTTATGGCTGATGTGGGTAAAGTAGGTTTTGGCAGCGCCAATTTTCTTTACCTGTTGCAGCGCTTCTTCCAGAGTGAAGTGGGAGGGATGTTTTTCTTTTTGCAGGGCATTGAGCACGAATACTTCTGTGCCTTTTAATTTTTCATAGGTAGCCTCCGGGATAAAATTGGCATCGGTAATGTAGCTGAAGTTGCCGATGCGAAAGCCCAATACAGGCAGCTTCATGTGCATTACCGGAAGGGGAGTAATCAACAGTCCTTTGACAGAAAAAGATTCTTCACTGATTTCGTGAATGCGAAGCTGCGGGATGCCCGGATATTTATCTTTCTCAAATGCGTAATAGAATTCTACTTTCACCTGATCGAGCGCCTCTTTTCTTCCATACAGCGGCATGTCTGTCTGCTGAAGATAATTGTATGCACGTACGTCATCCAGTCCGGCGATATGATCTTTGTGGGCGTGAGTGAAGAGAACGGCATCGAGGTGCCTGATGCGCTCTCTCAGCATCTGTTGTCTGAAATCCGGTCCGGTATCAATAACAATACTCTGCTCTTCAGTTTGAATATGGATGGAAGAACGCAACCGCTTGTCGCGGTAATCCAGTGAGCGGCACACTTCGCACTCACACCCAATAACGGGTACGCCCTGAGAAGTGCCGGTGCCGAGAAAGGTGATTTTCAAAAGATCAGGCTTTTACCTCCGCTTGAGATAGTTCATCGTACAGTTTCTTGCTCTTTTCAGTAAAGCGCGTTCCATCCAGCGGAGTGTTTTTCAGGATCTCCAATAGGGCATTGATTTTTCCTTCGGTCGTAAAGAACTTATTGATAATCATGATTTTCTGCTCGCGAAGAAGACAGTACCCCGATTTGAAATTGCCTTTTTCGTAGCGCAAAACGTAGTCCGACTCAGCGATCATATCTTCCAGCTTCGTCAGAAAGGTTGTAGTATATTTGATCATTCGTAGTGGCGAATTTTCTGAACTGCAAGATACTCTTTTAAATGACGAATTGCGACCGGTGAAATACGAATTTTCGGTGGCCTGGTTTGCCTCTTTCAAGATCTACCTCGTACTTCGCACCTCTTAAAATGGATAAAAACCGAAAGAAGCTGATTGTTGTGGTGGGCCCTACTGCTGTGGGGAAAACGGAAGTAGCTATACGGCTTGCCGAGGAACTGAAAACAGAAATCCTCTCCGCCGACTCCCGGCAGATTTTCAAGGAACTCACCATCGGCACCGCTAAGCCATCCCCCGAGGAATTAGCCCGTGCTCCACATCATTTCATCGGCAACAAATCCATACATGAAGAATACGATGCGGGGCAATATGGCCGCGATGCTCTGGAATTAATTCACGAATTACTAAAGAAGCATGATCAATTGATTCTTTGTGGAGGATCTGGCTTGTATGTAAGAGCGGTGTGTGAAGGGTTTGATGATTTGCCCGATGTGCCGGAAGGAATGCGTGACAGTATCATCAAGGAGTACGAAGAGAAAGGATTACCCTGGCTGCAACAGCTGGTGAAAGCAAAAGATCCGGATTACTATGCCATCGTGGATCAGAAAAATCCGCATCGCCTGATACGTGCTTTGGAATTAATTCAGGCGACTAATCAGACCATGGCTAACTTACGCAAGAAGAAAACGCGGGTGCATGATTTTGATATTGTGAAAATCGGTCTGGAATTGAATCGTGAAGAATTGT
The DNA here is from genome assembly GCA_023251155.1 of Flammeovirgaceae bacterium. Lineage (GTDB taxonomy): Bacteria > Bacteroidota > Bacteroidia > Cytophagales > Cyclobacteriaceae > ELB16-189. The sequence goes on along the minus strand of JAHEZH010000029.1, from coordinate 24,092 downwards.
ATCAACGCATCGATGAACGTATGGATACGATGATTGAAACCGGACTTTTTGAAGAAGCAAAACTATTTTATCCGTTCCGTCACTTGAATGCCTTACAGACGGTGGGGTATCGTGAAATTATGGCTTACCTGGATGGAGAATACGATAAAGAAGAGGCCATACGTTTACTGAAGCGTAATACACGTCATTATGCCAAACGACAACTGACGTGGTTTAAAAAGGAGGAAGCCACACCATGGATTCATCCGCAAAACTGGAAAGAGGTAATGAGAATGATTTAATTCGTCCGTATGAAGAGAAAAGATTTTTTGAAATTAACCGGTACAGTAGCTACAGGTTTAGCCTTGTCCGGTAATACGCTAACAGCTGTTGCTTCTCCGTATAACGGATTGATGACCGTGTTGCGAGGCGGCAAGACTTTTTATCAGAACAAATGGCAAACACTGGATATTGGCATTGATGCTTCCGGCAAACTGAAGATTGGGGTTCTTAATTCATTAACTGCTCCGGAAGTAATTGATACAACCGGGAAAATTGTTTCACCTGGCTTTATCGATATACTGGCCGACAATACTGCCAATCCTGAAAAGACGTATACGATTTTTGAAAAATATAAAGTAGCCGATGGGGTAACTACGGCATTGCAAATGCATGGAGGCAGTCCCGATACAGCTGCGTATTACAGGAAGTTTGGAGCGGTGCCGCACGTGATCAATTATGGTGTTTCTACTTTTGTAATGCGTGTTCGTTACCGTACCAACAGTTTGGCCGAACGTAAGAAGCAAGTAGAAAAATGTTTGGAAGAAGGTGCATTGGGCGTTTCGCACAGCATCGAATACCAGCCGACACCGTATGAAGAAGTGATGGAGTATGCCAAGCTGGCTAAGAAGTACGATCGGCCCCTGTTTCTTCACCTTCGCTATTCTTCCAGTGCCGATGAACTGAACGGAGTGGAGGAGGCGATCCGACTGGCTCGAGAAAGCGGAGCGCGTGTTCATATTGATCACCTGCATTCTACCGGTGGTACTTTTCATATGGAAGAGGCGTTGCGTAAAATCAAATCGGCCAATGCCCAGGATGTGAAAATGACGTGTTGTGTTTATCCCTATTCGTTCTGGGCCACGTATCTTCACTCTACACGTTTTGGTGACGGCTGGCAGCAACGCTACGGCATCACGTACAATGATTTACGCCTTGTCGGGACCGGTGAGCGGCTTACTAAAGAGAGTTTTGCCAAGTACAAAGAGATGAGAAAACTGGTAGCGGTGCCGGAAGGAACTTTACCGTTGGATAAAACGGTTGACCTTGCATTGAAAGAAGACTTCTGTATGATTGGTTCGGATGGAGGAATAGAGTATGCAGCACAGGCGAATTCCCATCCCCGTGGAGCAGGATGTTTCTCCACCTCCATCCGTCATTGTCTTGACATCGGTATGCCGTTGGAAAAAGCACTGGATAAAGTGACCACCATGCAGCACCATCTGATCTCTCCTGCATTGAAAGACCGAGGCATTATAGCCGATGGCGCGTGGGCCGATCTTACTGTTTTTGATTCGACCAGGATTAAGGCCAGGGCTACCGTAGAAAATCCCAACCAGTTTTCGGATGGTATTGACGTGGTTTATGTAAATGGTAAAGTAGCTTTCAAAAATGGAAAGCTGCTGAACTCTAATGGCGTTGGGATTAAGTACTAAAGTAGTATAACTTGTAAGCACCGGATGAAGGTATGTGGTTTTTCATTTATTCGAAGTGCAATTCAATATGATTATCCGGTAGTGGAGGCCATTCTTTCTATCCTTCCTGTTTGCGATCAATTTGTAATTGCTGTTGGAAAGTCGGATGATGGGACGTTGGAATTGATTAGAAATATCGATTCTTCTAAAATTCAAATAATTGAAACTGTTTGGGATGATACGTTGAGGCAGGGAGGGCATGTTCTCGCGTTAGAGACCGATAAAGCTTTTCATGCCATTTCATCAGATTATGATTGGGCTTTCTATATTCAAGGCGATGAAGTTATTCATGAAAAGTATCTCCCTGCAATTAGTCAGGCTATGCGTGATAATTTGCATGACAGGCGAGTAGAAGGCTTACTCTTCAATTACATTCATTTCTATGGGTCATACGATTATATAGGCGAAGCTATCTCATGGTATAGAAAAGAAATACGGGTGATACGAAATGATAAATCGATATTTTCCTATAAGGATGCACAAGGTTTTCGAAAAAAGCCAAATACTAAATTGAAAGTAAAGTTAGTTGATGTTCATGTTCACCATTATGGATGGGTGCGAGACCCTGTTGCCTTGCAGAAGAAAAACACTTCAATGCAGAAGTTATGGCATGATGATAACTGGGTAGATGAGCATGTGAGTAAAGCAGCTCAATTTGACTACGGAGATACTGAATCGTTGAAGCGATATACGGGAGATCATCCGGAAGTAATGAGAAAACGGATATATCAAAAAAACTGGAATTATGACCGGGATTTATCCCGCAATAATTTCACTTTCATGGATAAACTACGACTTTGGATTGAGCGTATTTCCGGCTGGCGAATGGGGGAATATAAAAATTACAAATTAATAAAGTGATCTGTTTTTTTTCCTTATCAATTAACATCTCGTTCACTTCATAATTAACTCTGATGAAAAAGATTTTGATAATCACGTACTATTGGCCGCCCAGCGGAGGGAGTGGTGTGCAACGTTGGTTAAAGTTTGTAAAATACCTGGTGAAGCTGGACTGGCAACCGTATGTTTATACACCATCCAATCCTTCGTTTACGATCCAGGATCCTTCCTTACAGAAAGATGTACCTGCTTCTGTGGAAGTAATCAGGTCTCCGATTTGGGAGCCTTATGATTTATTCTACCGGCTTTCTTCTCTCACCGGGAAGAAGCAGGTGAAACCTAGTGATTTCATTACCACGGGTAAGAAATCATTTTTTGGAAGTGTGAGCAGCTGGGTGAGAGGGAATGTGTTTATCCCGGATGCCCGTGTGTTCTGGGTGAAGCCTTCCGTTACTTTTCTTGAACAGTTTATAAAAAATAACCAGATCGAGAAGATCATCACTACAGGTCCACCACATAGCATTCATCTCATTGGCCTAAAGCTGAAGAAAAAGAATCCCTCCCTGAAATGGATTGCTGATTTTCGCGATCCCTGGAGTGAATGGGATTTACTCGATACACTTTCGCTCACCCGATTTGCGCGACAGCGACATCAGATACTGGAGCGCAAAGTGCTGACTACTGCCGATCGTGTTGTTACTATTGCCCCTTATCATGTGGACCGATTGGAAAAGTTAAGCGGACGAAAAGTGGATCTGATCACCAACGGTTTTGACGAAGATGATTTTGGTAAAGTACAGCGAGTAACAACAACTAAATTTACCATCCGGCACATTGGTATTGTAGATGAGCTGCGCGACCCCAGGCCTGTGATGGAAGCATTAAAGCAGGTTGCATTAACCGATGCTGAATTCAACGCGAATGTGACGGTAGAGTTTATCGGTAATGTAAACTCCGGATTTAAGAAATACATTGCCGATGATGAGGTGTTGAGTAAATTGGTGATGTTCATTGATTCCATTCCGCATAGCGAGTTGCTAAAAGTATACGGAGCCACGGATTTGCAGTTGTTAGTACTGGCTTACACGGCTATTGCTCCGGGGAATTTGCCAGGTAAGTTTTTTGAATACCTCGCCTCCGGTAATCCCATTCTGGCTACGGGTCCGGTTAAAGGTGATGCAGCCGATGTGTTGAGAGAAACACAGGCAGGCGAAATTTTTGAACGCGATGACAGGTCAGGGATAGGTCAGTCCTTGATCAGGTATTTTTATCATTGGAAGAAAAACGAGACTTCAACGGAAAGGGATGTGTCATCCTATACCCGCAAAAAACTAACGCTTAAGTTAAGCGATTTGCTTCAGCGTTTGTAGTTCGCCCCAATTGTACTCATTATTTTCTGAAGAAATGCATTTCCATCGGGCGATGCCTTGGAGAATAGAATGAGTGTGCTGTAAAATACAGTGATTACTGAAGAACGGACAATGATGTCGATGAATAAGTAATCAAACCGGGGGAGTAAATAATTCAATCCCAATGTCAGTAGTGCGATTACTAAAACTTTTAAAGTAGCAGTGCTGAATGGCTGCATTTTTAGTTTGATCCAGATAAAAAAGTATTTAACCACATTGAAGAGGATAAGCGCCAGTGCTACTCCTACGGCAGCGCCATTCACTCCATACGCAGGGATTAAGACATTCAAAGAGACGATGGCAGATGAAGCAAGTATCAGTATAAGTAGGATATTGAAAGCATAGTATTTGGAGAGCACGATGATTTCGCTGCTTGGTCCGAAGAGCATATCGGTCAACTTACCCACCCCAACGATGATCACCACCCATTTGCCTGCTTCATAGATGTCTTTCTTTGGCATCAGGTTAAAAATGTTGTCGATGTTGATAAAAATGCCGATTAGAAACAGGGCGCCAATAATAAACTGATTGATGGAGGTTTTTTGATAAATAGTAGCAATGTCTTTCAGGTCTTTCTTTTCGAACGCTCTGGCGATCAAAGGCATGGCTACCTGGCTCAGTGCCCGTTTAGGAATTTCAATAACAGCGGCCATATAAAACGCAGTAGTATACACGGCATTGGCAGCAAGCCCGATCAGTGCCGATACCATCATGCTGTCGATCTTTCCAATGATGATCATCCCTGCAGTGCCGGCAAAACTGAAAAAACTATAGCCAATCAGCTCTTTTATTTTTGATTTAGGTATGGCATTGAAGCGGAATGAAAAATACAGGTGTTTTTGTGCCGCCAGGTAAATGATAAGTATGAGCAGGCAACTGAGATAGGCCATTACGGTAGCAATGATAAAACCGGAGTAAGTAAGCCCACCTTTAAAATAAACAATCACAAGCACTCCTAGCAGCAACCGAATAACTACTTCCCTCAAAAGATTTGGGAAAACGGTTTTAAGATGCGATCGTGAATAAGCCTCGAGTAATGCGGTAATGAGTAGAATAAATGTGAGCCATACTACGATCGAGGCGTATTGGATAATCTCTTTAGCATTGTCCTGAAAATAGGAGAGGAGCGGATGTTCGAAAATTTTGAATACAATCAAAAAGATAGCGAATCCACTGATGGCAAGTAAGAGCAGCAAACTCAGAAAGCTTGCTTCTGAATCTTTATCTTTTGCTAACTGCGGATGAAACCGAAAAATACTTTGTGCTAACCCAAACTGGGCAAAGGGCACGAAAAGAATAGCTGCATCTTGTACAGTTCGCAGCAAACCCACCTGTTCCGGGGCTAGAAACTTGGGAAAAAGATATAACAGATTGATATAACCGAGAACTGCCCCGATGTAGGATATAATAGTGGTATAAATACTTTGACGAATAACAATACCCATTGGGATGCACTCAATTTAAGAAAACACAAATGTAAGCCTCATTCGATAAATCCCTTCGAAAAGGATAAGCGGATTAGTTCTGCTGTATTGTTCACTTTTAGTTTTTTGAGAATGTTTCTTCGATGTGCCTGTACGGTTAAGGGCGACAGATTCAGATGAAGAGCAATTTCTTTGGAATTGATTCCTGTAGCGATAAGCTTTACAATGCGCGTTTCCTGCTCGGAAAGGGGTGACGAAGTTTTGGACTTGCTTGGCAAGACAGGGAAAATATTTTCTCCCTGCATGATCTGGGTCAGATTTTTAATCAATGTATTGCTATCTACCGATTTTACCAGGTAGCCATTGGCACCCGATTGGTAGGCCTCGCGCACATAAGTGGATTCATCGTGCATACTCAAAATCACAATTTTTGTCTGTGTATCTTTTTGCCTGATCTTCCGTATCAGTTCCAATCCGTTTAGCTCGGGCATCTCAATATCTACTATTAATAACTGAAGCCGGGATATATTTTCTTGTGCATTCAGAAAAGTACTACTGGTGTGAAACTTTCCAATCACAGCGAAGTAGTTGGAATCATTTAATAATTTTTCCAGTCCATCGCAAAAAATGACGTGATCATCGACCAGCACAGTAGCTGTAAGTGGAGCGGTGCGGTTTGATTCCATGGCTTCGGCACTCATAGTAAGGGGATATCAATCGAGTAAGATACGCCTTTTGAACTTGTTTCGAATAATATTTTTCCCTGCAGTGCCTGTATGCGCGATTCTATATTATAAAGACCATTACCCCTGGTTACTTCATCGGCAACAAATCCAATCCCGTCATCTTCATAAAGAATGTTGAGAAGGTCATCAAAGGCATTCAAGTGGATGGTGATGTTTTTGGCGTTGGCGTGTTTCAAGGAGTTGATGACTAATTCCTGTATAATGCGGAAAACGAATAAATTGATTTTTGGTTGTTTGATCTCCTCTCCAAAAACATCCAGTTTCACCTGCACGTGAGTGTCGCTGGAGATTTTCTCAATGTAGTTTTTTAGTCCCTCGTGTAATCCGAACTGCATGAGTGCGGGAGGTGTCAAGTCATGGATAATGTTCTTCACTTCCTTCAATACATCCTGAAGACGATTTTCTACCTCGTTGGCTTCGTTCTGATTGTACCTGGTCATTACCTGGTTGATGCCCATTTTGATGGAAGTAAGTGTTGTGCCAATGCCATCATGGAGATCTTTGGCAATGCGACTTCTTTCTCTTTCGATGGATTCGATTTCGGACTGAATAATTTTTTGTTGATGGTTAGTGAGACTCTGAAGGTGTAGTTGCTTCTGCTTGATCAGTGATATTCTCGTCATGATAAAAATGAAAACGAGAAAGCTTAAGGCAAAGAAAGCACCTAGTTGTACATACCATAATTTCCACCAAGGGGCCTTGATGGAAATATTTAAATCCTGGATAGCCGCATGCCACACAATATCATTGGTTGAGTATTCCATGTCTATTTTATAGTTGCCTGGACTAAGTGCGAAAAATTCAATGGAGTGATTGTTGGTATACGACCATGCATCAGTTTCTGATAACCGGAACCGGATTCTGATATTTCTGTTGTTAAATGAAATGAATCCAACGTCTATTTTCAGGTAATTTTCATCATGGTTCAGGTGAATGTACTTACCGGCAGTTGTTTTTTTATTATTGACAAAGATGTCTTTGAGGTAAAATTTAGGGGTCTGATTGTCAAAATGATTTTCGGATAAGGGAATGATGGAGATACCATCTTCGGAAAAAGCCCAGATACTTTTTTTTGTGTTGACTAATAAGTCAATTTTGTCATTGAGCAATCCGCTTAACTTGCTAAGATGATTGAAGGGAGTATTTTGTGTAAACAGATACTGGTTGTTTATACGGAAAACACCTTTTTCAGTCCCCACCCAAAGAACGGAATCTATTTTAATAATGGCATAAGTATTATCTGCCGGGAATTTTTTACTGACGTTCAGCCACTCGGGTTTGAAGTTGTTTAAATTTAATAAGATAGGACCATTTCCAATCGATGATAAAAGTGCTATGGAGTCATTCAATAAGTCGATTTTTCTGACTTTTATGTTATGCAATTCATCAGGCGAGGCGATCAGATCCATGTTCTTTTTTCTGATTTCTATTCCGATTTTACCAGACAACAGCAGAAGAGAATCTTTTATCAGGATGGAGCGGTATATACCCGTTTTTGTGTGTTTAATAACATTACCTTTAATGTCAAACAGCGTTGTTAAAACCCCAGTTGCCCAAACGTACTGGTCACCATCATTCGAAAAATCGATTTTACTTAGTGGTTTGAATTGATTTATTGTCTTGTAGGTGGAGTCCAGCAGGAAAACACTGGCATTGGTGGATACCCATATTTTGCGTTCTACATCCTGGAAGATGGACATAATGGGGCCTCCCATGTACATGGAGGAGATCTCTTTTTGAGATTCAGCATTTATAAAATGCAGGTATCCCTTTTGGTCGCCGGCAATGATTTCGTTATTAAAAGAAATGGCAGCTTTGATTCTGGTGTTTTGAGAGTAACTTATCGTATCAATGTCTTTATTGGGTAAGTAATATACTCCGTTTTCCAGTGTAGCGAACCAGTATCCATTTTCGTTATCCCGAATAACTTTGCTGATGGATTTTTTTTTGAAAAAATTGAAATCTTTAGAAGAGTAGTTCTGGCTATTCAGAATTTCAGCCCCATCATTGAAATACCCTACCCAGATGTCATCATTTTTATCTTTCGAAAGACTAACAATGGATGACCTTCCCGTGAATACTTTGGTTACCTTCTTTCCCTTAAATTCAAAAACATCAGTGTTAATAGAAAATAGTATTTTGTCTTCTATGGTGATCGCACAAATCACCTGATTGGATAAAGTCGTTGATAACCTGATTGGGAGATGAATGCCGTTAATAATGGCAGTGTCAATCCGTTCGTTTTTAGGATTTATTCCCAGTAGATGTCCTTGTTCCATTTTCTGATAGAAGAATATCTTAAACGGTTGCCGGGTTTCTGAGATGTTTCCATTTTTATCAATTTCTATCACCGAGCCGGTAACGTATATCCAAAGATTATTGGATCGGTCATAATAGATGGATAATATGATTCCATTTTTAACAAGAGCCGCTATCTTATCATTGTAAGCATAGGCCAGTATTTTTTTTGACTGCGGGTCATAGTAAGACAGCCTTCCTGAATAGGTTCTGAACCAGATCCTTTTTTTGTAATCTTCAAAAAAACCAAATACTACCGGGTCGGTAAGACCATCTTTAACATGAAGAATTTTTAACTCATTGCCATCGTACTGAACGACACCATTATCGGTAGCAAACCAAACAAATCCTTCCGTATCCTGATAGGTGTCATAGACTTCGTTGCTGGGCATTCCCTCCGAAATCGAATAATTAATGGAAGACTGCCCATGGGTGAAATGGGAAATTGCAAGAAAGCACCACAGCAAGATGCTGCAGGCTAGCAGGCAGATTTTGCGTGTTTGTGTCTTTCTTTTCATACTTATAAATCTAATAAAAAACAGTATGCGGAAAAGAATAACATTGGTGCTGCCGGTGATTCAAGCGTTGGAACGAGCGAACTCAATCCAATGAACTTTGGATGGATGGACGAAAAAACAATCCCGTACCCCATCATCGTGCGACCTTACGATGGTGGCTACTTTATGAAGTTTACCTTTTTTGTAATTGTAAAAGTGGTAGCCGTGAGATTTCATGATTTCTTCCAGCCTGTGTTCAATTTTATTAAACAGTGTTTCGCAAATGATGATGGGTTTATCTCGAGAGATGGTTTGTTCAGCACCTTGTAAAATGAAATTCTCCGTTCCCTCAGTATCGATTTTGATGAGATCGATACTGCTAATTCTTTTTTGCTGGACAAAATGATCGAGAGTCTCCGTTTTGACAATGATTGGGTTTTTTAGTGAGTCCGCTTGAAGGCTTCCTACGCCACCCAGGTTGTATTTTACATATGGATATTTTGAATTAACAACTTCGTAGAAAGTAGCTTCTCCATTACTATTTGAAAGCGCTATTGAGTTAATGCTGATCTGATCATTCAGGTTATTAATCTCTTTGTTTCGGGTAAGAAAATACAAAGGCCCAGTGGAAGGTTCAAAAGAAAAAACGGAAGCATGTGGATTGATTTTAGCGCCCAGTATAGAATAATAACCGGAGTTGGCGCCAATATCACAAAAGACCTGACACTTTTTAATCAGCTCAACAAAAACTGGAGTGTACTCAAAAGAATCGGCTCCCCTCCAATACAATACCTTGTTTACATAACTTGTTTGGTTGGTAGCTAGCTTCATTTTTACTCCCCCTGCCTCAACGGAAATCACTCCTGCAGGAGGCAATCGAAAAGAGGTCAATGAAGAGAGTCGTTTATTTATCCAAAGAAGGAAAGGATTAATACGGGGATGATAGATGATTTTATAGAGCAGGAGCACGTGCTAAGGTTCTAAGGTTTAAACCAAAATGTAGTGTCAAACAGGCCGGTGGTAGTATTGATACATTTCCATCCGGCAAGCACTTTAAATACAGGCTCGTACCGTTTGCGGTCAGAATTGTCCAGAACGAAGATGCCTCCTGCTTTCAGCTTGGGTATCGCGTTGAGACAACACTCCACACGTGCGCGGCCATCTACCATGATAAAATCAAAATGATTGTCGGGGTAATTTTTAACAAAGGAAAAATAGGCGTGGTATTCTTTTCTGACATCAAAATCTTTTTCCGTCAGGTGGTAATCGTGATAGAAGGTGTAGGTGTTGGTTTCCTCTGCGGTAGCAGGCGGAATGAAGTGATAATCGACATTGCCCAAGTCTCTTTGTTGAAGCTTGTTTTTTACAATATCAAACCACCCCTGGTTATGTTCAATGCTGGTGATGTGCTTCAGATGCCGTGCAAAAAAAAGTGTACTGTTGCCACTGCCGTACTCAAAGCCGATCATTTGAGGCGTAAGTATTTTTTCAAAAATACGGATGGCTGCCTGGCTGGTCCAAGGTCTTTCTGGATTAATCACTTTAAAAATCGCATAGTTGATTTTCAACAAGGGACGAGCTATCCGGTAAAACACATAACCCGCTGTGAATGATTTGGGACGAATCAGATTCTTTTTGATATAGATGGGCGAAGTGGCGATCTGAAGCGCGGTAGTATAAGCGGATGATACAGGCATGGATGCTAAATGGTAGTATATAAGTTGATTAACTCCTTTTGTGTGGTTTCCCAGTTGATATTTCCTTCTAGGGTAGCTCTTATTCCATTTCTGCCTAATGTGTTTTGCAGTTCCTTATCGGTAACGATTGTCTTTACTTTTTCAGCGAAGTCTTCCGGATTACCAGCTTCAAACACGACACCTGTTTTGTATTTTTCAGTGAGTCTTTTTAGCGGTGCACTTGAGCTGACCAGCAAAGGTTTACCCGCCATCATGCCTTGAAATAATTTATGTGGCACCGTATTATCGGTATGTCCGTTGGATTGATGTGGAATGACATTCACATCGGTGAGGTGCATGTAGGAATAAAATTTTGAGAAGGGTTGAAACCCGAAGAAGTGAACGTTTTTTAATTGTAGTTCTGCTACCAGCGCTTTTAGATTATCCATCACAGAGGCACTTCCAAAACCAACAATAGCAAATTGAATGTTATCGTTGTCTTTCAGGTATTGCATTCCTTTTATAGCAGTATCTACCCCCCGATGTGGCCCGATGCCGCCTGAATAGGTGAGAATGAATTTGCCATTCAGTGACTGGTACACCGAAGTGTCCAGTTTCTGATTGACAAAAGTTTTGTCTTCGGTGTTGGTAACTACTACAATTTTTTCTGCCCCTATCGAATGTTCCTGAATCACACGTTCTTTCATTTCTTCGACCACGGCAATGATGCGATCGCATTGTTCGCAGGCTTGTTTTTCAAATTGGGTCCATCGCTCCGGATTCATGAAGAGTGAGTTCTTTAGCCTGACAATTGGATTCTTCTTCCATTTGAACCAGGTGCGTAATGCTTCCGGATAATTTTCGTGCATGTCAAGAACCACTTTCAGACTGAGTTCTTTCTTCAAACTCAAAGCGGTTCCCGCTAGCGGTAGGTCGTGGATGTGAACAATACTTATTTTTTGTTCCTGTAAAATCTTTCTCGCCGCTGATTTGAATTTGGGATGCACAAAATGCAGTGACATGACTACATCCCAGAAGGCCAGCTCATAGTTGTTTTTTCCGGCATCAATGCGGTGAACTTGAATTCCTTCAAATTCTTCGCTTACCAGCTGCCCTTTTTTTCTAAGGCAGAGGAGATGTATCTCAAAACCTGACTGGATTAACGCATCCGACTCTTTTTTTACCCGGATATCAGCCGGATAAGGAGCATTGAGCAGCATTAAAATCTTCTTTTGCACGCCTTAAATTTTATTTTGTCGCAAAGAAAAGGAATTTTGCAACCCTAATGAACCAGGAATGAAAATTACTCTGATTGCAGGCGCCAGGCCTAATTTCATCAAAATCGCTCCCATTATCAGGGCCATCGAAAAAAATAACCTGACTTCAGGAAAAAAGATCGATTACCGGCTTGTACATACCGGACAGCATTATGACGATAAGCTAAGTAAGGTCTTTTTTGAGCAACTAAATATACCGGAGGCTCATGTCAATCTAGGCGCTGGATCAGGTACTCAGGCGGAGCAAACAGGCAAGATCATGGTGGAGTTTGAAAGGGACTTGAGTGCTCATCCTACGGATCTGGTAGTAGTGGTGGGTGATGTGACATCCACTATGGCATGTACTATTGTTGCCAAAAAGATGAATACAAAAGTAGCACATGTAGAGGGAGGTATTCGCTCTTTTGATATGGCAATGCCCGAAGAAATTAATCGTATGGTTACCGATTCGCTGGCAGATTATTTTTTCACCACTTCCGAGGTAGCCAACCAGAATCTCCGACACAACGGAGTGAAAGAAGAACGGATTTTCTTTGTGGGAAATACCATGATTGATACGCTAAATGCTAATCTTTCGAGGGCATTTAAACCGCAACTTTGGGATAAAAACAAACTGGATTCAAAACGGTATGGCGTTCTCACACTGCACCGCCCTTCCAATGTAGATGATCCTGAAAAATTTGCACACTGGATGCAATTGCTTGATGAGAAAGCAGCGATGCCGTTGATATTTCCGGTTCATCCACGTACGCTCAAAAACTTTGCTACGTTGGTACAAAAACCAAAAAACATTATCACCTGTGATCCGCTTAGCTACCTGGAGTTTATCTACCTGATCAAGGAAGCCAAAGTGGTGATTACCGATTCGGGTGGAGTTCAGGAAGAAACAACCGTATTGGGAGTACCTTGCATCACCCTTCGAAATAATACTGAACGACCTGAGACGATAACGTTTGGAACCAACGAAATGACCGGGGATAGTTACGATCTTTTAATTGATTCGTTGACTAAATTGAATTACGGACAATGGAAGAAGGGAACCATTCCACCAAAGTGGGATGGTAAGACCTCTGAACGGATCGTTAGAATCTTAACCTCAATTTCGTAGTGCTGAATGAACCCCAAAAACCTGATCACTTTTTCTTTTTATCTTCTATCCGTCTGTCTGCACGCACAGGTGGATAATATAGGTTCAGGCCGCGCTATTAAATTTAATGGTGCTGGCAGTTACATCAGACTAGGAGACACTTATCATGATGTGAATCTGCCTTTCACCGTCTCAGCATGGATTTATCTCGATCCAAGCAATAGCACTCCTTCTGCCATTTTTGTTTCTAATGACAATACTCCCACTTATCGTGGATTCTGGTTTTTTATTAGTGGTAGTCAGTTGTGGTGCGAATTTGGAGATGGTACAGGAGCTAGCCTTTCGACTTACAGGAGAGGAAAAATGGCTTCAGTAAGTAATGTATTAGGTCGTTGGATAAACGTCTGCGCGGTAATGAAGGCCCCTTATGATATTCAACTGTATATAAATGGGATAAATGTTGGTGGAAACTCTTCAGGAGATTCCAGTCGGCCTATGGCTTCCAGTTACCCTGGCGATACTCCCAAAATAGGTCACTTTCTTTCAAATAATGTGACCTATGGATTCAATGGACTAATGGATGAAGTAAGGTTGTGGAAGAGGGCTTTGACTGAAAATGAGGTAAGAACTTCCATGTGTGTGCGTTTGGCAGGTAACGAAAGTGATTTGATAGGATATTGGAATTTTGATGAGACCACTGGGAATATTGTTTACGATAAAACAGCAGGAGCGCATCACGGAACATTTGTTGGAAACCCTGTGCGTGTTTTTTCGGGTGCGCCAGTTGGAGATAAATCTACCTTTCGCTATTTGTCGAACTGGACAAACGTCACTGTGAGTCAAACGGAGAATCAGGATAACGTTGTAGTGAGCAACATACAAGGTAATCCTGAAGGTATTCAAATATATGAAGTGTCTTCTTTGCCAAACCAAATGAATGGCCTTTCAGCGATCAGTCCAACCGCTCCTTATTTTGGAGTATTTGTTGCCAGTCTGGACAACAATAATGTTTTTGATCTGGAATACAATTATAATGGAATAGAAGCTTGTAATATTCTTAAAAGAAATGATAATAGTGGCACATCCTGGGTGAGTGTAGGATCACCTGCGTATAGAATTTTACAACGCGGTGAATTTGTCAAATCACTGGGTAAAAAAGTGAGATTGGACTTGGGCCCTGATCTGTCCGTCTGTAATCAGAATTCTGTTGTGATTGCTTCAGATACAACCAACGCGGGTTTTGGTTATCTATGGAATACCGGACAAACTACTCCAGCGATTACGGTTTCAAGTTCAGGAAAATATTGGTTAAGAATTGTTGGCGGCTGCAATGTGGCTGTGGATACCATTAATGTAAAAATGTCTTTCACGCCTGTAGCCTTCTCCCTGGGTAATGATGAATTGATCTGTCCTTTTGTTAAAAGACGTATTCAGCCATACAACGGATCAACCAATCTTGAAGGGCTTGATTTTACGTGGCAGGATGGATCGAAGAAAAGTTATTTTGACGTTTTGAGTTACGGAAAATATTGGGTCAGTGTAAAAAATAGCTGTGGGGAAGTAAGAGATTCCGTTTCATTTCAAATGCCAGGTAAAGAAATAAATTTAGACTTGGGGCCAGATAAGGCAACCTGTGATCAGCGATCACTACCACTATCCACTAATGTAACAGACGATACTTACACGTATCTATGGAGTACAGGGGCAACATCTCCAGGAATAGTAGCTACAAAATCAGGAAAGTACTGGTTGAAAATTACTGATGGCTGCAGAATAAAACAAGATACCATAAGCGTGAAAATATCAAGTCAACCAACATCAATTGATTTAGGTGAGAGCGAAATGGTTTGTCCCCTCGTTCCAAGGATACTTCAATTTGACTATACGCTTGATGACCTTTCATTTACATGGCAAGACGGTTCAATTCAACCTGATTTTAATATGACGGAATACGGTGAGTACTGGGTGGTTGCTAAGAATAGTTGTGGTGAAGCTAAAGGATCAATTTCATTTGTTAAACCTCCAATGGAAATTAAAAATCTTCCTAATGTTATTACACCTAATGGGGATACGTACAATCAGTTCCTTTATTTTGATACAAAAAAGTATGGAAGTGTTTCATTATTGGTTTTAAATCGTTGGGGGGAAAGCGTTTTTTATAGTAGCGATTATAAAAATGATTGGGATGGAAAGGACATCTCTTCCGGAACCTACTTTTATACGTTGAGAGGTGAATGTTTCAATGATGTAAAAAGTTCTTTATCTATTTTAAAATAGATTTGGTCCCGAAGAACTAAAGCTGGGTTCAATAGCAAAAAGAGATGAAACATCACTTACTCTCAATGCGATTTGAAAAACAGGCACGCTTCAGTTTTTATTGTGGGCAAGCGATAGCGGTGAATACAGGAGTGCCCGAATCACTGACGGTCATTCTCCAGCATCCTCCATTGGGTGATTTCATGATTACACCGCTGTCTACCTGCTCGATGTAAACATCATTCGTGGTTATTTTTACAAGTCCGCTTTCTGTTATCCTCATCCGTTCTTTCCGGATAGTTTCGTTTGTGTTGGTTGTTTCAAAACGGATATTAATGGGGTAGCTGAATGAAGAAGGGTTTGCACCTACATACATGTGAATGGCACCTGCATTTTGAAAATCACTGTTGGCATAGATACTTCCGTATATTCCGGTAACTCGATCTCCATTGAAGGGTAGGGAAGGGGATGCAAATGAACCTCTTGCTCTTCTACCGATTAAGGCAGATCCATGAAAGTCGGTATTTGAATAAACAGAGGCATTTATTCCTAGCGAATTGTTGGCGTTTCTCATATTGAGTACATCCAGATCGGTGCCTCCGTCAATATCCAGTTTTACGGAAGGCGAATTCAATCCGATTCCTATTCTTCCGGTGTTGTAATATAAATTAGATCCGGTAACACCCCATTGTTGAGGTTGGCCGGATGCAAAACTCACGGGTGCTCCGTTTAGGAGGTACTGTGTAGCATTGATGCCACCGTTCACGTCCAGTTTACTCAAGGGGTCAGGTGAGCCTATTCCAATATTGCCATTTGATTTTACAGTGAATTTTTCGGTAATATCCCCATTACTGCCTCCCATGATATACAATGAATTGTTTTGGTCTATTCCGAAATCCCACATTCCATCTTGTGCGAACCGTAAATCATGAAACCGAAGAAATCGGCCAAGAGTACCTCCCGGTGTTACACCATAAGTCAGATTGGAAGTATTGGATCTTATCCAGAGTGGAATACCTCTGGAACTTACATCGGTAGCATTAATAAACAGGCCATTGCTTTTGTTGTTGTCGGATGTAGGGATAGGTGTATCAATATAAAGACTTGATCTGGATGCCTGGGAAGCAGTACCAATACTCACCTGTCCGCTGCTGTAATAGATGTCACTATTACTCCTTGTCCACGATTCACTGCTGGTATTAATGGACTGGCCATTGATCAGAAGTCCGGTTGCATTGATAGTTCCTGCCACATCGAGTTTGTAGGCAGGTGTAGTTGTTCCAATACCTACATTTCCTTCTTCTGTAATGCGGACACGTTCTGCCCGATCCATTTGCCCGGCAGATGTAGTTTCAAATCGTATGTTTGTGGGGTAGCTTAATCCTCCCGCGGCATTACCTACATACATTTGAATTGCTGCTGCATTCTGATATGCGCCATTGAGAAATAAACTTCCGTAAACTCCGGTAATACGATCACCGGCCAGCACTGGTGCCGGGCTTAAGAATGTACCTCTTGATCTTTTTCCAATAAATGCTGAAGCATGAAAATCAGTATTCGATGCTACCAGATTAGTTAGCCCGGAAGAGTTGTTTTCATTCTTGATTGAAAGAACATCCAAATCTCCACCGCCATTGATTTCAAGTTTTGTAGCTGGTGAACTTGAATTGATACCCATTTTTCCAAGATTGTAATAAATGTCGGCACCGTTTTGTGACCACTTCTCATCCCCCGACTTCTCGGCATACAAAGCATAAGGTACCGATAGCAGCTGTGAAGTACCTACCAATTCAAATGCGTTGCCGCCAGCAGGATCCATTTCAATTTTTACGAAGAACGAATTCTTCCCCCAGTTGATCGAAGTGAATGTTCCCGTGCGCAATGTTCCTTTTCCGATCTCCAGATTGATGGTTCCGGATGTACTTGTTTTTATACTGTGTGTTTCCGAATACACACTTGTGCCCGTTATGCTTCCCTGTAGTATGCCAACGCGCACACTTACCGTTTTATCCATAATAAGCACACCATTTTTATCTCTCAGTAAAGCCTGGTACTTAAATGACTGAGGGCTTTGTGCCCATAAACCGATGGTGGTGATGAGAAAAGCGAACGTGAGGATTGTTTTCATTTCTTGAGGAGTTTATAGGTTTTTATGGAGTTATTTGTTCTTAGGGTCAGCAGGTAAAATCCGGGAGCAAGCAATTGTCCATCTACTCTTGCTTTCTGGTTGGAGATGAAATCCACTTCTGCCTTCATTACACGCCCGGTTTCATCGAGTAAAGTAATGTGCTGCTCTCTGAGGTTGCTGCTCTCATCGCCAGCTTCAATAAACAAGTCAGAGTGGAAGGGAACCGGGTAAATTTTGGCTTCCACAGCAATCGGTTCTTTAAGATCACCGGTAATGATGAATATGCTGCCGGTTTCATTCACGCCATGACTCAGGTGTACCGAGCCGTTTGAAAAACTTTCAGTGATCAATTCTCCGATGGACCAATCGATGATAATGGAGGTACTTTGGCTGCTTTGAGAAGCGGCAACAAAGCTGGCCGTTTGTGAAAAAGAAAGGAAGGAGATGCTGCTTAGCAGTACTACTACTAATCGTGTATTCATGTTGAGGTAATTAAAACAGGTTTTTCGGGACTGGCGTGAAGGTACTGTTTTTTTGAAACTTCAGTTCTCCTCATTCCCTTTACTTCAATCGCCCCGGGTTTTCCTTTAAAAACCCTTCCCACGATTTGCTTTTCGATTTTTCGGTTCCATTTTGGTAGTGATGGCATACTGCTACCCCCAATGCATCGGAGGCATCCAGCAGTTTGGGCATTTCTTTGATGCTGAAAATCTGCATCAGCATTTTGGCTACCTGCTCTTTGCTTGCATTACCATTGCCGGTAACGGATTGTTTTACCTTTCGTGGGGCGTATTCGGTAATGGGTATCTCACGATGAAGCGCGGCTGACATCGCTACTCCCTGTGCCCGACCTAATTTCAGCATGGATTGTACGTTCTTGCCAAAAAAAGGAGCTTCCAGCGCTACTTCGTCCGGATTGAACTCGTCAATCAAAGCCAGAACGCGGTCAAAAATTTTCTTCAAGCGCAGTTCGTGTGTTTCCATCTTGCTGAGGTGGATAACACCAAACTGGAGCAGTTGGAGTTTGCTGCTGCCCAGCGCCAGAATGATTCCATATCCCATCACCGCTGTGCCTGGGTCGAGCCCAAGAATAATTTTCTCTTTAACCGCTTTTTTCTCCATTTTGCTTCGGCTCGCAATTTAGCTACAAACTGTTCATGACCCTCTTTTTCATTCTGGTCTTCCTGTTGTATTCGGTAGTATTACTGGTGCTTACCTGGGGCTGGCTGCTTTTTGATGCCAGTCGCCCGCTGAAAGTGGTGAGGCCTGATGACCGGCTATTATCGGTTGTTATTGCCTTCCGCAATGAGCAAATCGCTATCCCCTCGTTACTCAAAGACCTTGATGCACAGCGATATGGAAAAGAAAATGTTGAAATTATATTGGTGAATGATCATTCTACGGATGAGTCTGTGGCTTTGATCGGTAAAGCAAATTATCCGAACCTTACCTTATTACAATTGCCCGAAGGCAAAACGGGAAAGAAGGCCGCGTTGGATTGGGGAATTAAGAATGCAAAAGGCCATATCATCATCGTTACCGATATGGACTGTCATTTATCAGCAAAATGGCTCATTACAATTAATGACTGCTTCCATTCCGATAAAATTAAAATGGTAGTTGGCCCTGTGCGTATCGATCCATCAGGGTCACTATTTTCAAAGATGCAGTCGCTGGAGTTTTCGAGCCTTGTTGGAACCAGCGGAGCGACATTGGCGCTGGGCCAGCCAACGATGTGTAACGGTGCTAACCTTTCTTTTTTGAAATCGGCTTACATGGAAGTATATGGTTATGAAGGGAATGAAACGATTCCTTCCGGTGACGATGAGTTTCTGATGCGCAAGATAGCCGCACGTTGGAAAGACAGTGTGCGATTTCTCTATGACCCGAATGCAGTGGTGTCTACGGCAGCACAAACTTCCTGGAGTGAGTTTTTCAATCAGCGATTGCGCTGGGCCAGCAAGTGGAAATACAATTCTTCCTTTGTAACTCAACTGACCGCCATTGCTGTGCTGGTTTTTCACATGTGCTTCCTTTCTCTTTTTGTCTTCGTGGCCACCGGCACAATCGACTGGAGAGATTCACTGATTCTGTGGTCGATCAAAATGAGTTGTGAAGCCCTTTTTCTTTACCGCGTGGGGTTTTTCCTTGGCCTTCGCTGGAGCTGGAGTTCTTTCTTAGCGCTGCAATTCACTCATTCACTCTACGTGGTGGTGGTGGGAATTTTGTCGCAGGTGAGGGGGTATAACTGGAAAGGAAGGCGGTGGAATCCGTTAAAAGCAACGCCCATTCATTAATCGAAAATAATCAACAAATCCTGACCATTCCTGATTATTTTTGTTTCATTGGTACTATGAGCGAACAATCCCTTAAGAAGCAGATAGAGAAGAAAGAACTGGAACTCAACGCCTTGCTGGAAATCACGCAGGCGATCAACAGCAATTTGCCGGAAGAGTCCCTGTACAAGATTTTCAACTTCACGCTGCGCTCCAACCTGAACCTGACCAAGATGGCCTTGTTCGTGCTGGACGAAAAATGGAATTGCAAAGTAGCCTTCGGTACCAAGAAAAACTACACCCGGATTCGCCTCGATGATCGGGTGCGACTGGCTAAAAATATTCATCGTATTTCCGAGTTTGAAAACTGCGAGTTTGAAGAGTTTGACCTGGTCATTCCCATTGCTCATAAATTAGAAACACTGGCGCTGGTGTTCGTGGGTGGGCTGGAATCGCAAGCCGATCATGATCACGAAGAGAGTCTGAAATTTATTCAGGCCTTGAGCAACATCATCATTGTGGCTATCGAAAATAAAAAACTGGCGCGCAAGCAATTACAACAGGAAGCTTATCGTAAGGAACTGGAAATTGCCAGCGATGTGCAACAATTTCTTTTCCCCGAAAAACTGCCCAACACACAACGGCTGAAAATCGAAGCAAGCTATTTGCCGCATGACTTGGTCGGAGGTGATTATTATGATTATGTGCCCATCAATAAAAATCAATTCCTGATTTGCGTGGCCGATGTGAGTGGCAAAGGTATAGCTGCTGCGTTGATGATGTCTAACTTCCAGGCCTCCTTGCGAACATTGCTTCGCCAAACACCTAACCTTACCGAGATTGTTGAAGCATTGAATTTCCAGGTGATGGAAAGCACGAAAGGGGAGAAGTTCATCACGTTCTTTGGTGCCATCTACGATATTGTGTTGAAGACCATGGTGTACGTCAATGCCGGCCACAACCCACCCGTACTCTGGCAGCGGGGTAAAGGAATTCGTTTACTGGAAGACGGATCGACAGTACTCGGTGCGATGCAGCCCTTGCCTTTCATCAACGAAGGTTTTATTGATAACCTGGACGACTTCACACTGTTCTGCTATACAGATGGATTAACAGAAACGATGAATGAAGATAGCCAGGAGTTTGGCCTGCAATCGTTGATCGATTATGTAGAAAAGAATAACCTGAAGGATCTCAAAACCATTCACCAGGATATCATTGTCGCGCTGGATGGTTTCAAAGGTCGTAATGGCTATCATGATGATATTACCATTCTGACTTGTCGCGTAGAATAATAGTGGAATTACGATTTACCAATGACGATGTACGGATACGGCACCGCTCATTAAGTGGTGTAATTTCATCAGGGGTACTTGGTCATTCGCAATTCGTCATTTGAGCAAATGTTTTTCCGGACACCGTTTTTTCTTCCTTTTATTTACCCGTCACTTACGTGGAGAGTACCTGCCGAAGAGAAAACGATTTACCTCACTTTTGATGATGGCCCCGTGCCCGGCCCTACCGAATTTGTGCTGAATACACTGCACCATTATCAAATAAAGGCAACCTTCTTTTGCATTGGCCATAATGTGCAAAAACATCCCGAAATTTTCAAACGGGTAATTCATGAAGGGCATAGTGTGGGCAATCACACCTTCCATCACCTCAAGGGATGGAACTACTCTGCCGAAGATTACCTGGCAAATGTGAATCAATGCGAGGAGCAGTTTGCCGTCTGCGGTTTCCGGTTTCCTGTAACGGGGAGGAAACTCTTCCGTCCTCCCTACGGGCGCATTAAACGGAGCCAGATCCATCGGCTAAATGACTACCAGATCATCATGTGGGATGTGCTCTCTTCCGATTATGACAAGCATCTGAACGAAGAGAAATGTTTACGCGGAAGTATTCGTGCCACACGATCAGGGTCGGTGGTTGTATTTCACGATAGTGTGAAAGCCGAAAAGAACATGACGTATGTATTGCCCAGGTACATCGATCATTTTTTGAACAAAGGTTTTACGTTTGATGTCATTCCTCCTTCACCATAAGTAGTAATGGCTGTTCCTCCTTCACAAAAACGAGTTCTCGTTGCTCCTTTGGATTGGGGATTAGGTCATGCTACACGTTGTATTCCGATCATTAACGAACTACAAAAGCAGGGAGCAGAAGTTTGCGTGGCAAGCAGCGGAGATGCATTGCAGTTGTTAAAATACGAGTTTCCCGGAATGGTTTTTTTTGAACTCACTTCGTACGAGGTACATTACTCACGCACGCTGCCGTTTATGGTGAGTATGTTTTTTCAACTTCCGAAATTCATCCGTGCAGTCCGTAAAGAGAAAAAAGAAATAAAGAAGATTACTACGGATAACAAAATTGATGTGATCATCTCCGATAACCGGTTTGGTTGTTGCGTGAGGGGCATCACTTCCGTATTCATTACCCATCAGGTAAATATCCTGATGCCGTTATGGTTGAAGTGGGCGGCTCCGCTCATTAATTATTTCAATCACCGGCAAATAAGAAAATTTGATCAGTGCTGGGTTCCTGACGAAGATAAACACTGTATCACAGGCAAGTTGACAGAAAACCATCCGTTAACGTTAACGTTCATCGGTATGCTGTCGCGATTGGAGAAACGGAAGCTGACCGGAAAATACGATTTACTTGTTTTACTGTCAGGCCCGGAACCACAGCGCACGATGATGGAAGAAGTGATTGTGCGTCAGCTGGCGACATGGAAACAAAAGGTGTTGGTGGTGCGCGGATTGGTGGGAGGTAACCATTCCGATCTTTCTGTTCAGAAAAACGTTATGGTTAAAAATTATTTGAACGCTTCCGATTTAAACACTGCGATGGAAGAATCAGGATTGATCATTTGCCGGTCGGGATACAGTACCATTATGGATTTGATCAAATTAAATAAGAACGCCATTTTTATTCCTACCTCCGGGCAAACCGAGCAGGAGTACCTGGCTCATGTTTTATCGGAAAAGAAAATGGCTTTTTGCATCACGCTGGATCAATTCAATCTGCACGAAGCCGTTAAGCGGTCATCCGATTTTTTAGGGTTGTCAACCCCGCTTCACAACGATCAATTGCTCCCAGCGGCTATAAAAAAAATACTGCTATGAAGAAGAGTTTGGGTTATGCATGGAAAGGATTTAAAACGGCCTTCATCGAAGAACGCAATTTGAAAATCCATGTAGCGGCAGCCGTTATCGTATCACTTCTGGGTTTTTATTTTCACATCACCCCTATGGAGTGGATTGCCCTGGTGATTGTCATCGGACTGGTAATCGCGTTGGAACTTGTGAATTCAGCTATCGAAAACCTGACTGACCTGGCAAGTAAAGAGATCCACCCGCTGGCGGGCAAAGCGAAAGATATGGCTGCGGCGGCAGTTTTATTTGCTTCCGTTATCGCTGTTGTGGTGGGATTGCTCATCTTTGCAAAATATATTCGTTAACAGTTGTGTGCTCATGTCCTGGATTGATACCCACTCCCATATTTATAGTGAAGAATTTAAAGCTGATCGTCAGGAGATGCTTCAGCGAAGTGAAGTAGCCGGTATAGGTAAAATCTATATGCCTAATGTAGATCATACCTCCATCGATGGAATGATGGAAGTGGAATTGAAAAATCCGCAGCAATACATTCCTATGATGGGTTTGCATCCCTGTTCGGTAAAGAAAGATTTTGAAAAGGAACTTTACCGGGTGGAGGAATGGCTGGGCAAAAGGAAATTTGTAGCGGTAGGAGAGATCGGTACGGATCTGCACTGGGATAAAACATTCTGGAATGAACAGAAGGAGGCATTTCAGATACAAGTGAACTGGGCGAAGAAATATCAACTGCCCATCAGTATCCACTGTCGTGAGTCGATGAATGAAACCATTGAATTACTGGAGCCGCTCCTGGATGGCAAGCTGACCGGAGTATTTCATTGCTTTACAGGTGATGCGGAGCAGGCAAAGAAGATCACTGCTATGGGATTTTTTCTTGGCATAGGGGGAGTAGTTACTTTTAAAAACAGTGGGTTGGATAAGGTGGTGCCGGAGCTGAACCTGGATCACGTAGTGCTGGAAACCGATGCGCCCTACCTGGCACCCGTTCCCCATCGTGGCAAACGAAACGAGCCTTCATTTATTCCCATCATTGCCCAGCGTATGGCCGATCTCAGAGCCATGCCGTTGGCAGAAGTAGAAGCCATTACCACCCGTAATGCGGCCCGTCTTTTTGCCAAGTCGACCAGAGATTAATCCATACCGTATTCCTAGAACTGACTACCCATGACAACGCTTTACAGTAAGATCAATATCAATACCGCTATCCCGGAGAAGCCCAAATCGAAGGTGATGATCATTTATACGGGGGGTACATTGGGGATGTCGTACGACTCCTCCGGCACACTGATCCCCTTTGATTTTTACCTGATACTAGAGCAC